>CAKQTG010000002.1 GCA_934276735.1 uncultured Alphaproteobacteria bacterium | reverse complement strand
TTTACAAACATTGTTCAAGTTTATGTTGCGGACTTTCTCATAGGTGTCATTCTGGGGCTTGACCCCAGAATCCAGGTGGATAGATTTGCGCGTATGCGCACCTTGTTGTTATTCCTGCGCAGGCAGGAATAGGGACCATGCAGTGCGAGCGAACGCGAGCCATACCCACGCAATCGCAGATTTTATTATTGGGGACTAATCACCAAATCACGATATACCAAGGGAACACAATGGATACCGACCTACGTCGGTATGACGCTAGTGTGTGGTTGGGTGCCACAATTTACAAACATTGTTCAAGTTTATGTTGCGGACTTTCTCATAGGTGTCATTCTGGGGCTTGACCCCAGAATCCAGGTAGTATAAAATTATTTGCGCAGCAAATTCCTTAAATCAATGTATGGCATTCAAAGGTTTTATTACGTTTATATTCTGGCCAGCGACCGCAATGGGACGCTGTATGTCGGTGTTACGGGTAATTTACCACGCCGAATATACGAGCATAAAAATCATCTGACGCCGGGCTTTACCAGTAAATACGAAGTATGCAAGTTGGTATATTTTGAGCGTTTTGCCGATGCGCGCCAGGCAATTCGGCATGAAAAGCGTCTGAAGGGGTGGTTGCGTGCGTGGAAAAAGGATTTGATAGAACGCCACAATCCAACGTGGCGCGATTTATATGAGGACCTGTATCAATTGATGTAGCAAGGTGCTCGCGTCCGCTCGCAACATCACAGACCTGGATCCTGGGGTCAAGCCCCAGGATGACAAAGGCGGTGGTATGGTTTTTATTTCACGGACAATGTTCGTAAAATATGGCACCCAACCACGCACTAGCGTCATACCGGCGCAGGCCGGTATCTATTGCCCCGCAGGGACAACAAAAAGACCACCTCCCCGCTGCGCGGGACTCCTCCACAGGAGGAGAACTTACCCCGCGACGACAAAAACAAGTGCGCCATCGGCGCACCCAACTATATCACTATATCACTCTGTCACTTACTCACTTTTCATCACTCTCTAATAAAACACCGCCCGGGGGGGGCGGTGGGAATTATTGGTGCTTTGCAACCCGTTGTCTGAATTCGTTGCTGGGGCGAAATGACGCAACGCGTCGTGCCGATATTACCGCCGATTCCCCTGTCTTGGGATTGCGACCCATACGCTGGGCCTTGGTTAGAATTTTAAAACTGCCGAATCCGGCAAATTTTACTTCTTCGCCATTTACCAGTGCGTCGTGTATTTCGTCAAATACAATATCAACTAATTTATACGCGTCCGCCGTGGTTAGACCAAACTTTTCCCGCAAACGTGCGGCAAAATCACTTCTTGTTACCGTTGACATTTTTACCCTTCCTGTTTTTTGTCGGGCCTATTATACCCGCGACTATTACAACTTGCAATATGAAAATCCAAGGAATAAAATAAAACTGGTATGTTCCCATAGTTCAACAGGATAGAACGAATTCCTCCTAAGAATTAAATCCGGGTTCGAGTCCTGGTGGGAACGCCAATCAAAGGATTTGTTATGAAAAACAAGGCTGTTAAAATTGGAATAATCGCGTCGTTGGTGCCGCATTTATTTTGCTGTGTGTTGCCAATCGTGTTGTCGGTTATGTCACTGGTTGCGCCAGAATTCGCGCACACATCGGTGTTGCCAGAATGGATTGAACCGTGGCTGTTCGTATTTTCAGCGTTAATGTTGGGGGTGTCGTGGGTGCTGGTCGTGCGCGATTGTCATTGTGATTGCGAACATTGTCACGATGGTGCTGGACACCGTCGCCAGAAAATAATCCTGGGGGTTATTACGCTGATATTTATAATCAGTGTTATTTTGCACATTTTATCACACAAATAAAAAACGTCCCATTTCGGGACATTTTTTTACCATAACTTTATTCGTTTTTCTGGGGCGATATATAATGCGTCGCTGGGCTGTATTCCAAATGCATCATACCACATTGCGATGTTCGGCAATATACCATTGACGCGGTTGCGCGCCAGGGAATGTTCGTCAACCTTGGTCAGGCGCAGGTCTTCGTCGGGGCGGCTGTTTTGCGCCCAACTGCCGGCGTATGCGATAAAGAAACGTTGGTCTGCGGTGAATCCATTGGCAACACCAGTTGCGTGACCAAAGTTTTTATATGCGGTAAATGATACAGTTATCCCACCATAGTCCGCCAGGTTTTCGCCCAGTGTAAATTTGCCGTTTGCGTGCACGCCGGGCGCAATTACGATTTTATCAAACTGTGTGCGCAGGACGCCAGCACGCTGTTCAAATCCCTGGGCGTCGCGCACAGTCCACCAGTCGGTCATGTTACCGTTGGCATCAAAATGACGACCAGAATCATCAAAGCCGTGTGTCATTTCGTGACCAATAATACTGCCGATTGCGCCATAGTTAAATGCGTCGTCTGCGTTCATATCAAAGAACGGATACTGTAATATGCCGGCTGGAAAACATATCTCGTTCGTAGATGGGTCATAATACGCGTTGATTTCGTGTGCGTTCATATACCACAGGGTTGGGTCTTTTTCGCGACCGATTTTGTTCAGCCAAAAATCATCTTCAAATTTTGATACAATCAGCATATTTTCCCACAGTGACGCGTTCGGGTCTATGTGCAATTCAGAATAATCGCGCCACTTGTCCGGGTATCCGATTTTTGCGTGAAACGTGTCCAGTTTTTGTAATGCCTGGCGTTTAGTTTCGTCGGACATCCAGTCCAGGTTTTCAATCCGCACGCCCAATGCGCGTTGCAGGTTTTTCACCAATTCTTGCATACGTTTTTTTGCGTCTGCGGAAAAATATTTTTTCACATACAGGTGGCCGATTTCTTCGCCCAGGGTGCCGTCCAGCATCGCGACCGCGCGTTTCCAGCGTGGCTTTGGCGTGGGTTGACCGGCCATTGTGCGGTTATAAAAATCAAATGATATATCGTATGTTGCGTCGTCCAGTAATGTGTCTGCGGCACTGACAATGCGATATTTCAGATATGTCTTTATCAAATCCAAATCAGTATCGTTCATAATTGCGATTGATTCTGCGATTGCCTCGGGCTGGGCGATGTTGATTTGCGTCGCACGTGTTGCGCCACGCGCGGCCAAGTATGCGTCCCAATCAAATCCTGGGAAACGTGATTTGATTTCGTCCAGTGTCATTTTGTGATAGTTCGCATGTGGGTCACGCAATTTTTCCTTTGGGTAAAAAGACCGCGCCATACGTAATTCTAAATCGTATAATTTTTTTGCGTCCACAGAAATGCCAAAGTTTTTCATTTGTTTCGCGATAAATTCCAGATACTTTTTGCGAATCTGGATTGTTTTTTTGTCTGTGTCAAAATAGTAATCACGTGCCAGCCCCAGTCCGCCCTGGCCAATGTTATACAGGTAATGCGTGCTGTCTGTTTCGTCCAGTGCAACGCCGTCGCCCCAAAATGCCGATGTCATCTGGTGCATACGACCAATAAATTCTGGTAATTCGTCGCGCGATTTTATCGCGTCAATTTCTGCAATCTGGGCGGCGACCGGGCGCACGCCGTCGGCGTTTAGTTTTTCTGTATTCATTGCGATTTTATACAGCGTCCCGATTTTTCCGGTATCTGTTTCGGCGATTTCGCGCACACGCACCAGGTTGGTATCGTGCAAAACATCAAACACACCATATCGTGTATAGTCGTCTGGGATTGGGTGCGCCGACCGCCAACCGTTTGTTGCATACGCGTAAAAATCGTCGCCTGGACGAACAGTTGTATCCATATTTTCAGGTCGTATCCCAGTGTTCATAATTACATCCTTTGTTTTTGTTAAATAGTGTGCAATAACAACCGCGGTGACAACCGCGATTATTCCGATTATGTTCAGTAATTTGTTCTTCATTTCCCGTCCCAGTTGCACAAGTCTAGCAACAAATCATCTAAAATCAACATACCTTTTTCCGTGACGCAAATTCGGTCATTGTTATCACAAATCAGTTCTGGATTTGCGCGCAGCCAGTCTGTGTTTATTACGCGCATAACGTCATCGGATTTACGCACACCACGCACGGTGCGCAGACCTGTTATAATTTTTTCTGTGGCGCGCGCAGCTGGCGTCAGTGGTTGCATTTGTATATCGTCGCCACCACGCTGTTCATACCAGGTGCCGTCAATGTATGGCCGCCCAGCCGCACCACGACCAATGCCGACATAGGCGTCGCCGTCCCACACGTTCTGGTTGTGAATGCATTCGTTACCGGGGGTGGCATAATTTGAAACCTCGTACCGGGGCAGGGCCAGCGTCCCTGCGATTGCGCAATACATATCGGCCATCGCGTCGTTTGATGGCATCGCTAAATTCATTTTGCCAAACGGTGTGTTTTTTTCAATGGTCAATTCATACATTGATACGTGGTTCAAACCCAACGCATTTATATCCCGACACATTTGTGCGACGGTGTCCGCATTATCCCCCGGGATTCCATATATAAAATCTGCATTTACGCGCAGGCCGCCCCCCATCGCCGCGCCCAACAATTCCAACGCGTCGCGCACGCTGTGCCGCCGCCCCAAGAATTCCAGTTCTGGGTTATCCAGGCGTTGCACCCCCACCGACAGGCGATTTACCCCGGCGTCCATAAATTCACGCAACCGCGTCGCGTCCAGTGTTTTTGGATTTGATTCCAATGTGATTTCTGGGTTTGGGGCAATGTTAAAATTGTTGCGCAACGCGTTCATAATTCGTGCAAACACGCGCGTTGGCATCAGTGACGGCGTGCCACCACCAAAAAATACAGTTGGCACCGCAACGCGCCCCAGACGTGCGCCCCAGAATTTAATTTCGCGCACGATGCCGTCAGCAAATCCGTCCCAATCGGGCGCATTGCACGCAGCCGAAAAAAATGCGCAATATTTGCACTTTGACATGCAGAAAGGCGTATGAATATATATGTTGTGCGGCATTTCCATATGACGCATTGTATCGCGGTATAAAATCGGCGCAAGTGATAAATGAAATCACTTTTGCAGGGGCTGTTTTTATGATATAATAATCCCAAGAAAAAGAAATGAAGACAGGAATAATAACCTTTTTTACCGGCGTTTTTGCGTCTGTCGCGGCGTTCGCTGCGAACGAGGGCGTGCCGTCGTATTATCAAACATCACAAACTAATGCGAACCAGGCTGGCTATTCCCAATACCAGGCCCAGGGTTACACGAAATATGTCGGACAATCTGGCAATAAACAGATTGTGGGCAGTCGGTCTTATTCATATCAGGTTCCGCGTCAAACGGTGGCCCAGCCAACGTATTCTGGCACAATGACGGCAAACGGAATTTCTGGGGCGGATACGGCCAAGACGACGATTGCGCCAACATACGCGCGTCGTTTTGCAAACTTTGAATTTGAAACCGGGGTCAATTCCATTTTGCAATGGGACGATATGGTTTTTAACGAGGTTGGCGTCACAGCCCAGCATAATTTCAGCCTGCGCAATTTTGATATGTTTGCGTTTGCCGAATATACATACGGTCGTATGGCGTCGGGCGGACTGTCCATGGATTATGACCTGAAACCATTTGATGAATCCAAACCGACCGAGGGGATATTTACCATTTCTGTCGGGGACGAATCTGGGCGCACGAATCATTTCCGTTTTGGTGTTGGTGCGCACCACGTGTGGGATATCGGTGGATGGAAATTGTCACCATCATTTGGATATGAAATATTCAAGCATAATCTGGAAATGTCCAATCACTATTACCCGAACCCGGGCGTGTATTTGCCGTTGATGACGGACAAGGGGGCGTATGTATATGGTGATGCGGCCGGTAATTATTATTCTGTGCCCATCGGGACCGAGGTTTCAGACGATTGGTACCAGGTATGTATGTCGCCCGAAGATTTAAAGGTTGTGCCGGCATCATCGAACGGGACAATATTCTCGCTGGGGACATCGTTGCCGACGATTGATTATGATGCGTCATGGGGCACGGTGCCGTGGGGCGTGGGCAGTGGCGAGTGCGTTATCATCGGCGGTGATGGCCCGATTGTAGTAGAGGGCAAAACCCACGAATACAACACAACCTGGTCCGGGTTTTATATCGGAATGGAAGTGGAAAAGCAAATGACACTGTCGGACAAATTGCGCTTTTATGTCCAATTTGGATTGCCGAAATATTCGTCCGAAGGAATTTGGCCAAACCGCACAGATTGGCAACAGAACCCCAGTTTCCTGGACGAAGGGTCCAACGGTGCATATTCATACCAGGCCGAAATGGAATACAATATGCGCGTGTCTGATCGTTTGCAGTTGGTTTTGCGTGCCGATACGAATTACTTCTATGTTGGCAAGATTGGTGGTGAATTGTATATCGCCGAATATTCCCAATTCAAAATAGAAAATGGGCAATATGTTTTAGATGATAATGGTAATCCGATAATCGAAACGATTGCGGCACATACTGAAAAAATCAGTGACCAGTTAAAGCATGCCACATGGCAATCATTTGGACTGCATCTGGGGCTGAAATACGCATTTTAATACAAAGGGGAAACAGATATGACCCAAACAAGACTTTTCGCATGCGTGGCGTGCGTGGGGCTGTTGTGTATGTCGCGTGCGGTGGCCGCGCCGACCGAATATGTTGTCGCCATTGCGCCAGACGTGGCGCCTGTGGTTGCCGACCGTGGCGCATTTGATATGGTGCGCTGGGAATCTGTGCTGGACGATATTCGCACGCGTGCGGCGGCACAAAATATATCACGCGCAACGATTGACGCAACGCTGAAAAATCCGGCATTTATTCCAAATATTGTAAAGCGCGACCAGAATCAGTCTGAATTTAAACTGACGATGGACGGATACTTGGCACGCACCGTTGCACCATCGCGCGTTGCAATGGGGCATAAAATGGCACATCGTTATCCGACGTTGTTACACCGCGTAGAACAGACCTATGGCGTCCAGCCGCACGTTATTTTGGCATTTTGGGGTATGGAATCAAACTATGGTGCGCGTATGGCCGACCACCCGTTGCGTGACGCATTTGTCACATTGATATACGAGGGACGTCGTCAAACGTTCTTTACAAACCAGTTGTTGGCACTGATGAAAATTGCCGATAAAAACGGCGACGATGTTTCGTCATTTGGGGGCAGTTGGGCCGGCGCAATGGGACATTTCCAGTTTATACCAACAACACTGGCACAATATGGCGTTGATGGCAATGGCGATGGTAAAATAGATATCAGCGGCAGTGTTGGTGACGCAATGATGTCGGCTGGAAATTACCTGAATAAACTGGGGTGGAATCCGAACGAACGCATTGCGCGTCGTGTCGTATTGCCGGCGGATTTTGATGTGTCGCTGTTGGACGGTAAAACGAAAAAAACACTGGACGCCTGGGCGGCGATGGGCGTGATAAACCCAGATGGCACGGCCCTGCCATCGTCGGCAATGACCGCAGGATTGGTTGCAGACACGCTGGCGGTTCAAAATGCGCGTATGAACGCGGCAATCGCGCCAACCGACCCAAATGCAGTTGATACTGATGTCGCACCAATGCCGATGATAACGGCGTATTTGACGTATCCAAATTTCTATCGGATAAAGCGGTGGAATAATTCTAATTGGTATGCAATCGCAATCAGTGAATTGTCCGACCAACTGCGTGATTGATTTCTTACGGGATTTGTGATATAATGCACGCATTCACCGACGCGTTACGCGTCGGTGTTTTTTTACAAATTTACTTCAAACTAAACAAAAGGATAACAATGTCACGACAAATTCAATTCAGACGCGGCACCGCCGACCAACATAAAGTATTTACCGGTGCCCCGGGCGAGATAACGGTTGATTTAACCAATAAAACCCTGCGCGTGCACGATGGCGAAACCCCGGGCGGCACAATGCTGGCCCGCCAGGCTGATATTGGTGCGGCCACGCCACAACTGGACTTTGACGCACGCACAGATTATACATCTGCATCTCAGATAACAATCCCGTCAAACGGGATTTTGTTTTGTCGCGGTAATACCCGTGCCATGGATTGGGTAGAATCTGATTTTAATACTGTTATCATGGCGGAATATGTTTTGTCCTGTAATTATACAACGGTGTGGGCACCCGTCTTTGCGGGCCAGTGCCTGAAAAATAGGGCAACGTCAGAATACCAAATGGTGATGTTTATACCATATAAAACGGCCACTATTTAGTTGTGTTTTGGCTATCGCCTTGTTATTATTATCAGCATGATAAATGACAAAATAAAATCTTTGATTGATTGTCACGATTGTATATCGTTTGACATATTTGACACATTGTTGGTGCGTCCGTATATGAATCCATACCACTTTATCCGTCATATGGAACAATATACCGGTCGCACCGGTTTTACCACCGCGCGTATGGCGGCGGAACATCGCGCCCGGTCATGTGGTGGCGAAGATATCACGTTTGATGCGATATATGCAAATATTGATGCATCATTTCGCGACATGCGTGGGGTCGAGGTTGAATTTGAATCACGCATTTTGCGTCCGCGTCCTGGTATGATTGATGTGTATAATTACGCGCGTCAATCGGGCAAGAAAATCGCGATAATATCTGATATGTATTTGTCGTCATCTGACCTGGGGCGCATATTGCGCGACAACGGTTATGACGGATGGGACTGGATGTATATATCTGGCGAACATAACCGATCAAAGTATACGGGTAATTTGTTTAAAACATTTTTAGCGGATACTGGACTGCGCCCGGGTGTTGTTTTGCACATTGGTGATTCCGTGGTGTCTGATGTTCAAAATGCGCAACGGTGTGGTATTGATGCGTTGCATGTGCCAAGTTTGGCGGATACATTTTTATCGGCACCACAAAACCGTCGCTTTTGCCAATTGTATCGCGCGAATCCAGATTCACTGACAATCAGTATGATTTTAATGCGTATGGCGCACAAGATGTCGGCGCGACATGATTTATTAAACAATCGTGATTTGTATTGGGCTGATTTTGCGTATTGCATTGGTGGGCCAATTGCATATGGTTTAACCCGTTTTTCTGTGGATACGGCACTGGCGCGTGGTGCGCACGATTTGCTGTTTATCGCACGTGATGGTTTTGTTATGCATAAAATTGCGAATATGCTGTTGACGGGCAATTCCACCGCACGTGCGCATTATGTTTATGCCCAGCGTATGTTACATGCGAAATGTTTGCTGTCCTGGGGCGATGAACATAACGCAAATGTTGTGTTGGATATTCTGCGTGGCACCGGCACGCCAATCCCAGCGACATTTGATTCATACGCGGCCAAGGATGCGTTTATCAAATCACACCTGGATATATTGCGTCCATGTGCAGATAAAAATTTATCAGAATATAAACAGTATTTGGCGAATTTTCACCTGGATACTAAATCGCCGATTGCGATTATTGATTCTGGGGCGGCAACATTTTCGGCGCAACGCCTGTTGCGGCACGCGCTGGGGGATAATGTGTTTGGGGTCTACAGCGTGGGGAACGTTAAAAACGCCTAACGCTATGACATAGATTATGTTGCCTGGGCACCGATTTCGTCTGATATTGACAGTATTACGTCATTGATAGAATTTGTCCTGATGTCACCCGAAGGGCCCGTTGTCGATTTAATCAATGGCGCACCTGTTTACCAGAAAAATCCGCATTTGCGCGAGGTTGCACGTAACCGCCTGGCCGAAATAATGATTCCGCATATTGTTGATTTCGCCCGCGATATTTTGGATTCGGTAACTGCGGTGCCGGTTGTGTTTTCGCCCCGTGATGTAAATGAATATATTTCGGCGTTTTGTTCAAATATGTCAAAACTAGATACAGAAAAACTGGGTGATGTCTGGTGCGCATCAAATGCGTCGCATACCGAATATAACCAATCATTACTGGCACAAATAAATCATTATAATCGTCGCGTGACGGCGTATTATTTGCTGTTCCTGCGCGTGTTCACGCGGATTGCATATCGGCACCACGGCGCGCTGCGCTTGGGGCGTCGCACGCCGTTTATATCATGGCAGGAACGCGACAATATTGTGCGATATCGGCTGTTCGGTGTGGTGCCCCTGATGCGTATCAAGAAACGCAATAACCGCAAATGCTATGACCTGTTTGGATTCCTGCGCATCGCCCGGGTTAAATGTTTGTGATGACTTAGTGTTTTTTTACTTTGTTTTTTAATTTTTTACGCCACCATAACCCAAATCTGTAACGTTTGCCGGTATAATAATCTGGAATCCATTCTTTTGCATTTACCGGATTGTATCCCTGGAAATGCAATAGTGGAAAACGTAGTTTCTGGCCAGTGCCGCGGTCAAATCCGTATACGGCCCCATTTTCAAATACCAGTTTTTTATGTGCGCCATCGGCGACGCATTCCGTTGTGTCCAGGATAGTTTCGTCTATGCGGTTTAATTCGCCGTTTACCATAAAAGGCGTTGAAAAATTGAACAAGCGGTTTGCATTTTCGCGAACAAATAAAAATATCTGGGTCATGTCACATACACCATATGGTTCGTTTCGTGATTTATGCCATGCCATTTTTTCATCAAATAATTTCAGATATTTTTTATCCTGATATGACGCAACAAAGAAGTCTAACAATTCTTTTAATGTATCACGATGAAAATAACCAATTGGTGGCCCGGCAATCCACCAACCTGGATTTTCTGGGGTCAGACTTTTTGCACTGACGGCGAAATCATATTCTTTAACGACATTATGCAGTTCGGCCAGATTATCATATACCAATACATCAGAATCTAATGAAAATACATCGTCCAAATTATTTTTTACCATATATTCATACACACAGAACCAGCGTTGATAACAAAACAGCTCGTATTCCACAGATGTTGCATTTTTGTGAACATATACATTTGCGAAATTATTTGCGCCGGAAAAATAATCACTAAGATACGCATGTGTTACAAAAGGGTATTTATCATTTGATTTATCACCCATTAAAACAATGTTCGCATTCGGATTTGTTTTATGCACCTGGGCCAAGACATATTTTAAATGTTTTGGGTTCCCACGATGAGTAATAATGATATTACATGCCATTTGTGATGCCTTATTTGTTTTTGATTTTGTTTTTTAATTTTTTACGCCACGATTTAACCGGACATAGTTTTATTATTGGCCAGAACATTATGCGTTTTAATTTTGTGCGCCAGCCTGGAAAATAATATTCACGATTATAAAAAGGTGACCGCACCAGGTATGCCCAATAATTTTGTTTTATTTTGTTGGGGGTGCGCCACCAGATTTTTGGCCAACCACCCGCATAGTGAATAATTTTGGGATTCTGTTTCGCTTGCACCAGGCGTTTATACGAATGTACACGGGATAGCCATGGATATTCTGGGGCGGTTTTTATGTCATCGGCATCATAGATATTTTCCAGAACACAATATTCAAATGGCACATCATTGATTTTTTTCGCGGCCAAATTCAGTATATCTAAATCAAAGAATTTTAACCTTGTGCCGAACGTCTTGATTATATCAAAGAAATGTTCGCGCATATTTTCCTTACGCCACTTTTTCGCATTGATAACCATAAATCCCGGCATATAAATAAATGGCTTTGTGTTTTCTGGGAAGTGTGGATGAATACCATGCTTTTCATCGGCGCGTTCAGCGGCGATCCCCGACCAATCTGCATTGCCCATTGGCGCGTTATATATATCTGTTAAATCGGCACAGAATAATACATCAACATCAGACCATATTATTTTATCATAATCTGGTATTAAATCTGCAACCAGCAGACGATAGTATGTTTCAATACCACTCCATCCCGTTGGCGCATCGTCCAGGCATGACGTGTCAACTAAAATCCATCTGATTGGACATATTTGTTCTATTTTCCGCATGGTGGATTTTTTTAGTCCCCCGTGTAAAACAATGACGTCATATTCGGTGGTTGGCACCTTGGAATCAATCAGGGATTGAATTGCCACACTGGCGGGCAGAGCATAATTATCATCAAAGGCGAAAACGACGGGTATTTTTTTATTTAACATTTAACCTCCCTTTTAAATTTTTAATACTTTCGGTGGTGATTGCGTTGGCGGTGTTGGTCAGTGCAGTTTGCATTTGGATATATTTGTCGGGCGCAATATCAATTGCGTGCGCCATTGCATCGCCCAGCGTGCCGTCATAAACAATCGCATTTGTTTCATCAAACCGATAGAATCCGGCAAACTTTTTATGGACAACTGGAACCTTGGCAAAACTATAGATCAATTGCGCCGAACCGGTAACGCCCGTTGTGATATACCGGTCGTGGGCGGGATTTTCTGGATCCAACAGTGTCAAAAAGAAATCTGCATTTTCAATTTGGTCAAACATACGCGGGAAATCCAAGCGACCCATAATCTGGATATGTGGGTGCAATTCAGCCGGTATGTCGGACATTTTGCCGCGCCCAATAACCGTAACCATAAAATCGCGGTGCTGGCGAACCAGTTGTTGCATCGCATCAATCAACATGGCAAAGTTTTTGCGCTGGGGTTCTATGCCACCGACAACGATAAAGTGGGTTGGATTGTGTTTTGGTAATTTTTTAACGGGGCCAAACATGTGTGGATTGATAAATATGCCCCGGTCAAATTTCCCCAGTGTTATCAGGCGACCTGTTTTTAACATATTTTCTTCGCCAAATTCTGTCACATCGCCCAGGTCATGTTCAATCACATGCATTCGTGGTAATTGCCGTGTAAAGAATTGCAGGCTGGACGTATATCCGCCGGCCGGTTTTTGTGCCCAGTAACATGCACTGGTCATCAGGAAAACTGCACGATATTTATCGCATTTGGGATTGTCAAAGAATAAGTTTAACCCCCGCATACCAATCTTGAAAACGCGCGTGTTGCGCATATCTTGGCGACAAAATGGGCGTTCTGACAGTGGACACTCGTTCATCAAAATGTCAACGTTCATACCCAATTTCTGAAACAGGGGCAGGATACCACCTGCAACTTCGCCATGGGTGTTGTTGGGTTCTATCAGCAATACCGTGTTTGGACGAACGCGTGACGCTATAAATCGTAAATACGATATGAATTCAAAGTTCGTAATAAAACTGCGCACATTTCGGCGTGCCTGGGGTTGCCATATAAACAGGCATATAAATTTTGTGAATATTTTTTTCGCTTTCTTCATGAACGGTGCCTTTTGATTATAAATGGAATTCCAAACAGATGGTATGTCGTGCGCGTGGGTGTATATTTTATTTTGAATACAGAAATCGGCCCGATTGCATATTCGTTTTTATACTCGTCACAAATGTGACGAATAAATGAACGTTGCATTATTCGCGGTATGCGCATTTTTGATTCAGTGATTAGACGGACGGCGCGGTCGGTCCAGAAATCAGCACTGGGGTGCGTGTATTTATCATGGGCAAAGTTACGCGCCATCATTGCCGCCATATCGGCTGCGTTTTTATTCGGAGCGCGTGCTAGTGCCAGTTTGAAATATGGGATAAATACCGTCTGCCAGTATTCATCATATTTTCCATCTAACATGTTATGCTGGGCCAAATATTCATAAAACGCCATCGCGATTTTCAGACAATCTGTGCTGTATCCGCCAGTTTGATTAAAAGTCTTGTTCATAATAGAACCGGCGTTACGGCGATAATTATACAGGCGCGTCGGCACATACGTTATCGTTTTCGCGTGGCACATGTATGCCCGGAAAAAGAAATCGTCCTCGTAATGCAGGTTTGGCGGAAATGTTATCTGGTTTTCTGTGATAATGTCGCGTCGAAAAATTTTGTTCCACAGACTGACACTAGATGAATTTACGATTTCGGGTGATACCAGTCGCGTTTCGGCACGCGGAATAAAAAACGCTTGGGCATCAGATTGGCGACAGTGGACATCAGCCTCGTATATCGTGTTCACGCCACATACTGCAATGTCGGCACCAGTGGATGTGATTGCGTTATACATCATTTCGCACATTTGGGGTTCATACCAATCATCGGAATCACACCACATTACGTATGGTGCGATTGCCGCGCCCAGACCGGCATTACGCGTTTGGGCAATCCCACTGTTTTTTGCGTTCTGGATAATTTTTATTCGTTTATCCCCACGGGCTATTTCCCGCAAGATATTCATCGATGCGTCATTACCACGGTCATCAATACAGATTATTTCAATGTCACGAAATGTTTGGGCTTGTAATGCGTGAATGCATTTTGCAATATATTTTTCAACATTGTACACAGGCACAATTATCGAGATTTTTGGCATTTTCCCCCCCGGCTTGATACAACGTCGTTCAGTAATTCTACAATTTCTGCGGATATTTTTGCGGTTGCAAATCGTTCCAGACCGCGGGTTGCATTTTCGCGCATTTTTTCAATGTCTGGGCCACCACGATATACTGTTCGCATTGCGTCGGCTAGTTGGTCAGAATTGCCCGGGGCAAATAGTATTCCCGCGCGTCCATGCATCAAAATTTCGGCTGGCCCATTTTTACAGTCAGACGAAATACATATCGCACCCAATGCCGCACTTTCCAGCAATACCATGCCCAGGCCTTCGTTATGGCTGGATAATATGTTTGCCATGGCGTGCGCCATATAACCAAACGGTGTTGGAATTGCACCCATGAATTCAATCTGGGATGCGCATTTTGTTGCCGTCGCCTGGGCACGTAATTTCTGTTCTGTGCTGCCGGTTCCAATAATCAACAGTTTTACGTCTGTTGCCCCGCTGTGCGATACAAATTTATCAAATGCGCTGATTACCGTCTGGATATCCTTGTCCGGTGTCAGGCGCGATACACAGCAGAAGTATTTTCCGGGATATGCAGGGCGGCTTGCGGCGATTGCACGAATGCCCGCCACATCCACCGGATTGTAAATTCGCACGATTTTATCCGCATACTGGGGGTATTGCTGTTTAAAGTCTGAAACAAAACTGTCGGTCAGGCATACCACGCGGTCATATATGTCCATATATTGTGCCAGGTGTGCGTATTCAAAATAGTTTATTGACCCATGAACCCATGCAATCTTTGGCTGACAGCAATTGCGTAATTGCCGCGCGAATTCGCAATTTTTATAGTCTATTAATATGTCCTGGCAGGCAAAAATTCCACGCCGCATGGCCAGATGATTTTTAAATTTCTTGTATGCGCCATACGCAATTCGACGCATGTTTTCCAGTGGAAATCCATGTGTATATTTGTGCAGGTGTTCAAACCAATCCGCCAACGGGTGCAGTGTATATAATTTCACCTGGGGGTGCTGATTAAACCAATCGATAAAGTATTGTTCGCGTAATTTCTGGCGCATAATAACCGATATTTCAATGTCGCCACGCGCCAGCATTTCAGCCATTGTCTGGATAAATACGGTTTCAACCCCGCCAATAATCATATCAGGAATACAAAATGCAACTTTTATGCGCGACATCTCTGTTTCCCCGCGGTTGCAAGGGAAACGCGTAACGTGCGCCAACGAAAATGCACATGGGCAAATGCGTGTTTGCCCGAAATACATACTGCCATAAAAATTCCCTTTGCGTTTGAAGACAAAGTTGTCGCCGGTTACCCGTGACAATATTCACAGCATATCATATGACGCCTAAATTGCAACCCAAATAAAAATAATTGATAAAGTATATATTCTCTGATAATCTTCCTGTTATAGATTGATATAAAAGGATGTATTTATGGCTATCAAGGTGCGCGATTACGAGGTGCGCTTGGCACGTAACAAAGAAGAAAGAAAACAGGTGCGCCAGTTGCGTTACGCCGCATTTGTTGAAGAAGAGGGCGCAACCGCGACCGAAGAACAAAAAAACCTGCGCGAAGAATATGATTCTTATGATCGTTTTGCCGACTATATGGTTGTATTGCACAATGACCGCGTGGTTGGAACATACCGCATTATTGACCGCGCGGCGGCCGACAAGATGGGCGGTTTTTATACCGAAAACGAATTTAATATTACCAAGATTAAAAAGGTGAACGGAAATATCGCCGAAATGTCGCGTGCATGTGTTGACCGCGAATATCGTGAAAATGCGCTGGTTATGCGTATGCTGTGGGCGGGACTGTCGGAATATGTTCTGCGTCGCAAGATTTTGGTTTTGTTTGGCGTCGCGTCATGGGCGGGCGATAAACCAGCCCAATCGGCCCAGGCGATTTCGTATTTGTATTACAATCACCTGTCGCCACTGCGCCTGCGTGCGACGGTGTTGCCGGAAAAGTTTGCCGATGGCGTCAATCCGAAATTGGCCCAGATGAACATTTTGCCACGCGCCTTTGTGGACGAGGCTGATGCCCGTGCGCAAATGACACCGTTGGTCAAGGGATACTTGCGGTTGGGGGCGACGTTTGGTCGTGGCGTGTTTATTGACAAGCCGTTCCACTCTTATGACGTTTTCGTAATGCTGGAAACGCGTAATATTGACCGTGTTTATCAGAAACATTTCTTGGGTCGCGAAGATGCCCTGGCTGGGTTCAAGGTCAAAGATGGTGCCATGAAAACCCTGGGCAAGATTATACTGTCACCCGTGACAGGCCCATTCAAGGTTCTGGGGGCGTTTGTCGAATTTTTGTTGCGCGAAGATGCGGCTGACGCCGAATATATCGAAGATTCAAGGGACGATGAAAATGCCGACTAGTAATATGCGTCGCGTGCGTCGGCCGAATATTTTCCAGGTGCTGTTTGGAACGCTGAAATTCATCGCGTTCTGGGTTGGGGTTGTGATTCAGGTGCCGATTATATTTTTATTGCCGCGTGGACGTGCGTCGGTCTGGTTTATGCGCGTGTTTATGCGTATCCTGTTGTTCTTGGCGGGAATACGCGTGACGGTTCACGGCAAATTGTCGTTACATCGGCCGCTGTTGGTGGTATGTAATCACATGTCGCTGTTTGAAATTGCGACTTTCCCGGTCGCGTTCGGGGGCAGTTTTGTTGCCAAGGCCGATGTTCGCAATTGGCCACTGGTCGGATGGATTTCAGAAAAGTTTGGCGTGGTTTTTGTTGACCGCCGTCCGTCACACGCATTAGAGGCATTGACGGTTGTCCAAGAACGCGTAAAAACGGTGAAATATCCGATGTTCTTGTTCCCCGAGGGCACGACAACAAACGGCGCGTATGTAAAGCCGTTTAAAAGCACGCTGTTCAATTTTGTTGAAAATTCTGATGTTGCAGTGCAACCGATGGCGGTGCATTATCGTTTTCGTGATGGCACACCGATTTCTGACGCAGATCTGGCAAATCATTATGCATATTTTGATAATAAAAAGATTGATATGGGCCCACGTGCCGCGCGTGAACGCAGTGCATTTATGCAGGTGTTTCATGTAATGATTTTGGGCGGATTTCGCGTTGAAATTACGGTTATGCCACCACCGCCCCTGGCGGGTCAGGACAGAAAGCAGATTGCGGAAACCCTGCATAAAATGGTATCCGATAAGTATATGGAATTAAAAGACAAGAAGACAGAAAAATGAAAATTGAAAATTTATGTGTAAAACGTTTGTATGGTGATGTCGCGGGCGCAACAACCCCGGGACACAAAATGGCGGTCAAGGCCGGCTATATATACCAAACATTCCAGGGCGGATACACTCTGTCCCCATTGGGATGGCGCGTTGTTCGCAATATTGAAAACATTATCCGTGATGAAATGGACGCTATCGATGGCCAGGAAATCCTGATGCCGGTGGTCAGTGGCGCGGAAATTTGGAAACAATCCGGACGTTATGATACGGTTGACGTCTTGGCGAAATTCAAGGGCCGTGGCGGTGCCGATTATGTGCTGAACCCAACACACGAAGAAGTGGTGGTGGATTTTGTTAAATCGGTTCTGACGACATATCGCCAATTGCCATTTATGGTGTACCAGATTCAGACAAAGTTTCGTGATGAATTGCGCGTGCGTGCAGGACTGATTCGGACCCGTGAATTTATTATGAAGGACGCGTATTCGTTCCACGAAACCCAGGCGGATTTAGAAACATACTATGCCCGTCAATTGGCGGCGTACAAACGCATTTTTGCGCGTTGCGGCCTGCGTAACGTTGTGGATGTGCTGTCATCAACCGGCGACATGGGTGGCAATATCGCGCATGAATTCCAATTGATAAACGAAATGGGCGAAGACACCATTTACATGTGCGATTGCGGATTCCGCGCGAACAAGGAGATGGTTGATGAAAACAATGAAAATTGCCCACACTGTGGCAAAATAATGCACAAGGTTCGCGGGGTAGAGGTTGGCAATATTTTCCAGTTGGGGACAAAATATTCGGCGTCTATGAACCTGACATACACGGCGGCCGATGGCACGGAAAAGCACCCGATTATGGGTTGCTATGGTATTGGGGTTGGACGCACCCTGGCGGCGATTTTGGAAGAAAGCGCAGATGAATACGGACCACGTTGGAACATGGCCACTGCCCCGTTCGCAGTAGAGGTTATCGCACTGCCGGACAAAGATGGTCGCACAGTGCCACTGGCAGAAAAAATCTATAATGATTTACGCGCCGCGGGTGTTGACACACTGTTGGATACGCGTGATGCGCGCGCTGGTGAAAAGTTTGCCGACGCCGACCTGGTTGCGGCACCAATTCGCCTGATTGTGTCACAAAAGAACTTGGCTAATAACGCCATAGAGGTTAAATATCGTGTGAACGATATGGATACGTCATCTATGCCGGGGACATTTGGTGTTGATACATGTATCGCGGATGTGCAGTGCGCAATCCAGAAATTATCTGGCAAATAATCTGTAATTGGAAAAGGTCAGGATAAATATCCCCTGGGCGTGCCCAGGGGATTTTTTTTGACTAAAATTTAACTTGCAAAAATGGATATGAAACTATACCCTGAGATATGAATCTTATGGGAATAAGGTTCGGGATCGTCAAAAATCCTATATATGTCGCAGTGCAAGAAAATGTTGCACCGTATCCGCACAATATGCGGCGCGTTTGCGCCATTTATTGTGGTTTGACCCCGTCATTTGGTCGGGGGGCCACCGGCGTATACAACAGGGGTAACCCAAAGGCCGGCGGGGTCATTTCGACATGATGATTTTTGAACCTCCCGACCACCAATGATTTTGGTGGTTTTCTTTTTCCCTTAATTTTCAGCAACGAACATGGGTGGATGCGGATTCTCGCAAGAAATCCGGAACTGCGGAAAACATAAATCTGTCGGTTGTTTGAACTCCACCCATTGCAAAAAGGGGTATGATTTTGAGACGAATAATATACAGAATTCTGGCTTTAATATTTCCGACACGCCGTATGCGGGATTTTATCCGGGCCCAGGGTATTGATACAAATGCAATTTTGATAGAAAACGCGATAAGCATATTGCATGCAGAAATGGATTTTTCAAAAATATCGCCAGCGCATGGTATCGCGCGTATGATACAGTGCTCAAACATTAAATTATTATCGGCGTTGGATAAATTCTTTACGACAAATGATATAGAATATATTTTAATTGGCGGGTCTGTTATCGGAAAAATCCGTCATAATGGCTGCATTCCATGGGATGACGATATAGATGTTGCCGTCATAGGTGACAGTTGGAACAAACTGTTTTCAAAACTGTTACATATAAACTTGGGGCCAGAGTTTTCGATAAGTTTTGGAACAAGTTGGAATATGTTTAAATTGCATCATAAACCAACGGGGCTATTTATTGATATCTTTCGATTCGAAATGCTGGATGCAGATATCAATGCCGATAATTTTAATTTATATTTAAAACGCAAATCGTTGTATACAAAAATTCACTCTGAAAAAAGAATTTCATTGCATCACAGGGATAATATTGAAATTTTATCGTCGGATTCAATACAGGTACGTAATAACAAAATTGATAAAATTCGTGCGATAGTAAGTATTGAAAATAATTTGTTTGAAAAAATAATCAGACAGAATAGACCTGCAAGTAACACTGGCGGCTTGACGCATTTTTCTGCTTGCAGTAAATCAAATGAAGTTTTCCCCCACAGTGTGATATATCCAATACGCAGACTTGAATTCGAAGGGCATAATTTCCCGTTCCCAAATTTAATTGATGATTACGCTTTTATCGTTTGGGGGGATATATGGCGGTTACCAGAACGTTTTTCACGCCATTACGATGAGATAGGTATCGTGCAGTATTTTGCCTTAAAACAATTTTTGGCTATATCCGACAGTGATTTATACCAGATGATTTTTAAAGACGGAGAAAATTGATGCGCACAGGTGTTGTTGTTGGAACGTTTGATATGTTTCATATCGGACATTTGAATTTATTAAAAAATGCCAGGGTGCATTGTGATTGTTTAATTGCCGGTGTAAATACTGATGCGGTAGTATTGCGCGATAAACATAAAATTCCAATAATAAACGAACGTGACAGGTTAGAAATTATACGCAGCATTTTCTGTGTATCCAATGCAGAATTATGCACAAATAACGCAGTTGATTTTATACGTTGGCTGTTACAAAAAAATATAAAGATAGATTTTTATTTTCGAGGCGATGAGCCAACTAAAGATTACATTGTTGCGGAAAATGAACGGATTCGTGCACTTGGGGTCCAGGTAATTCAGTTCCCATATACCAAAGATATATCTTCGTCCGAACTGCGAACAAAATTACAAAAGTAAATAAAAATCCTATGCGGTTTTCTGGACGGTGGGGTAAAAATTTGATATAATCAGACTGACAAAAAAACAGAGAGAGGAATCACATGAAAATTGCAATTATTGGTGTTGGAACGGTCGGGTCGGCGGTTGCCACCGCGGTTAAAAATACTGGGTTCGTTCACGAAATAGTTTTATTCGACCGTGACGCAATTCGCGCACGTGCCGCCGCCGAAGATTTAGGCCACGCCGCCAGTTTTGGCTTTGACGTTAAAATTTCCGCGGTCAGCAATTATCGCGGCATTCGTGGGTCTGACATAGTTATCATCGCCGCCGGCGCAAATCAAAAGCCAGGCGAAAGCCGCACAGACCTGTTGAATAAAAATGTTGCGGTAATTTCTGACATTGTGCCGCGTGTTATGGCGAATGTTGATGCAAAAACGGTCAAGATTATTATGGTCACGAATCCGTTGGATGTGATGGTTATGCTGACCCAGAAATTGTCACGGTTGCCGGCGTCGCGCGTGATTGGCACGGGGACTATGCTGGATTCGGCGCGTCTGCGCACGATTTTGTCGCGGCAACTGTCGGTGTCGACCCAATCTATCAATTCATATGTGTTGGGCGAACATGGCGATTCCAGTGTGGTAAATTGGACGTCTGCCACGATTGGCGCGATTGCGCTGGATGACTTTTGCCGCCAGACGAAAATATCACTGCCCAAGACCACGCGTGCAACAATTGAACACCGCGTGCGTAATGCGGCGTATGAAATTATCCAGGGGCGCGGCGCAACCTGGGACGGAATTGGTGCGGCGGCGGCGGATTTGCTGCGTTGCATAATAAATAACGAACATCGTATCTTGACCGTCAGTTGTGTAAATGGGACGGGTGCAAATATGGTTGCAATGTCGTTGCCGCGTGTGGTTGGGGCTGATGGTGCATCTGCCCCGATTATGCCGAAAATGTCACCGGCGGAATCAGCAGGCCTGCGCAAGTGCGCCAAGATTATCCGTAAAAATTACGATTCTATTGGAAAGTAATCCGCGGAAACAATTCGGGGGCATTGCCCCCGTTTTTTTTATGGATTCAATCATATTTATTTTACGCGCCCTACGGATATAATTTTAACCAGGGGGGGCGCAATAAAATGTCTGAAAAAATAACATATACTTTATACACAAACGGACTGGGGTTTAACGCGGAATATAACGGTCACCACATAGGCGAAATAACGTTTGTGCGGGTGGGGCTGAACAGGTTGGTGATTGACCACACGGCGGTCAGTCCAGATTTTAGAAATGCAGAAATCGGTCTGAATTTAGTGCGACACGTGTGCGACTTGGCACGTCACCAACAACGCAAGATTATCCCGCTGTGCCCATTTGCCCGCGCGATGTTTGAACGATATTCTGAATTTGATGATGTCCGTTTAATGCAGCGCGTCGGTCGCTGATGCAAAAAATGTGCATAATTGCGTAAAAATGGCTTGCACCGGTGCGCCCAGATTCCTATAATCAAATTCAGGAATTAAAGGAGAAAAAATGAAAAAATTATCAATTTTGTCTGCTGTGTTTGGCATGGCGATTTTTGGCGCGGCGTCTGCTGCGGATATCACGGTTTATTATTCGCCGACATGCCCGCATTGCCATCACGCACGTGAATTCATCAGCAATAATTTGGTCTATGAATATCCTGATTTAAAGGTTAGTGAAGTCAATGTTATGGTTCAGGAATCGTTGCCACTGTTCCAGGAAACATTGAAAAAGTGCGAATATGAATCTGGTGGTGTGCCGGTGATTGTGGTCGGCGATAAATGCTTCCAGGGATATGCGGACTTTATGCAACAGGAATTGCGTGACGCGGTCGAAGCAGACATGTCCAATGATGCCAAGGCAACTGCGGCGGAAAATCGCAAGGCCATGGAATCTGATGCAGAGGCGTTTAAGTCTGCACACCCAGATCGCGCGTCGGCGGTTTCTGAATACAATCCAAACACGGTTGCTGCCGATACGACAGTTGAAAAAAAAAATAATTCCAGCATCTATTTCTATGGTTTGCTGATTGTTTTGGTCGCGGCATTGGGATTTGTTCTGGTTCGCAAAAAGAAATAATGGTAACGGAAAATCCTTAAAGGATAATCTATGTTTGATTTGACTGTTTTAGATTACATATACATTGGCGTTGTGTTGGCATCTACGATATGGGCAACGATTCGCGGTGGTGTGTATGAAACAATTGCGACTCTGTCGTGGGTTGTGGCGGCGGTGACGGCACGTTTTGTGTCGCCATTGCTGGACGGGTTGTTACAGCATTGGTTTGATTTGCCGGATTCAACCGTCGGGACATTGGTTGCGTCATACTTTATCGTGTTCTTTGCGATATTGTTGATTGTCGGGTTCTTTAACCAGAAACTGCGCGACCGGGTCCAGGCCAGCATGATGAAGGTCACAGATCATACACTGGGGGTTATCTTTGGTATTATCCGTGGTATCTTTGTAATGGGCGTTGTTTATTGGGGGGCATTGTGGTATTTTTCTGACGCGCCCCAGATGCCTGATTGGATTGCCAATGCACGCACACGTCCGGTAATGCAATTGACTGCGGTTAAATTGGATAAATGGTTCGTTCCGGGGGCGGAAAACAAATTACTGGCCCGTGACGTTGCCGGCACGCAAGAGGCGATGGAAATATACAACAACCTGATAAATCCAGCAGTGTCGTCTGATACGCCGGCTGGAACCACGGCAGCCGCCCCGGCGGATGTAAAACTGGCAAAGGGCAACGCGTCCACGGACAAAAAGACCGCCGCCGCACCTGCGCCTGCACCGGAAACAGGCTATAAATCATCAGAACGCACAGCATTGGAAAACCAGTTGTTACAGATTGAATCTGCCGCCCGCGCCGAAGGGGCCGCGGTCGCGGAATAACATTTATTGCCAGCATGTTTGTTATCGGCGTCGCCCTTTTTTAGGGCGGCGTTTTTTATTGTGAATTCGTTCCCGATGACATATTTGCGCAATTATGCGAAAATACAGGCGTATGAAACAAAGGACCAAAAATGCTGAGAATAAAAATATGTCTGACGATATTTTTTATCTATGAAATCGTGGCAACGATATTGCTGCATGCGTCGCGCGCATGTGCGCCGATGTTCGGATTGGGATTTTGCAGCGATGTCGTATTTAAATATTTTGTCGTATGCGCCGCGGTGCCGATGTTAGTATTTGTAATCGCCATGTGGGTGCATGAAATTGTTATCGCACGTCGGCGTCGGCATTCGGTGTTCTATCGTGCACGTGGCGCGGCGATGCGCATTGCGTCAAACGTCCGTGACCGCATTACCCGCAATATTTCCCAGCAAGACCTGGAAAAAATGATTGCCGCCGCGTTGGTTGTCGGTATAAAGAAATACGCGGCCCGAAATGCCAATGTGCGTCGTTTTATGGATGATGTAACGGCGTCTGAATATATGGACGATGACGACGAATACGCCGCAGATGACACAGATGACGCGCATGATGTCACGCCCGCGCCACGCAGTCGCGCCACCACATCTGAACGGTCACGTCGCGCCCGCCCGCGCACCCGAAAAAAGTAAGATTTATATGTGTTCCGAACCTTTCATTTCGTCCCCGCCCGGGGACGTTTTTGTATAATCAAATAAAAAACCGCGGGTGACCGCGGTAATTCTGGTGCCAGTTGTCGGACTTGAACCAACGACCCTCTGATTACAAATCAGATGCTCTACCAGCTGAGCTAAACTGGCAACGGGCTTTACTATACATGGTTCGGAAAATAATTTCAAGTCTAAAAATCATAAATTGCTTGATTTTATGCAATAACCGTAAAAAATATATGCCAAAGGCAAAATTATGATTAAATTACCAGAATTATTGGCACCGGCGGGCACGTTGGATGCATTTAAAACCGCTATTTTATACGGGGCAGATGCGATTTACGCGGGACTACCGGGCTTTTCAATGCGCGCGCGTGCAAAAATCACCACTGATGAAGTCCGCCAGGGTATAGAACTGGCGCACGCGGCCGGGAAAAAGGTTTATTTGGCGTTTAACCTGTTTGCGCACGAACGCGAGTATGCAAATATGAAACGCGTCAGTGAAATAATCAACTATCTGGCCCCCGATGCACTGATTGTTGCTGACCCAGGTGTTATGATGTGGGTGCGCGACCATCACCCTGATATGCCGATACACGTGTCAACCCAGGCGAATATTTGTTCTGCGGCGTCGGTCAAATTCTGGCAGAATGCCGGTGCCAGTCTGTGCGTCCTGGCGCGCGAGGTTCCGTTCGCAGAATTCTGTGCAATCCGTGCCGCCTGCCCAGATGTTGGGCTGGAAATTTTTGTTCACGGCGCAATGTGTATGAGTTATTCTGGCCGTTGCCTGTTGTCTAACTTTATCACCGGTCGCCCGGCCAATCGTGGGGCGTGCGCACAACTGTGCCGATGGAAATACGATGTTATTTTGCGCGAAACAGAATCTGGGATTGAAATGCCGATAACCGAAGATGAACGTGGCGCGTATATTATGAATTCGCGCGATTTGTGTTTGATGCCGCGCCTGGCCGAGATTATTGCCGCGCATCCTGATTCGTTAAAGATAGAGGGGCGCAATCGCAGTGAATACTATGTCGGTATGGTAACAAATGCGTATCGGTGTGCGATGGACGCGTATGCGGCGGACCCCGATAATTTTGACCCCGCACCATTTATGGCGGAATTAAATAAATTGGAATCACGCGGATACACAACGGCGTTCTTTGATGGGAACCTGGGGGCGGACGCGCACGATTACGAAACAACGCGGTCAACGTCCGACTGGCACGTCGCAGGGGTGGTGACGGCAACTGATTCAGAAAAAATCACGTTAGAATTACGAAATGAAATTCGCGCTGGGACAGAAATTACATTTGTTGTGCCGGGGCAAATCAGTGGCGTGACAATTTCGTTGCCACAAATCATAAATGCAAAAAATGGTGATAGCCAGCCTAAAATGTCGGCCGGCCAGCATAACAGCATTGTGATTCCGCGTTCGTGGATTTCCCCAGAATCGTGGGAAAAAATTGTTCCATACGTTTTGGCATACCAGCATAAATAAATTTTGCAAGAAAAAGATTTCTTTGACATTATTCCCAAAATGGGTATATCCTGGTGAACGTTCGTATCATAAAAAGCGCACTGTTGCCAATAATGGGCGGTGTGGATATGAACCCCAGTCTTGCCAATAATGGGGGCTGTGGCATTTCATCACAACGAAGGAGTTATTTGATGAAAAAATCTGTAAAGTTTGCAGTTGCGGCGTCTGTATTGACTATGCCTGCGATGGCTGCGAACGTTCCGGGCCAGTTGTATTCAACGGTCCACAATATGGAAAATCCGTTGTATTTGCCAGAACAGAATATGTTCTATTCCAAATTGTCCAACGGTATTATGTTAAAGGTTGCCGATAATTCATGGGCACACCGCGAGAAAAATCACGACGGTGGATTTGAATTTCCGATTGTTCGTGTCCAAGAAGAAATGGGATACGGCATTACCGATCGTTGGGCGGCGCATTTTATGTTGCAATATACCCACGACAACGATATTGGCCGCACCGGTTTGTCGGGCGGACGACTGGGCACAACATACCGCATTTTGAACCTGTATAACGGGTTTGTGTGGGACGTGTATGGCGACATCCATTTGGGTGGCGTCGGTGAAATGCGTGGCACATACAATGTCAAGGGTAACTTGCGTGAACCTAGCAGTGTGTATGGCGTATTTGACTATGATAACTATTCCGACGGTATGTGGGGTTTCCATGCTGGGACCAAGTTTGGTCACGTTTGGGATAAATTGACATTACAGGTCTATGCCGAAGTTCTGCGCACATTTGCCGATGACAACAATATGATACGTGTTGTCGGTGATACGAAACCTATCACGGTCACAAGTTCTGGAATTGTGTCAACCGCGACGCAACTGGCACTGTTTGGTGCGCCAAACCAGATTTCTGCGAAAATCAAGGGGTATACTGATTTCAGCGCGGGCGTCAACGGGTTCTATCAGTTTTCAGATCGGTGGAGCACCGGCACCTGGTTCAAATTCAACCGTCATTCGGACAAGGGTGTTGAAAAAATCACCAGCGATATTCCGGCCCAGTTGCAGGACCTGAAAACGGCCCTGGAACACCAGTTGGCGGATATGCAGGATGGTTGGGACGAATACGTTATCGGTGTTTCGGTTGCGAACCAGTTGACCGATAATACCCAGGTAACGGTCTATGGCGAATATACATTTGACGACTCGCATCGTAAATCTCAGAATGGGACCGATGTCAAGGCAGAAATGGGTGTTCGTTTGAACTTTACGTTCTAAGGGTCTTGGATAATAAAAACAACAAAATATATTGGACTAAATCCCGCCTGGTGCGGGATTTTGTTTTATACTAAATGCTTTTATGGGGACGATTTTTATGATATAATATGCTAAAAAGAAATGGGCGATTATATGAAAAAATTTAATGTTTTTGCCGTTTTAACGGGCGTGCTGGCGGCATTACCAATTTGCGCGGACGCGGCGTATCCTGTGTACCAGGCGGCGTATCCGACCAATGGGACTGTGCCATCATACCAGGCAACCAATGCCCAGGGCCAGGTTATGTATCTGCCGTCGGCAAACAGTCGTGTCGTAAATACAAATCAAAATGTTGTGCAACAACAGGCCGTTGTCCGAAATAACGCGGCCCAGCCAACGCGTATTACGGGCCAATTGCCACGCGTGGGGTCCAGTGCGACAAACGCCGGTCGCCAGTATTACCAGGCGTCTGACTATGACCGTTTGGCGGACAGTGGGTTGTATATCGGCGTGTCGGCCGGATATTCGGCCAGCATTGATGGCGGAATGGACGCTGATTATACAAACGAAGAAAACGCATTTGTTGTCCCGGGCGCGTTCAAACGGGCGGATTTTGATTCTGATTCTGTGATTCCGTTACAGTTATCTGTTGGCGCAGCAATCAATAATGATGTGCGTGTTGATTTTTCTTATTTACGTTATTCGGGTCTTGGGTATGCCAAAATGGTTCAGACTGCTGATGGCACAGGTAATTATGTCGATGCCCAGGTCAGCGGTGGTGCAATTACATCAAATACAACGATGTTGAACGTATATTATAACATTGATTCGTATACTGGTTACCTGGCTGGTGGGGCGTTGCGTCCATATATTGGTGCGGGCGTTGGTATTTCGCTGAACACAATTGCCGACTATGTTGTTTATGATAAAACATTTTATTCTGAAATGGAACCGTCGGCGGCGGGTGCGGGTGACTTGACGGGGATTTCTGATATTTATGCGTATCACAACGGTGGCACATCGGAACAGTTCGCATTTATGCTGGAAGGTGGTCTGACCACAGAAATGGACGGCGGTATTAAATTGGATTTCTTTGTTCGTTATGCCAATCTGGGCAAGGTAGAAACATCGGGCAGTATTGTTGTATCCCAAACCGAATGGCTGGGGGACGGTGCCGGTGGTGAATACCAGGCCCCATACGACAGTGTGTTCCATTATACCAACTGGTATGAAAGTGGCCGCCTGAGCATGGTGGATTTGGGCGTCCGGGCAAGACTGCAATTCTAGAGCACAGAGCATAGATAATAGAGCATAGATATGGTGGCAGACGGCAGTATCACAATACAAAAAAGCAGAGATTTCGCCGTCCGTATCTATAAATTATGTAAATATTTAACGGGAGAGAGAAACGAAATAATTTTATCGCGCCAATTGTTGAA
Source organism: uncultured Alphaproteobacteria bacterium (assembly GCA_934276735.1). Taxonomy (GTDB): domain Bacteria; phylum Pseudomonadota; class Alphaproteobacteria; order Rs-D84; family Rs-D84; genus Enterousia. Next base: position 402,495 of record CAKQTG010000002.1, on the reverse strand, counting down.
ATCTGGGACCAGTATAGGTGCTAATCTGGCAGAGGCCAAGTGTGCAATATCAACAGATGATTTTTTGGCAAAAGTGTATATCGCATACAAAGAATGTTCCGAGACGCTGTATTGGTTGGATTTATTAAAAAACGTTGGCCTGATTCCTGGGGAATGGTATGACAGTATAAACACAGACTGTGAAGAGATAATGAAACTATTGACGGCAACAATAAAGACTAAAAAGCGGGCAAATACGAAATGAAGTCACATTATTATCTGTTATCTATTATCTATGCTCTATTATCTGGCGGCGGTGCCGCCAACGCTGGTGTCCGTGTTGGTAACGCATCGCGCAGTTATGCATCCGGCTATCAACAGGTAAATGCCCAACGTGAACAGGCGGCCATGGCGGCCCAGACGCCGGTTGCAACAACGGCGTCGGCCGATGCGGAAACAAATCTGCCGGTGCGTGTCGCAAATGCTGATTTGGCCCAGAAATTGGTGCGCGGCGAAACCGACAGCCGCACAAATGTTGCACAATTGGAATCATGTTCAATGATTTACCCAAATGGTGAATTTGCATGGGATACGCCGACGGTTGGGCTTGGTACGGGCGGTGCCCAGACATGTGTCGCGGTCGTTGAACTGCGTGGGGCAAATATGGGTGTAAACGGCACAGACGCCGTGTTCGCACGGGCGAATCTGGCCGCAGGCGACTCGTTCAAATGCAATATTTCTGAATTCCCAGAAGATTCATATACCGTCGATGCTGGAAACGTTGTATTTCCTGCCGATGCGGCACCGACCAAGGAAGACGTTGTGCGCGTCATGAACGACGAACAAAAGCAGAACGCCGGCCTGAAAATTGCGGCCGGGACAATTGTTGCGGCGGTTGCCGGAAACATCGCCGGCAAGAACGAGATAGGCCAAGAAGGCCTGTTTGGCACCGGCAAGCATAAAACCCAGAGCACAGTTGTCGGTGGTCTGACGGGTGCGGCATTGATGACGGCAAACACATACGGTGGCAAGGTTGCCGGTGATACCGTATTATCCGCGGGTGTCAATGCGGCCGCCGGCGGTATGGTTGGCAATATTATGGCGTCGGGTGATTCTGTGTTGCGCATAGAAGACTGTAAAATAAACGGCGTTTCAAATTCGTGTCTGTGGGGTATGATTGTCAGCAGTGAACCCTTGACCAATAAGAATGCGTATTATGATGTTTCCGATGACAAAGACACGACGATTGTATGTGATACAAATGATAAAAATTGCGTGACCCAAGAATTGATTTCTATCCGGTTGGCAGAATACCCAGATATAGAACTGGAAGAGGCAGCGCAACAGAAGTTTTTAAAAGTAACATCAAACCCTGATGCGCAGTTTTATTACGATCCTACGACAAAGACGGTGTCAAAAAACTCTTCGTCGAGTTCGGTTATTTATGCAAAAATTGCCAGTGCGGGTATTCCGGGGCGTCAGATTGCAGCGATGATACCGGATGTGCACGACAAAACATTTGGTATGAAAAAATCGGATTGGCGCAAGTGGAAGAGTGCGCATAAAACCGCCAAGATTTATGGCCGCACCGCCCGGGGCGAGGCATATGATTTACCCGAAGAAACCGACAAAGATGGCAAAAAGGTTCAATATTCCATTGATGACTTTTATCCAGTCATGTTGGACGCCAGCGACGGCGGCATCATTGACCTGGGGAACAAGGCACGTTTAAAAAGCACGCTGATTGGTGCCGGTGCCGGTGGTGCGTTGGGTGCGTTTTCGGGATACCAGGGTGCCCAAGACGACATCGAAAACCGTTGGACGGCAGCGGTGCGCGAATATAAAGATTCATTGCAAAAGATATACTGTGTGACTGGAACGCGGTTCTTGGGGTATTACAACGAAGATGTTGTAATTCCAACCCTGTCAGAATAGTAACTTAAAATGTCCGCCCCTGCGGACATTTTTTTGTCGCGGACTAAGTTCCCCTCTGGGAAGCCGGGGTGGTGCGCAGCACCGGGGTGTCGTCTATTTTAGAGAGCAGAGTGTAGAGAGCAATGATAAAGTGAGTAAGTGACAGAGTGATAAAGTGATATAGTTTTAGAATAGAAAACTATTCATGTGTCGCCTGCGGACTGCGTCCTTGCCGCATCCTGCGCTTCGCTTGGATTGGTTTCACCGCACCTGCGGTGTCATTCCTGCGCCGGGCCCCGCAAAATCGTAAGATTTTGTGGGTGGGCAAATGCAGGAATAGGGTCTAAGAAATTACTCCTGCATATTATTGTACAATGTTCGTAAAATATGGTCCCAACCACACACTGCCGTCACCCCGACGAAGGTCGGGGTCCATTGCCCCGCAGGGGCCGAAGTGCCACTACCCCGTCCACTGCGTGGACACCCCTTCGCTAGCGAAGGGGATTTTCGCATTGCGACAAGAAAAAACAAGCGCGCCATTGGCGCGCTTCATTGCTCTCTGCTCTCTGCGCATTGCTCTCTAATAAAAAAACGCCCCGTGGGGCGTTTTTTATGCATTGATGATTTCGGTCACGCGACGCGGAACGTCGGCGATGGCGACGCGTTCCTGGCTCATATCATCGCGATGACGCAGGGTCACCGTGCCGTCTTCCAGTGTCTGGTGATCAACAGTGATGCACACCGGCGTGCCGATTTCGTCGTGCCGGCGATAGTTTTTACCAATATTGCCCGAATTTTCCAATTCAATGCGTCCGATGTGCAACGCGCGCAGCGCGTTTTCAATATCGTTCGCCGTCTGGACCAATTCTGGGACATTGCGCGCCAGTGGGATAACCGCGGCCTTGACCGGGGCCAATTTCGGTTTCAGTTTCAGAACCGTGCGGGTCTTGCCATCTGGCAATGTTTCTTCGGTATATGCCTCTATCATCACGGCCAGCATTGCGCGGTTCACGCCCATTGCGGTTTCAATAACGAACGGTATGAAGCTCTCGCCACTCTGTGGGTCAGAATACGCCAATTTAACCGTGCTGTCGTGGTTTTCCATAACGTGCGCAGAAATCTTGAATTCATTTTGCGCCTTGGTATGCGACCCCAGGTCAAAGTCCTGGCGGTTGTGGACACCTTCGACCTCGTCAAAGCCATCGGGGAACGCATATTCGATGTCGCCCGCGGCCTTGGCATAGTGTGCCAGTTTTTCGTGTGGGGTAAAGCGTAATTTGTCCGCCGGAATGCCCAGGACATTTACCCACCACGCCATACGTGTCTTTTTCCATTCTTCGAAATATTTTGCGTCATCGGCCGGATTGATAAAGTATTGCATTTCGGCCTGTTCAAATTCACGCATACGGAATACAAAGCCGCGCGGGGAAATTTCATTACGAAATGCCTTGCCAATCTGGGCAATACCAAACGGCAACTTGTGCGGGCATGCGTCCAGGACATTTTTGAAATTCACGTATGTTGTTGTCGCTGTTTCCGGGCGCAGATACGCGTTGATTGCGCCATCGGCCGTCGCCCCAATGGACAGGCCCATCATCAACTGGTATGCGCGCGGGTCGGTTAAATCCGTGCTGCCGCAATTGTCGCACTTGGTTGGATCTTTCATTTTGTCCTGGCGCATGCGGGCACCGCATTTTTTGCATTCAACCAGTGGGTCGGAAAAGCTGCCTTCGTGGCCAGAATATTTCCACATCAGCCGATTAGAAATCAATGCCGCATCCAATCCTTCGATATCATTGCGGGAATAAATCATGGCGTTCCACCATGCGTTCTTGATGTTCTTCATCAATTCGACGCCATATGGGCCGTAATCGTATGCACCGCCCAGGCCGCCATAGATTTCAGAACCTGTGAAAATAAAACCGCGCCGCTTGCACAATGCGACGATATCATTTACTGATTTTGCTGGCATTTTTAATCCCCTATTTTTATCGCGCCTATTATTATACTGATTTAAATATTTTGCAACAAAAAGAAAACGGGGCCGTCGCCCCGTTTTTATAATCACTGTGTGTGATTACTGCACATCTGGGGCAATTGCCGCAACCGGGCATACCGCCGCGCATGTGCCGCATGAAATGCACTTTGATGCGTCAATTACGCATTTGCCGTCGGCCGCGGCCGCGATTGCGCATACCGGGCACGCGCCCATGCACGTGTGACAACCAATGCATTTTGATGGATCAATTTTATATGCCATTTCTTTTTTCCTTTTGTGTTTGTTTTGGGTTTAGTCGCGGTTAAACAGGCTCAGCAAATACTGGAACATCGCGATGAACGAGATATACAGGTGCAACGCGCCCAATACCGCCAACTGGTTCTTTTGATAATCATCGCCGCCGGCCGCATATGCGTTCTTTAAATTCTGCATATCATACGCGGTGAACAGGGCAAATACCAGCACGCCAACCAGGCATACGATTGTGCCAAATGTGCCGCCAACAATCGCCGGCCAGATGAACGATGCCAACCCGACCAAGATTAAACCAATCATACCCATCATCAGGAATATGCCCAAGAACGACAGGTTCTTGACTGTTTTATACCCGAACAACGCCATGCACGCGAACATAATCGCCGCCAGCACGAACGCCGCCAAAATGGTGAATGGATTATTGGTGATTGCAACAATCAGCAACGGTGTCATTACTATACCAACCAACGCGGCATAGATAAACAGCAATGCCGCCGCCATGCCCGGCTTCATCGAAAAGACGCGCACCTGGGCCCAGATGGACAGTGCCAATCCGCCGAACATCAGTATGTAATACAGCGGTGATAGTCCCGTTGCCGTGAACATCAGGCCCCACAATGGTGTTGCCATTGTAATAAATGCCGCCAGTGCCGTCACACCGACCGCGCCAAACATCAACGCAAATATGCGTTTCAGGTACAGGTCAATGCCACCAGCACGGACCATGGTTTCAGATTTTTTTGTTATCATAACTTTCTCCTTGTTATTTGGTAAATATATAATACAATGAATCCAGAAATTCAAGAACAATAAAAGGATTTATTATGACTAAAACACAAAAAATGGACCCAAGTGCAAATGATAAATCGGCCTTGTACAAGAATTTAAGCGCGGATTTGAAACGTGCACAGAAACAGCTGGAAGAGAGAATCAAGATGGAGGATGAAAAGGGCATCAAACGTCTGCAGGAAATTATCAAGAACCTGAACCAGACGTTAGAAGGCCATGTCAACTAACCCAAACATCGAAAAGCCTAAGGAGTTTTTTATGGCAAACTTTACATCATATGATGACAGCGGTTTCACACGCAATGCGCGCAGTGGAACAATTTCTAACATTGCCGAGACACAGCTCATGATTGCCCAGAGTCTGGAGGTTGCCTGTGGTCGCGTGCATACAGTCAATACACTGGAACAGTTGGAAAAAACATTGGCAGAATGCAAAGAACAATTGGCCATCTGGCAGAAAACAGCGTCTAATGACGTCAACAGAATTGCCAAAATGCAGGAAATTATTAAAAACCTGGAAGGCACGCTGGGCCGTTCACCTATATACCAGGAAATCTTGTTAAAACGTAAACAACAAGTTAGATAAGAAAAATGGCAATCGTTCTGAATCCAATTTCGCCGGTGGCGTTTTCGGTATTCGGACTTGATATCCGGTGGTATGCGCTGGCCTATGTGGCGGCATTTATCACCGGGTATTTTTTGTTCCGTTACCTGATGCGCCGTGACGACAGTCAAATAAAACTGGACAAGAAGCAGCTGGATGATTTGCTGACCGCGGTAATCCTGGGCGTAATCCTGGGGGGACGGCTGGGATACGTGCTGTTTTATAATCTGCCGTTCTTTTTGGCGCACCCGATGGAAATATTCGCGGTGTGGCATGGCGGAATGAGTTTTCACGGCGGTCTGTTGGGTGTGATAATCGCAACGTTCTTGTTCGCGCGCACGTTGCGGCGCACCGCGTCCCCCACAATCCAGGGCAGCACATATAACATCGCGTTTCGTATACTGGACCTGTTGGCGGTCGTGACGCCGATTGGATTCTTTTTCGGTCGCATCGCCAATTTTATTAATATGGAGGTTATGGGTCGCCCAACCGACGTGCCGTGGGCGGTTGTATTCGCCGGCGAAACGTTGATTCCACGCCACCCCAGCCCGTTATACGAGGCCGCCACCGAAGGCATCTTGCTGTTCATATTTATGTATTGCCTGTATCGGTACACCGGCCTGCGTCGGCACGCGGGGGCAATTGGTGGAATGTTGGGAATGGGATATGCCGTCGCGCGTATATTCTGTGAACAATTCCGCGCGCCCGATGTCCAGATTGGTTTCTTGACCAGTTGGGGCCTGACCATGGGGCAATTGCTGTCGGCAATAATGTTCACCGCCGGTGCTGTGATTTTTACAGTTGCAATGCGCAAAAAATAAATATAGAATATACGCGCACGCTTGACCGGTTTATCGGCTGGGTGAGTAAAACCGCAGGTTTGAAAGACCGGTGGTTAAAAACAGTTTCGGATGGGTGGCAGAGCGGTCGAATGCGACGGTCTTGAAAACCGCTGAAGGGGCAACTCTTCCGGGGGTTCGAATCCCTCCCCATCCGCCAGTTATAATAAAAACGCCCATTTTGGGCGTTTTATTATAACCTGTGGGTACGAAAGAGTGGACAAACACTTTGCAATCTGTGATTGCAGGTTCGACAACAAGTAGATTTGACCAGCCCTGCGCAGTCAAATCGTCACGGTTGCCCCGCAGGCGTTATAACGCCGAGGGAATACTTCGTCTCCGCCAGTAATATTGAACATCCCGTGATAATTTCCCGGGATGTTCTTTTTTACCCCGTTTCCGGCGATTTTTGTGGATGATATTACCTGCGTATATCGCTAGTTGCATCCAAGCCTCCCAATTTCATACACCTTATATACTTTGCCTAAAAATCTGATGCCAGTTGCACATAAAAAGTTGCGGTTTTTCTTCATTTTTTGACTCCTTATAATTAATAACGGGAAAGAAATTTTTGTTCAAATGTGATCTTTGTAAAAATCGCCAATTTTGAAAATATTTTACTTGAAAACAAATTTTAAATTTTTCCCGTATAGTTTTGTTATGAGTAAAAGAAAATTTAATCAAAACTTGATTTTGTGAATTTATACAGTAAGATACTACCCATACAGGGAGAAGCAAAATGGCGGAATTTAAGGTTGCGTTGAAGGCAATTATACATAAAGACGATAAGATTTTAGTTCTGAAGCGCAGTTGCGAAGAAGATGTTTATGCCGAATTATGGGATATCCCAGGCGGGAAAATTGAGTATGGTGAAAAAACAACAGATGGTATCAAGCGCGAAGTATTTGAAGAAACCGGTCTTGATGTAGAAGTTGAATTCAGACCATGGTCGTTGTGGTCATTTATGACGCCTGCAAAAGAAAGACAAACTGTTGGTATTACTTTGTTAGCTAAATATCTGGGGGGAGATGTAAAACTGTCAAGTGAGCATACAGAATATAAATGGATATATCCTGCAGAATTTGCAGATATGTCCGCAGACCCCAGTTTAAAGGCTGAAATTGCAAAGTACGCAGAACAAAAATAATTTTATTATCTTAGCGACCCCAGCACCCATCAGTCATAGAACTGCAGAAGAAAATCTGGGGCTGGGGTATTTGTCTGCAGTTTTACAAAAAAATGGATTTGAGGTAAAAATTTTAGATGCTTGGCTAAATGGCTGGACACCAGACGAATTGGCAAATAAGATTTTACAAGACAAAGAACCGTTGTTCATTGGGGTTTCCGCGTATCAATCCAATATAGATCAGGCATTAAAGACATTGGATGCTGTAAAGCAACAAAAAAACATTACCTTTGTTGCAGGTGGTTTTGGCCCCACTTTTAGTCCAGACTTATTTTTAGACAGCGGATTTGATTTCGTAATTCGTGGCGAGGGCGAGCAGGCGATTTGTGATTTAGCACAAGCGTTACAAGATAAAACCCCCGTTTCAGGTATTAAGAATCTAAGTTATAAAGAAAATACCAAAAATACGCATAATCCCATTGTAAAGTTATTAAGCTCACTGGACAACCTGCCAATCCCAGTTCGTGATACGGTAAAAATCGCAATAGATAAACGTACGCCCATACACTTGTTGACGGCACGTGGTTGTACGGGTTATTGCTCTTTTTGTAGTATAAATTCTTTTTTTAGACTGTCAAAGTCTCCAAAATGGCGTGGGCGTAGCATAGATAATATTATATCTGAAATGCGGTATTTGAAAAGTTTAGGTGTGCAACATATCAAAGTTATTGACGATTCCTTTGTTGACGGTGACAGGGATGCGCAATGGTGTCGCGATTTTGCAAACAAAATGCAAGAATATGGTCTTGCCTTTGATTTACGTGGCTCAATACGTGCCGACAGGGTAACAGATGAAGTGCTTGCAGAATTAAAACGTGCTGGTTTTTTCTCATTCTCATGCGGAATAGAAAATTTTTCCACAACTGCGTTGAAACGAATGGCCAAGGGCGCATCGGTTGAACAAAATTGCATGGCATTAGATTTGTTTAAGAAACATGACTTTTATGTTCAAGCAGGCCAGATATTATTTGATCCTTATACCACATTGGTTGAGTTGCAAGAGAACTATGAATATATGCGGAAATATGATTGGATTATAAGCAAGGGTGTTTTTACAGAAATGTTTGCAGCAACTGGTACGGCGTTTCAACAGAAAGTTTCCAGAAATAATATTGTGACCAGTGAAAATCCAGTGTTGGGGAATTACAATTATAGAATATTAGACGATAGGGCCAAAATAGCGTATGATGCCTTGAAACGTTGGCACACAGCGCATATGGCTTTTTATGACAAGGCAATAGACCCGCTTACATCGCCAAAGGCACTTACAAAATCAGAAATGGCAGATTTTTATGCTGAATACTTAAAAATACGACAACTGGATTTAGATATTATGTGCAAAATATTAGATTTGGTTGACAGTAATGCAAGTGCCACAACGGTTGCAAGTTTTGTAGAAAAATCAATAGAAAACAACAGAAGGTTCTTTTATAAACAAGAGTCAAAAACAGACGAATTATATCGCAAAGCGCACTTACAATACAAGGCGGCAGCAAACCCATTTATAAAGGTGAAATGATATGTATAACTCAACTGAACATTACAAGGTACGTGGTCCTGTTACCGAATTTGGCAACGCCCCAGAGACCCCATCGGTAATAAAAAATGTTGGTTGGACACTGGGAAATTATTGTCCGCATAAGTGCAAGCATTGTTATTCTATGTCTGCCCGCCGTCCTGGTGCTAATATGACGCCCGAAATCGTAGATAGAATAGTAGAACAATTGGCTAAGAACAATGTCGAAACGATAAATCTTGGCGGAAACGAGCCAATCTTTACGAACGGCCCAAATGTTAAAGATTCTCTGTTGCCGTATATAATAGAACGTTTGGATTCTTATGGGTTGTCGGCGGGAATTACCACCAGTGGGGATACATTATTATATTTGTATAAATATTGCCCTGATATTTATGACAAAATAAATGATTTTGATATAAGTTTGGATTCGCCATTCAAAGAAGAACATAATGCCAATCGTGGCGATGACTTATATGATGATGCCATTCAATGTTTAGATATTTGCAAGCAAACTGGAAAGCCGCACAGTGTCATTATGGCTGGTATGAATTGGAATTTCACAGAAAGACACTTGTCAGCGCTAATAGAATTATGCAAGAAATACGATGCCTTTGTTCGTATCAATACGATGAAACCCTTAAATTCTGTGCAAATGAAATACGTTATGTCTATTAAACAGTTTTATGATGGGTTTCAGTATTTGATGCAACACTGTGATAATGTAGAAAATGGTGAAAGTGTGTTGAGAACAGTGACAGGACAAAAAAATTCAAAACGTTGTCCATGTGGAATATCCAGTTTCAGGATTCACTCTATTACGCCAGATGGAAAAATTTTTGTTTCGCCGTGTGTTTATATGCATGATTACAAATCTTCACAAGACCTGTTAATACATGAATTATCAGACATTATAAATTCAGATGAATTTAAGGTGTTTAGGCAACGAAATGCAAATCCAGAAATGTTACGTGGATGCGCGGGGTGTGAAAAAGTAGATGTGTGTGGTGGTGGATGTGCGGCCAGATCTTATCTGTTTAATGCGGTACAAACAGGTAATAAGTCATTTTTGTGCAAGGATCCATATTGTCCCAAGGACTATCAGCATGAATTCCCGCAAGAACAAAATATGGTAAACACACCAAGATTGGTTCATATGGACTATCTGTGTACTTGGATTGGTAAAGTTAAATGATAGACAAACATTTACATTTTACAGGTTCTTTATCGCCTACATACGTGTACAGAAAATTACAAGAGTCAAATCAGGCGTTTTTAGATAAGTATTCTATTCTGTCGCCTGATGATTTGTCCTATACTTTTGTTAGTATGTTTGACAACGATTATAAATTAAATCAACAAAAGTTTAATGAAATGTATTCGCTGGTGCAATCTGTTACAAAACCAAAAAATACAAATGAAATATATCAAACATACCGTCTGGCAACACGTGAGTTGGCTCTTAATTTGGCGCGTTTTGGAATATCAGAATACACAATTATTGCAGGTCCTGACATAACCATAGACAATACATATAAGCGTTACATAGGGATGATTCACGGTTTTGAAGACGTAGAAAAGTTGCATAAAGCCGCAAAAGGTAAAATTTGTATAACCTTTATTCGTACGCAATCTGGAGAATTAAAAAATTATTCGTATAAATTGTTGTCTGATATTTGCAAATTATTACAACAAGAGCCATTTAAATCGCGTTGCGTTGGTTTTGATATTTCTGGATATGAATATCCTGATAAAAACATACTAGAATCTAATTTGTGTGTTTTGTCTGAAATAATAGAAATAAGTAAAACCTTTGGCTTAAAAACGACTGTCGGATTGCATGCGGGTGAAATAATTACAGGAACTACGCAAGACGAACTTTATGACGAATATTTTGTTAATTTATCAAAATTGCAACTGGATAATATTGGTCATGGAACATATTTATGGTCAAATGACACAAGGCAAAAGATATTAAAACTATTTTCGGGGCATACCAGGTTTGATCTATGCCCTGAATCGAATGTGCTGTTAACGCCCGTCAAACGTATTGATAGTAATAGATTAGATGTGTTAAAAAAATGCGGGGTTGAATATACAATCAATCGTGATGATCCATTGTTTTTCAATAATTGGCGTCAGCGTTGATATTGTATAATCCTGGCTGATACAAATTGTAATACCTCTGTGATATTCATTTTATCTGTATCTACAAAAATCCAATTGTCGCGCTGGGCCAGTTCTCTAAGCTTTTGGTTGAATATGGTCTGAAAATCGCGATTTTCCCAATCTGATCGTTTTTCTTTTTGTTGTAATCTTTGTTCGCGGTTTTTGTCAGATGTATCCAAAAAGAAGCCTAAGTCAGGCTTTAGCAATCCATAATAATTAACGTGGTTTTCGGAACGTATATTTGGATCTGTAACATTGTTTTTCTCATCTAATGCCCAATTAAACGCTTCGCTGGATAAAAAATACCGTTCAAGAATAACGTGCTGTCCGTTTTCTAAAAGTTTTTTTGCAACATCAACATCGTTTTGTGCAATAGAACGGAATAAATAAAATCGAGTTAGTGGGCTGGATGTTTTGATTAAATCCTTCCATACGGGGGCAAATGGGGCGGTTGGTGATTTGAAAAAATGAGTGTTTTGTGGCGACAAACTCCCCAGTCCATTTTGTTGGATTGTTTGTTTGAGTCCGTTCATCAATGTGGTTTTGCCAGCGGCATCACCACCCTCGATTACAATAAACATAGTATAACCCTGCGCTTGACATTTAAGCAGTTTGTTATAAACTTTTCAAGTAAAAAGAGGTGCTTTTATGGCTAAATATGTTGCAGGGATTGATTTTGGGACAACTAATTCTGCTGCTGCGATTTCTGATGGTGGCACGCCACGTATGGTTGATTTAGAAGGTGGACACGATACAATCCCGACAGCATTGTTTTTCCCAGATCGGTCATCTGCGGTTTATTTCGGCCGTGATGCACAACAAAAATATACAGATGGCGACCTTGACGGTCGTTTTATGCGCAGCATAAAGCGCATTTTGGGCAGTGACATAATGCGCGGCGGTACCATAATTAACGGTCGCCCCGTTAAGTTCGAGGCGATTATTGGACACTTTCTGCAACACCTTAAAAAGAAAATAGATGCCGCTGCCGGTGAATCTGTTGAGGCGGTTGTTATGGGGCGCCCGGTTCACTTTCGTGATAATGACCCGGCCGGCGATGCTCGTGCCCAAGATGAACTGGAAAGAATAGCGCGCGCGGTGGGGTTCAAAGATGTTTCGTTTCAGTATGAACCGATTGCGGCTGCATTCGCGCATGAACAGGGGTTAAAATCAGAAAAATTAGCATTTGTCGCGGATATTGGTGGTGGTACATCGGACTTTACGGTTATTCGCCTGTCGCCGACGCGTGCGGTCAGTTCGGACCGAACGGATGACGTTTTGGCAAATACTGGTGTACGCATCGGCGGAAATGATTTTGATAAAGCGCTAGCATTAAAAGCATTTATGCCATGTTTTGGAATGGGGACGGAATATAAAATATATGATAAAACGATTGCGTTACCGACCAAACCTTATTTCAGTCTGGCTACTTGGAGTCATGTGAACGAAGTTTATAATTACAAAACACTGAATATGGTTCGTGGATACACCGTATGGGGATTAGAACGGGAAAAGGTTAAACGCTTATATGAAATAATTGAAAAGCGTCTGGGGCATAAAAATCTGGATTATGTGGAACTGGCAAAAATGACCTTGTCGGGCCAATCAGCGGTTCGTATGCGTTTGGACTTTTTGTCGGATGCGCCGACAATAGATACCACACGTGATGTGTTTGAGGCCGCAATCCAACCAGACATGAAAAAGATAGAAGCGGCGGTTCAGGAATGTATTGCACGCGCGGGTATAAAAAACACAGATATAGAATTGGTTATTCTGACGGGTGGTTCAACGGAAATACCGTATGTCAGCCGTGTTATGCAGTCTTATTTCCCAAATGCTGAAATTTCTGCATCAAATAAAATGGCCAGTGTCGGACTGGGACTGGCGTACGACAGTATGCGTCGCTATTTACAGCAAAACATACGGCAAAAATAAACGGTTTTAGCACTTGTATGGTTAGTCTATATACCTTGACGGGGGCGGAGTGTGGTTGTTCCCTGATGTGTGCTGATAAAATCCCTGTTTTGTGAAATTAAATTCCCTGTTATTTTTGTGGGGGATTTTGTAAAAGTCGCGGAAATTTGGCGCGGCGGCCGAAAATCTGGGCGCCGAAATTTCAAAAATTCCCTAATAATCCCTGTATTTAGTATGGGCGGGACCGTAGAATCTTGCCACACCGCCAGGAATCTGATATGTTTTTGTAATATAAATATATCGTCCGCAAAGCCCCGACAAATCGGGGATTTTTTGATGCAACTCACCCACGGTATAGTGATATTTTTCAAAAATCGGCAACTAAACATGGCGTTCTATACTTTGGGCTTTTTCGGCCTGGCAGTGGTTTTGGGGTTAAATCTGATTTTTCGGTGCAATGGCAAACAGTTCGTCCATACTGTATGACTCTTTACCGGACAGAATATTGTTCACTTTTTCTGGGTGCATATAGGCCAGATTCAGATAGCGATACAGACTGCGCCATGATGTGTGTTCGGATTTCACAACCTGGCCCAAATCGCTCGATTGTTCGTATGTAGTGCGGTATTTCCATGCGGTCGTAAATGCCCGCACAATCAGGTTGTTATTGTCGGTTTTGGTCATCAGGCTTTTGTGTGGTAATGAATATTTATTGGTGTCGCCGTGGCGGTTTATAACTATTTTGCGGGTTAAAATTATCTCGCCATTATTCTGGATAAAATCTGTTTTATTGGATTGTGTGTTTATATAGTCCGTGCGAATAAATGGTCGCAACGCATCTGGCCAGAGCGGTAGATTGCAGAGCTGTCGTTGGCTTTTCGTATGCAGAACCATTACATTTGGAAAATTATGCATGTAATATTAACGTATTTACTAAATCTTCGTCATGCAAAAAATGTGGATTAAATGAAGCGTTCCCGTATCTTGTGCAATGTAAAGACAATTTTTCATGTATCAAAGATATATATTATGTCGATTTATGTAATGCAATTGAAGAACAATTAAATAAAAAAACAAAAGCCGTGGAAACCGATGTGGTTATGCCAAACCCAACCCCAGCAAACGATATAGACGATTATTTAAAACGATTTGGTCGAATACCAGATAAAGAAATTTGTTGAAAATAAAAAATAATACGATTATCATTTCACAGACACCTGGCTTTAATATAACCATGCAGGGTTTGATATGAATGTTTACAAATTAATTTCTGAAAAAATAAAAGACAAATTACAAACTGTACCTGAATTACAAACTGTTTTAGGGTCAAACAGTTGGAATAATATTGTTGTAGAAGTTCCTAAAAATCGTGATTTTGGCGATTTTTCCACAAATGTTGCCATGGTTTTATCTAGAGATTTAAAGAAAAATCCGCGTGAAATCGCAGATTTGCTTTGTTCATATATCAAAGAAATCCCAGAAATAACGGAAGTTTCTGTTGCTGGCCCAGGTTTTATAAACATGAATGTTTCTGGCAAATTGTGGGAAAACTTATTAAAAACTATCTTAACAAATCCGCAAGAATATGGGAATTCTGACATAGGCAACAACGAAAAAATTAATGTTGAATTTTTGTCTGCTAATCCGACTGGGCCGGTGCATATCGGTCATGCCAGGGGTGCAATTTTAGGTGATATTTTGGCGAGATTGTTGAAGAAAAATGGGTTTGATGTTACCAAAGAATACTATATAAATGATTACGGACATCAGGTTGATGTTTTGGCGCATTCTGTATTTTGGCGCTATCAAGAACTGTTTGGGTTGCACGATGGCGAATCTTTACCCGAAGGCGCATATCCTGGGGATTACTTAATTCCTGTTGCCAAAGATATAAAAGACAAAGATGGCGATAAATGGTTATCTGCAACCGAAGATGAATATGTCCCGTATTTCAAAAAGATTGCTTCCGCTGCGATGATGGTTTTAATCAAAGACAGTTTACGCAAGATAGGAATTGAATTTGATGTGTTTACATCTGAACGTGAATTGGTAGAATCTCAACAGGTCGCAAAAACTTTAGATTATATGCAAAGTCAGGGCCTGTTATATAAAGGAACATTACCAAAGCCTTTAGGTGAAGCCGATGAAGATTGGGTGCCAACAGAACAATTATTATTTAAATCTACACAATTTGGTGACGTTTCAGATCGCGTGATTGCTCGTTCAAATGGTGAAACTACTTATTTTGCTTCTGATATTGCATATCATCTAAATAAATTTAATCGTGGTTTCAAAAAACAAATTAATGTGTGGGGTGCGGATCATGGTGGATATGTTAAACGTATTAAAGCCGCATTAGGGGCTGTCACAAACAACAAAGCAACTTTGGATGTTGTGTTGTGTCAAATTGTTAATTTGGAAAAAGATGGCAAACCATTTAAAATGTCTAAACGTGCTGGCAATTTCGTGATGATAGAAGATGTCCTGGAAGAAATTGATGCGGATGTTTTAAGATTGTTTATGGTTATAAAAAGTCCTGATACTCAAATGACTTTTGATTTAGAAAAAGCAAAAGAACAATCTAAAGACAACCCGGTGTATTATATGCAATATGCTTATGCTCGTGCATGTTCCGTATTGAAAAAGTATGATACGATATTCCCGGGTAGCTTAGATACGTTATTACAAAAGCAATATGATTTTTTGTCAGCCAGTGACATTGAACGCAGACTTATAAAAATGCTAGGGGATTATCCAGCTGTTGTAGAAAGTGCTTGCAAAAACAATGCCCCTAATTTGTTAACAAAATATTTGGAAGAAGTGGCCGCTGCATTTCATTCTCTGTGGTTTTCTGGTGCCGGTGTTAAACTGATAAACGAAGAGGAAAAAACGTTAACAGATAACCATATGCTGATGGTTAACGCATTAAAGAATGTGATTGCAAACGGTTTGGAAACTCTTGGTTGTACTTTAAAGGAAAGTATGTGACGAATAACAAAATTATTCTGTCACAACTTTGATAATTGTTTCAAAGGCCTCAGTCATTTTTGGCAGTACTTTGCCAAACCAGATATCCTTGTCTGAAAGGCCTTTGTAATCCCCTTCAGAATTGTGTATTTCATCAGATAATACAGATATTGAAACCACAGATGTTTCTCTATCTATTCCAAAAGCAAACAATGCGCTAGATTCCATATCTGTACCAATTGCTCCGTCACTTATTCTTCTTGCGATTGCGGCATCTGTTTCTTTCCAACGGCCGTCCGTAGACCATACAATTCCGTTATGAACGACATTGTTTCTTTGTCTTAATGCATTTGATAATTGTTGTGTTAATTCTATGTCTGCTATCTTGCGTGCCATAAATGAATTATCAAATATTACCGAAATAATTCCCGAAAAAATTACCGAATTATTGACCAAGACTCAACGGGATTTCTTGACCAATATTATCGGATTTATACAAACTAATGGTGAAATAGACAACTATCGTGCCCAGTTGTTGACCGGCAAATCACCGGAAATGACCAAGAATTTATTGGCGGCATTGGGGGCAAATAGTGTACTGATTGCAACCGGTCACACCAAGGGACGTAAGTACAAATTAAATCCGAATTTGTAATATAATTCTCTGTCGTTTTTTGTATTTTTGAGTCACTTATTTCTTGTTGTGATATTGCCTGATAGTGTGGTGTAAAATCCCTGTTTTGCGAAAATAATTCCCTGTTATTTATATTGCTGTATTTTGTGAAAAATGGCGGAATTTGGCGGGGTAATACAACTTGTGATTGAATAATTGGTGAACGGCCAAGCATAGTAATTAGTCAAAAATTCTATCTTTGCCCAGTATATCACGCACAGTGGCGGCGTGGTGTTGTCGGAATTCAGTGGTGTCACCTGCGCGGACCGCTTGGGACAGCAAGCGTATTATTTCAATTTTGTCTGTATAATTAGCAAGCGGAGCATTGGTAAGTATTGTATCTATGACATCTGGGACTTTGTGTGCGGTTGTAATATATGTGTTACGTGGAACAAAGCTGATATCGCGTAAGTGACAAGGCCCATAAAATACAATTACTGAAAACATAGGCAGCTTTGCAAACTGTTTTGAAAGTTTGCGCAGTTCTGAGATGTGTTTTGCATTTTGCAGTATAGGGTTGTAAAAACGGTATTTTTCACGACCATAGGCCAGCACCTGGGTCCATTGCGACTGGGTGCCGTTGCCAAAAATCCAACCGCTGTAATCTTTTACTTCAAAAACAATTAGTCCAACACGTGTGGCCAAAACCAGATCAATTTGTGCATATTGGCCATTTGTTTTCTTTACATACAAATCATGGAATATGGCCCCAGGTTTGAATCCCATTTTTAATAATCCCAGGGCAAGGTCGCGTTCAGACCACGGCCCCCGACCAGGCTCCGTAACACTGACTATCAAGTTTTGATTGTGAACGGTATGTTTTTGCCGTTGAGTGTTGTTATTGTGTCGGCGTAGCTGTAACAATATGGATATTATAAATATGATGCAAATTATAATAACAAAAATATACATGTCTGGCATTATAACATATGTATATGCCAATCAATCATAAAATTCCACCATGTTTTTCCAAAAAACGATTCGGTTGGGTTGTTCTTTTTTTGAAAAAACGAATCGGTGTGCGGGGCAGAAAATATGACAAAAAGCATGATTTTCGGTGGATGTATGTCCTATGAAAAAATTTTTTTCTAAGAAAATATTCGCTTTTTATGTCCTAAAAAATCAATTTTTCCTGGATTTCAGCGGGTTCTGCTGGGTGCCCCAAATTATACACGGTTGCATATAAAAAGGGGATAAGCGGAAATATCCCCATATGAATTATATTGTTATTACAGACAAAACAACGAAACAAAGGTGAAAAAAATAATGACTCATAGTGATGTTTGGTATGCCATCGATTGCTTTGCCAGCGCACACAAAATGTCGTGTTCTGGCCTGGCGCGACGCAGCGGCTTGGATCCAACGATATTTAACAAAAGCAAACGGTGGTCCAAATATGGTCAGCCACGGTGGCCGTCCACAGGCAGTATTGCAAAAATTTTGGCGGCGACAGGCGAAACTGTTAGTGATTTCACCAAATATTTTAAGCAAAAAGAAATTTAATGTAGCATGATACCGTGGTCAAAGTATCACGGTATTATTTTTTTATCAAAAATCGAAAAATCTATCTTTTATGCTGTTTTTCAAAATTTAAATCATGTATAATAAGAATAAACAATCATATTCACGTATTTTTGTTGTCTGATATTTTGATTCAAAAAGGTATAGCGATGGCTACGATAAAAACCAGAGTGACCTTGTTGAAAGAACTGTTGGCGTTAAAGGAAGTAATTGATACAGGTCAAATCCAAGTTGCTGCGAATAAAAACGGCATAAAACATTCCAATATGTCCAAATTGATTTCTGATTTGGAAATGCGTTTGAACGCGACGCTGTTACAGCGCACCCCAACGGGCAGTTTGCCAACAAATGCAACCCCGGAAATTTATTCCAACATTGAAACGATATGCAATGCGTTGGATAGTATAATTGATAATGCGGCGCCAGAAGACGATTTGACAGGTTACATTTCAGTGCTGGTGGCCGAGGGCCTGGTCGGCAGTTATATTTTACGCGACCTGTCGCGGTTCTATGCGATGTATCCGAAAATCCGCCTGGATTTATTGACCAATCGCCAGCAAAACTTGTCAAGTGTTGAAGTTGCGATTGTTGACGCCAAATCGAATTATCAAATTCCGGGGCGGACGTTGTTCCGCCTGCGGGCCAAGGCGCATTTTTTCACAACCCAGGAATATTTGGATCGGCATGGCGTGCCCCAGAATATGGACGATATGCTGGAAAACTTTGACTTGTGTATGTATCAGTCGTATCTGAATTTACCCGAGTGTTCATTTATTGCAAAGCGGTCGCGAAAATTAAACACGACCACGGATTCGGTCGGACTGATATTCCGTCTGATACGCGACGGCGATGGCATTGGATTATTGCCGGCGTGGACCGCGCAACAGCCACCAAAATTGGTGCGGGTGCCGAACATAGATTTTGAATATGAACACCAGATGATTGCCGCGTGCAGTCCGAAACTGATTGCGTCGCCAAAGGTCAGGGCGTTTATCCGATTCCTGGACGATTTCTGTCGGCGACATGATATCCCAATTGAACGAGTATGCTAAGGGGCCATATGAACATAAAGTCTGAATATTTGTCACCCGTTGGCGTGTTGACGATTGTGGTGTCGGATGGTGCGCTGGTGGGATTGTGGCTGCGTGGCCAAAAATATCACGGCCCCACGGCGGCAATTCCCGCTGGGGATAATGACGTTATGCGTCGCGTGACGCGTTGGTTGGATGAATATTTCGCAGGCGGTCGCCCCAAAATTGATTTTAAATTGGCCGCCACCGGCACCGCATTCCAGCAACGGGTGTGGCACGCATTGGGCCAGATTCCATATGGTAAAACCGTAACATATGGCGATGTTGCACGCCGCGTTGGGTGTGGCACGCCACGTGCGGTGGGCACTGCAATTGGCCATAACCCAATTTCAATAATTGTCCCGTGTCATCGTGTGGTGGGCGCAAATGGTAACCTTGCCGGTTATGCGGGTGGATTGCGTGCCAAAGAAATATTATTGGGGATAGAGCAGGGGATTATTCCCGCCAAATAACAGACGTGAACATTTCATCAATCGCATGGCGCAAATTCGCATCGGTAAAGAATTGGTTGCGGGCGTCCGGTGTGGTGCCGTGTTCGTTATCTTCGAAATGTGGAATATACTTTTGGATTGCGATGTGTGTCACGCCACGGTTGTGCAAATCGCGCGTAATTTCCATTAAATCCAGTTTTGTGACAAATCGCGGGTCGCATGTAATGCGCACCTCGTAATCCTTGCCGGTTGCCTGCCATACGTCCAGGCTGTGAATCATATGATCATGGGCAATGTTTTGACCGACCAGGCTGCCATACTTGTTGCGCGTTGTTTTATAGTCCAGACCAATCCAATCAACCACATCTGCGGCACGTTTCAGATTTTCAGGATAAAAACCATTGGTATGTAATCCGATTTTAAAACCTAAATCGCGTACACGACGCATATAGTCAATGGCGACATCACCTTGCATCAAGGCCTCGCCACCGGAAAAAACGACCGCTTCTAACTTGCCGACGCGGTCGTGCAACCAATCCAAAACCTTGGCCGGGTCGTATTCGCCGTCGCCGACATTTAACAGATGTGGGTTGGAACAATACGCACACCGCAACGGACAGCCACGCAAAAACAGCACAGCCGCCAATTTGCCCGGATAGTCAATCGTTGTGAATGAAACCAACCCACCAATCTGAATTTCACGCATTTTGTTATGCCGCTTTTTTTAACAGTTCGCTGTGACGTGCACCAGTTGTCAGACTATTTGCTTCTGTAAATGTTTTTCTTTCACAGAATTCAGAATACTTGCCAACATTAAAGTTCGAAACTGGTCTGATGAATCCCATAGAACGCGAAAAAACTTCACATTGTGTTCTCTGAGTGTTTGCTGCCTGCATAGTTTTCCTCCCTTATTTTTGTGCAATGCGTGGTTAGCGTTTTTTTGTTTATTGTTCACAATTCTGATTTGCGGCGATTTCCGCGTCGCATTTCGGACAGAATTCATGGCGTCCCGGCAAATATCCATGTTTTGGACAGATTGAAAATGTCGGGGTCAGCGTCATATACGGTATCTTGTAGTTTTCAAATATTGTCCGCACGATTTTCTGGGCGGCTTCGCCACTGGATACTGGTTCGCCCATATACAGGTGTAACATTGTGCCACCGGTATATTTGCGCTGTAATTCTTCCTGGTGTTCCAGTGCGACGAACGGGTCATCAGTAAAGTTCACTGGCAACTGGGTTGAATTGGTATAATATGGTGCGTCATGTGTGCCTGCCGTGATAATATCCGGGTAATTTTTCACATCGGTTTTGGCAAAGCGATATGAACAACCCTCGGCAGGTGTCGCTTCTAGATTATACAGGTTTCCGGTTTGTTCCTGGAAATTCGCCAAGTTTTCACGGATAAAGTCCATTACGTCCAGAACCAATTTCTTGCCCATTGGTGTGGCAATATTTTCACGGTCGCCGGTAAAGTTGCGAACCATTTCATTTGCACCATTGACACCAATTGTCGAAAAGTGGTGTGACCAATCGCCCAAGTAGCGACGGGTAAACGGATACAACCCACGTTCCATATTCTTGGTAATAATCTTGCGCTTGATTTCCAGGGAATCACGTCCCAAATCCAACAGACGCTTTAATTCTGCAAACAGCCCGTCACGGTCACCACGGTGAACATAGCCCAGTCGCGCCAGGTTAATTGTCACAACACCAATAGAACCTGTCTTTTCTGCTGATCCAAACAGGCCGCCACCGCGCTTTAACAATTCGCGCACATCCAAACGCAAACGGCAACACATAGAACGCACATCGGTCGGATTCAGGTCAGAATTCAAGAAATTCTGGAAATTTGGAATACCGTATTTTGCCGCTAAATCAAATAATGGTTTTACATTTGGGTGATTCCAGGGGAAATCATCTGTGATATTATATGTCGGAATTGGGAATGTAAATGGACGACCCAACGCGTCACCTTCGGTCATAACCTCTAAGAATGCCTTATTGATGGTATCCATTTCCGCCTGCAGGTCGCCATAGGTAAAATCAACCTGTTTTTTGCCGATAAACGGACGCTGGTTACGCAAATCCTTTGGGCAGGTCCAGTCAAATGTAAAATTGATAAACGGTGTCTGGGTGCCCCAACGGCACGGCACAGCACAGTTAAAAATCAATGTCTGCATTGCATTTTTCACGTCGGCATATGACAGGTTATCAACACGGACATATGGTGCCAAATACGTATCCACAGACGAAAATGCCTGGGCCCCGGCAAATTCGTTCTGTAACGTGCCTAAAAAGTTTACCATATGTGAAATTGCGGTTGCCATATGACGGGCAGGTTCACATTGCAGGTAACCCGGAACGCCGTTAAATCCCTCGTATAACAACTCGCGCAATGACCAGCCTGCACAATACCCTGTCAACCACCCCAGGTCATGAATATGGATTGCGGCGGTCTTATGCGCCTCGGCAATTTCGCGCGGATACAGATTCAACCAATATTCCGCCGTAACGCGTTCACTGGTGCGCAGAATCAATCCACCAATTGAATATCCAACGTTTGCATTTTCCTTGATACGCCAGTTGGAACCACCAACATAACCCTCGATAACCTCGACTGCGTCAACGTATGAATCGCGGATTTCACTGCGTTTCTGGCGATAAATAATATACGCCTCGGCTGTTTTATAGGCACGGGCGTTCATCAATGTCTGAATAACGATTTCCTGGATTTCTTCAACCTTGGGTGTTTTAGATGCAAATTTTTCACCCAACGTATCCAGGGCCGCCTGGGTAATGCGAATAATTTCATCGTCTGACACCTCGTGCGTGACGGCAACCGCCTTTTTAATCGCATCATATATCTTCTTGGCATCAAACGGAACAGTTTCGCCACTGCGTTTCTGGACCGCAACCAGGTTGGATGTAAGTGTTGGAATAATCTCTATTTTTGTTTCGTTCTGTGTCCCAGACATCGTGTTGCCCCTATTATTAAAAAACACAATATATAGTGGTTGTTTTTCTTGTTTGATAACAATATATAGATTCTTAGGTTTTCTATCAATACAGAAAAAGTAGTTTTTTTTTTATTTTTTGCTTTACTTTTAAAAAAGTAACTTTTCTGGGCGTTGCGTCGTTTTTGTTCGGGACGAATCGTCATACTAAACACGTTTTTGTATCGTAAAAATCCGGATTATGTATAAACGACTGATTCGTTTTTTATAAAAAACACAAAATATAGATGTATTTTTGCAAAAATATATCTATATCTTGACAAAATAAGGAATAAAATCGCATAAAAAATCCGCATATTGTGTCAATCAATTAAAATAGGTTGTGTTTCCTGGAATAAAAACAGTATACTGGTCTCAGGCCTGGGTAATGGTTGTCCAGGCTTTTAACAAAAAACATAAAGAGCATAATTATCATGATGAAAAATGTTTATGAAATGCTGCGTGATGTGTGTTCTCAGAACAAAGACAGTATTTTCTTTGTCAGACAAAACGAAACATACGCAGATTTGTTAAAAAAGGTAAAGCAACGCGCAGTGCTGCTGGCCAAACACTTTGGCATTAAAAAGGGCGATACGGTTGCGATTTTGTCGGGCAATACACCTGAATTTATCAAATCGTATTTTGCGATTCTGTCCCAGGGCGCACGTGCATTGATGTTGGACACAGGGCTGTCTGCATCAGAACACTTGAATATGATGCAGCGCACAAATTGTAAATTGGCATTGGCGCAAAAATCACACTTTGTTGATGGCGGCCCAGAAATGTTTGATATCGAATCAATTGACGATACCGATGAAAACGAATTCGTCGCCGCTGATGTTGATCGTAATGATATTGCAATGTTGTCATTTACGTCGGGTTCAACCGGCAATCCAAAGGTTGTTGGTCTGACACATGATAACTTGTTGTCATTAGCGGATGGTGCATTATTTTACACGCCTGTGATTCATCCAGGATATACGTTTTATGGGTTCTTGCCGCTGTATCATATATATGGTGTGGTTATAAACATTATCGCGCCGATTATATTGCGGGGCAAATTATTGTTGCAACCGGTGTTAAATCCGCGCGAATTTTTGAAAGATTTTAAACAATATCGTCCAGAGGTTATTCCAGCAGTTCCTCGTGTCTGGGAAGGTTTTTATAAAAAGATTGTAGATACTGCCCGTGAAAAGCATATGTATCTGGTAATGCGTATGGTTATGTCGTCCCGTCGTGTATTACGTGCAATCGGATTAGGATTCTTGGTGAACAAGGTGACAAAACCGATACACGAAATCTTCGGCGGTAACACCAAGGTGTTGGTATCGGCTGGCGCAACATTAAAACCGACAATACGTAAATTCTTTGAAGATTTAGATTTTGTTGTTGGCGATTGTTATGGACTGACCGAAACGACGGGGCCCGCAAACTTTAACTTTGCATTTCGTCGCGCCGACGGTTCAATGTATTACGCTGGCCCGCTGCCAGGTAATGAAATCCAGATTCATAACCCAGACCGCGAAGGCGTCGGGGAAATTTGGATGCGTGGTAATATGGTTATGCCAGGATACTTGGATAATGACGAGGCAAATGCTGCCGCATTTGAAAATGGTTGGTTTAAAACAGGCGACTTGGGGAAATTAGATAAATATGGTCGTCTGGTTGTCAAGGGACGCCAGAAACAGGTCATCGTTTTGGACAGTGGTAAAAATGTCTATCCTGATGAACTGGAAGATTTATATCTGCAAAACGATGAAATTTTGGCGGCGGCGGTGTTTGAATACGTTCTGAACGGGAAAGTCGTTCCGTTCGCCGTGTTCCAGGTAAAGCCAGGCACAACCGTTGCGCGCACTGCAATGTTGTTAAAGGCATCAAACCTGAAAATTGCACCGTATAAGTGGGTTAAACACTTTGCAATTACCGAAGAGGAATTACCCCAAACGTCTGCGAAAAAGATAAAACATTTTGCCGTGCGTGAGATGTTGGATAATGGTGCGTTTATCCGCGCAGAATAAAGTGTCACGTAACGTCGCCCATTTGGGCGGCGTTTCTTGTTTGTGAAACTTGACAAAAAATAAATTTGCGCTATATTTAAGTGTGTAATAAACATAGGGGTTGCAAATGCATAATCTGGATGACAAGACCATCAAGATGATACTGGAATACAACACCACCCGCCCATATTTTGGTAAATTGACGGCGGACCGCCTGGCCACGGCATATGCCCGGTTAAAGGCCAGCGAAAAATGGGACGAACCGCTGAGATATGCGGATATTCCGGTTGGACTGGTTGACGGTAATGTGATTTGCAATGCGCTGTGGCATGAAATGTCGTATAACCCCGTGCGATTTGGGACACTGTCACCATTTATGCATAACGGCAAAAATAACATCTTTCATTTTTGCAGCCAGGGCGTGCCAACATGGACGCCGGCGGCGGGTCACGATGCGTTGGAACATGTGCGCTATGAATTGGTGGCGTATATGAATTTGAACGCTGCGCCAAATGGTCAATGGCGTGATGTGGTTCAAACCGACAAGCATGGCAATGTAGAAATTGCGATGGTAAACGGGCATTCGGATAATGTGTATAAAATCCTGGCGCACGTGCGCAACAGTATTAAATTCGTCACACGCCAAAATGTAACAGATTTTTCAAAGCGTCGCGGACCATACCGTGCGGCAATTGCGTCGGTTGTCGCCGCGCGTCATCCACATGGATTGCGTTCCGATGCGCTGGCACCATTAAATGTCGCCGTGCCATACACGGGTGATTTGTTTGCGCAGCAGCCCACCGCACCCACACCAAAAACGCCACACGCCCCGGAATTGTCGGACGATATCGCGGATTTGATTGCCCAAGAACGCATGGATGACCAGATGGACAGCCTGCAAATAACAATTGATAATCGTGATAATGTCAGCCTGGATTTATATGACCAGGCAATGCACGACCTGAAAGATATCTTGGTGCGGACCACCGCGCGCCAGAAATAAAAAATGGACGCCCGCAGGGGCGTCCATTTTTTTATTTGCACACCGCGATGTATGGTGGTGCGGATTTTTCGGTATCAATTATCCCATCGCCACAATCGCGACAGTTAAAACGCCGATTCCCGCCCGTTTGGATTACATACTTTGCAACCGCATCAACGTTTGCAGCATATGAATAATTTGGAAATCCAAAATAGAACGCGCGACTGGGACCGGTGCATTCACGCGGGTCGCCCGCATAGCAAGACGCATCATTTACCTTGGTCGTGTCGGGAACGCAATATGATGTGCATGTGTCTTCGTCAATAATCATTTTTTCGCAATCGGTGCATGATGTTCGCGCCGTGCGCAGGGTTGCGCCAATCGCGCCCTGGACATCGCGGCTGACGAATTTGTCGCACTTTGATTTTGTGGTGGTGTCATTTGGATCCTCGACACATTCCCATTCCAGCGTATTGTAATTCAGGCGCGCGACCATTTTATCGGGGCATGTTTTGGCCGCAAATGGGTCAATGCATTCCCACACACTGTCCACGATGACGGCGGTCTGTTGCGATGCGCACAGTGGCTTGCGCGATTCATCTGGCACGCATTCAGACAAATCAGAATCCCAAATCATATCCCCGGCACAGTTTGACTTGGTGTTATACCCGATACATTGCCAACGACCAAAACGATATGTTTTAACCGTACCAGTTGGGCACAATATGTCGGTTGCGTCCGCGGTTGTAATTTGTGTGGTTGCGTCCGGAATTTCATACTGGGTCATATATACCAATTGCCCGTCGGATAATTTCAGTTCGGACAATATTGTTTTTGGCACCGCGCGTTTGGTCCCCGTGCCCCCAGACGTGATTTTTCCATCCTGTAAAATTCCGAACGTTCCGGCGTCGGCATAGTATTCTTCCAGAACGTTCATCATTTCGTTAAAATCAGATGCCGGCAGTGGGGCGGTTGTTGTGATTATATAACTGTATGCAGGCTTTTTATTACGGATAATTTCGCACTTTGTTTCGCGTCCGTTATTGTTCAGGCAATACAGTTGACTGGTAATTTCATTTTGACTGACGCATACGTCATTAAATTCTGTGCCACGAATTTTTGCATTGTGTGCGGCGGCAGCGCACTGGGCAATCGCGTGCAAATCGGCATGTGCGACCGCGTATTCGGTTTCTGTTTCAGGAACGCGCTGGCTGGGGCTGTCTATGATATAATAGCCCAGCATGAATATTGCCACCAGAATCATTATAAAAATATTCATCATTCCCTCTTGCGATTTATTAAAAGTCTAGGTAATATAAGGATAAAATGCAATAGGAAATCGCATCTGGTATTCAAAAAAGGGCGCGAAAATTATGAAAAAAATTCTGGCTGTTATATGCGTATTGTTATGTGCAGGGTGCGGATTTCGCCCAATGTTTGCCGGCGCAGACACTGATATTCACGTTGCCCCCATCAGTGGGATAAACGGTATTGAATTGCGTAATGCGTTGAACGCAAAATTTGGCGGCGTGCACGACAGCAATGCAAAATACACACTGACTGTCACACTGGCGGAACCATACACGAAATACAAGGCACTGGAACAAACCGGTGACGCAACATGGCAAGAAATCATCGTGCGCGCAGATTACACACTGACGCGTGGCGATGTTGAAATTGCGCGCGGCACGGAAAGTGCGTCGGAATCATACACGTTTGTGCGCTATCTGGTGGCGGCAAATGCGTCATATAATAACGCGGTGAAAAACACAATTACGGTATTGGCAGAAAAAATCGGAACACGTGCAATTGCCGAAACCGCCCGTGATGAAACGTCTGATGTAAAATAATGAAATGGAAGGAATCTGATTTTAACAGTGGCATTGGCACAATTCGTGCAGTGTTGATATATGGCCCTGATGCAGGCCAGGTTGATGAATATTGTGACCGCGCAACCGAAAAACTGGAAATAGACAAGGATAATTTATTTGCACTGGACGCGGACGAATTGCGTGAAAAACAAGACGCCCTGTTTGCCGAGAGTTGCAGCCCATCTATGTTTGGTGGTCGCAAATTGGTCATAATTTCTGGGGCGACCGACGGTATGGTGAAATCAATTTCTGAATTGGTCCTGTGCCCGGGATTGTGCGCAACGATTATTGTTTGTGCAGGTGATTTGCGTGCGGGTGGCGGCCTGCGCAGTTTATTCGAGGGCACAGACAACATCGCGGCCTTGCCATGCTATACCGATGATGCGCGGGCACTGGCGGCATTGATACGGCGCGAATTATCCGCCGATGCTGGTATTCAACAGATTACCCCTGATGCCATGGCGTATATGACATCGCACATGGGGGGGGACCGTGGAATTACACGCGGTTTTTTGGCAAAGATTGCATTATATGTTGATGACAAGAAAATTGTAGAACTGGACGATGTTGAAAAATGTTTGCCTGATACGGCGGCAGCCGATATGGATGATTTTGTGTATTCGCTGACTGCTGGGTATATTGCCCAAACGATGCAGGCGCTGGACCGATTATTGTATGTCGGCACAGAGCCAAATATGCTGGTGCGCGTTTTGGATTCACATTTCAAGAAATTACAAACTGCTGTTGTTGATGGCCAGTTGCCGCGTCTGTTCTGGAAAGTGGCCGAAAAATTCAACCAGGCAATCAAGATATGGCCGGAATCTGAAATTACGGCGGTTTTAATTCGACTGAACGAATTGGAAAAGCAATTACGAACAACCGGTATGCCGGGCGAGGTTTTATTGCGTGATTTCGCACTAAAATTATCAATGCGGGCATTCAAGTTGTCTATAAACAAGCGGAGGAGTTAAATAAAATGCTGGCGTCTGTATATGCCCCAAAGGATTTTAAACGTTTGCGTGCGTCGGGCGATTTGGTCGCACGTTGTTTTGATTACATTACACCGTATATCCAGGCGGGAATTTCAACTGGTGAAATTGACCGTATGGTCGCGTCGTGGTTGCATGCAAATGGTGCACGTTCATCAGACCTGGGATACGAAGGATACCCAAAAAGCATATGCACATCGGTCAATGATGTTATTGTCCACGGTATCCCCAGTGATGATTGTATATTAAAAGATGGCGATATTGTGAACGTTGACCTGACCGCAGAATACAAGGGGTTTCATGGCGATATGTCGCGTATGTTTATGATTGGTAACGTTGCGCCGCGCGCGCGTGAATTGGTCCAAACGTGCCAGGACGCACTGAATGCGGCAATCGCAGTTTGCGCGCCCGGTGTGCCATTATCAGAAATTGGTAAAACGATAGAGGCGGTTGTCAAACCACATGGTTTTTCAATATCGCGCGATTTCGTTGGCCACGGTATTGGCAAGGTTATGCACGATGACCCGCAAATATATCACTTTTATGACCCCATCTGGGACAAGGTAAAAATGGTTCCGGGGCTGGTGTTTACAATTGAGCCTATGATAAACACAGGTCGTGCCGAATGCAAAATTGATGCCGATGGTTGGACCGCACGCACGGTTGATGGTGGCCTGTCGGCCCAGTGGGAACACACCCTGGGGATTACCGAAGATGGGGTTACCATATTCACAGAACGCATGATTTAATGGGACCATGTCTGGGGCGGATACATCTTTTCATACTGGGCATCGCGAACGCCTGCGTCAAAAATTTTTGGACGGGCGATTAGCGGATTATGAATTACTGGAATTATTATTAGGTTATGCGATTCCGCGTCGTGATGTGCGGCCATTGGCACATACGTTGGTTGCAAAGTTTGGTGGCGTTGGGGCAGTGTTGGCCGCGCCAATTGATAAATTGACCGAAATTCCTGGCATGGGGCAGAACACCGCGGTTTTTATCAAGTCGATAAATCAACTGATGATTATTGGCTATCGCGATGATATGAAAATTCAATCTATATTTCACGACCGCCGCACATTGGCGAATTATTGCAAGGCGCAATTGTCGGGCAAAACCGTGGAAGAGGTGCACGCCCTGTATCTGGACGTGGATTATCGGTTATTGTCGGACGAGGTGCACACCCGTGGCACGCGTGATGAATCATCGGTCTATCCGCGCGAGATTTTAAAGCGTGCGCTGGTCCTGAATGCGCGCAGTGTTGTTATGGTGCATAATCACCCAACGGCGGGCCATTCATTTTCCCAGGACGATATTGAAATCACAACCCAGGTCCAAGAATTACTGAACGCGGTCGGTATTGAATTGTATGACCATCTGGTCGTATCTGGTACGATTGTTTATTCGGCACGTGATTTGTTACTGTTGAAATAAATCAGAAACATCGCGATTTGGCTATTTGACCGCGCCACCACTGGTATTGGCCGGGCGGGGATTGATTGCGACATTTGTGTCGTCCGATACTGTGACGGTGACTTCTTCGGCGTCGCCCGCGGACGGCAATGGCGCGTCGGCATATGGCGTTTCGGCCTGGATTGCACCGGTGTCAGAAATCTGCATATCTTCGTATAAATCGGTTTGGTCTGGTTGCAATGTCGCCTTGCGCGCATCCAACAGGCGGTTTAATTCGGCGGTGCTGACCGTGATGGTGCGGCACCCGCGTGCAAATAAATCGTCGCCATAAATCAGATTGATTATCGGGCCCGCCGCCGACAGCACACCAAAAATCAGTATTAAATTACGCAGCTTGGTGAAAATATCGTGCTTTGACCCGCGAATCATGGATATCGCCCATCCAAACAACAGCAACGCCGTCAGGATGAAAATAATTGTCCATGCGTATTCAACAAATGTTTGGAAGCTGCGCAGAATGCACGACGGATCTTCCAGATAAACGTTCGTGCCATCAGTGCCCAGAACATTAAATCCGGAATTTTTCAGCAGTCTAAAAATTGTTTCAATTTCCATACGTGCATATCATTTTATTTTTTTGACGCAACACCGGTAAAGAATCCCGGCATTGAAAAATCGTCATCGTTTGCGGCAATACCCGCCCATCCAAACAGGTCGCCCATCAGTCCCGTGTCATCACGACGGGCCTTTTTAAATGGCAAAATGTTTTTCAGTTTGCCGATTTTTCCACGGCCTTCGTTCTTTGGGGCGGCGGGAATTTTGTCCTGGTTTTCGGCAAATTCGGTTGCCAATTGTTCCAGTGTCGCGTCCGTATCACCATCTGTCGTCGCCGGTGCAATGTCGTCAGACATTACGATTTCATCATCTGTATCGACCGGGGCGGTATCGGGTGCGGTTTCATTATGATCCTCGCGCAGGGGGGTCATGCTTTCCAATAACTGTTCCAGTGTTTTTTCAATTGGTGCGTCCGGCGCGTCATCGGTAATCATATCGGCGATTGTGTCGTCGGTCACATCGGCAATTGGTGTGTCGTCTGTCGGGACCGCGTCATCTGTGACAGTGGCCGTGGTAACGGTAACTGTTTCGGCAACCATATCCGCCGCGGGCGCGACGTCAACAATTTCTGGGGTTGCGTCCACCGGGGTGACGACATCTGATTCTGGGGCAGGGGCCACCGTGTCATCGGCCGGTTTTGATTTCAGGACAGATAATATTGATGCAACCGGCGCAACGGGGGCGTCCTGGACATCCGCTGGGGCGTCGGCCGCAACCGGTGTCACAACATCGTCGGTATTTGTATCTGGGGCAAGCTTGGTTGCCTTGGCCGGGCGGCCACGTGATTTTTTCTTTGGTGCGGGTGTCGGGTCCGAAACATCATCTGTGACGACGGGCGCAATGGTCGGCGCGTCGGAAATTACTGGGGCCGGCGTTGACACTGGGGTCGGTTCTGGAATAACCACGTCGTCTGTAACTGTGGCCCCTGCGGGGATCACGTTCGCCATCGGGGCGTGTGCCAATGCGTCATCATTATCCACCGGAACGCCGAACAATACCGTGTCCGCCCCCAGGTCCAGCGCGCTTCGCACCTCGTCAAAAGCGGCGCGGATATCCGCCATTTCAAAAACTTCACTGCCAGAGATATAGATAATTTTTGTTTTCATACGCATGCCCCATGAATTTAACAGGAACATTATATCACATTTTGGTGTTGAACGCATATAAAAAATATCTTAAACTGGGGGTATGGCAGATATAAAACAGCAGATTTTTTCAGAATTAAACGCGTTAGAAGAGGCGGCGGCCCGCCTGCGCGGGACGGCGGTTGCGGCCGGCAAACAAACAGATTTGGAAGTGGCGATTTTAACCGAACAGGTGCGCACGCTGCGCGATAAAAACGCCCGCGCAACCGAAATGATTGATAAATCAATTTCAATATTAAAGAAGTTAAAATGAGTGTTGTTTCAATACCAATTGTAAATAAAAACTATCCAATGGGGTGCGAAGATGGACAAGAGGCGCGCCTGATTGAACTGGGCAAGATGGTTGATGCCCGTGCACGCGAAATTTTGGATAAAATCGGGCCATTGCCTGAAAGTGCACTGCTGGCAACACTGTGCATTGTTCTGGCGGACGAGGTGCACAATCGCCCCGCGCCCGCCGCAACGGATGCAGATTTGCGTGAAATCCTGGCCCGGATTCGCGAGATAAAACATAAGATTGCACAGTAAAATTATAAAAATAAAAAACGCGCCATTGGCGCATTTTTTATATTGTCCGCTGGGACATTTGCAGGATAGTCATCGTGTTATCCTGGGACGCTTCGTTCATGGCCAGTGCGCCACGACCCTGGTTTTGTGGCTGGGTTGGCAGTGCCTGGCGGAAATAGCGTTCACGTGCCAATTTTAACAATTCTTCACGTGATGCGCCCGCCAAGTGGCCACGTGTGTCTGGCTTTGGTGCAACATATTGCAACAAATCTGAATCACTCAGATTTTCAATCTTGCGCCATTCTTGGGAATACAAGACGCGTGCAATCTTGCGTGTATCAGACGCGAAAATGTTGCGTGTTCCCCATGTTTCAATCAAATCGCCCATACGTTCACGGTTGTGGCCAACATACATATGGCGACCGTTTTTATCCGCGACAAAGTGGCCATTGACGACGCGACCACGACCCAAATACATAATCAGGTGACCGCCATTTCGGACCAGCATCATAGATCCCGGTGACAATTCGTCGGCTGAAAAATTGCTGCGCGCAAATTCCTGTTCTGCCTTGATACGGACAGATGCATTTGTTTTTGGCGTAATTTTTTGTGCCGCCAGGTAACGATTTAACGCCGCGTCGTATTCCGCATCGGTTTCATACATGCGTCCCTGGTGAATTGCGCCCGCAAATTCTGGACCTGAATATTTTTTCTTCATCAGTGCCTTGAACGATGTGCATGCACGGCTGGCATCGTGTGGAACGATTGTCAGTGTGTCGCCCATTTCCTGTAATGCGCGTGCCAATTGGGTGTATTGACCAAAAACGCAGTGATGGCCAACCGGTGCGCCCGGCAATTCGCGCAGCACCGCCGCGCGATAACCGCGCTTGCCCAACATTGGGCCCAAACGCTGTTGCGCATCCAACATATTGCTCATATACGCGTCAACCAGTTCATCAGCCTTGTCGTCCAGGTATTTATTATCCATAACCTGTATATCATACTTCATGTCCAATGCCGGCACAAACAGGTTGGCTGTATTGGTGTTCATGGCAACTTTGTTTTTCAATTCTGCCGGAATTTCCAGGCGTGGGCGCGCAATGTTATCGTCATCGCGGGTAACATCGTTTTGCGCACGTGGTGATGCCGGGATTGAAAATGCAGACATTGCCAGCAAATATGGAATAACTGTCTTTATCTTCATTTCTTTACCTCTTTGCAATCAAACAGACATTTCCGACCGAAATATGTCGTTATATGTCATCTTGTGTTACGTTTTTTTTGATTGGTTCACCGCGATAAAAAATCAGTTCGCGATGTACATTCAGACAATTTGGTATAACCAAACCGCCCCGACTTGCCATTTTTGTGTTACCGACAGCCCGCCCAAAAAGGGAACCAAAGTTTGTATATACATATAATAGTTATGTGCGAAATAAATTTCAAGTAAAAAATTAAAAAAATGTTAAAATTTTTAATGAATTTTTTCCGCTGTGTGAAAATAAAGGATTTTTTCTGTTGTTATTTTTTTTCAAATGTTCTAAATTTTCGGGGAAATGAGCAAGGAAATTATTGAAAATATTGAATCACAACAACTGTCTGATGCATTGTCACAGCGGTATTTGTCATACGCGGTCAGCACGATTGTATCGCGCGCACTGCCGGATGTTCGCGACGGACTGAAACCGGTACATCGCCGTATTTTATATTCTATGTTGCGTCAGAAATTATCGCCTGCGGCGGCGTTTCGCAAATGCGCGACGGTGGTCGGCGACGTGCTGGGTCACTATCACCCCCATGGGGACAGCTCGGTCTATGACGCGATGGTTCGCCTGGCCCAGGATTTTTCGGTTCGGTACCCGCTGATTGATGGCCAGGGGAATTTTGGTAATATTGACGGTGACCCCCAGGCCGCGTATCGTTACACTGAATCCAAGATGACTGATGCGGCCATGCTGATTATGGATGGCATTGACGAAAACAGTGTTGATATGATGCCGAATTTTGACGGCACCACAACCGAACCGGTCGTTATGCCGGGGGCGTTTCCGAATTTGCTGGCGAACGGCGGTATGGGTATCGCGGTTGGTATGGCGACAAATATTCCGACCCACAACGTGGCCGAGGTTTGTGATGCCCTGAACCTGGTGGTGGATAAACCGGACGCGACCACGGCCCAGATTATGAAGAAAATGATTGGGCCTGATTTTCCAACGGGCGGTGTTTTAATTGACAGTTTCGACACAATCGTTAAAAACTATGAAACAGGTCGCGGGGCATTTCGTATTCGTGCAAAGTGGGAAATTGAAAAACTGGACCGCGGGGCCGAGCAGGTGGTTATCACCGAAATCCCATACGGTTTGCTGAAATCCAAACTGGTTGAACAAATCGCCGGCCTGATTGATGCACGCAAATTACCACTGGTTGACGATATTGTTGATGAATCAACAACCGATGTTCGTATTGTCATTACACCAAAAAGTCGTAATGTCCCATTAGACAAGATGATGGCGCACTTGTTCGCGATGACCGATTTAGAATATCGGTTTAATATGAACTTCAACGTCATTGATTCAAATGGCGCGCCGCGTGTGATGGGTATTGGGGACGTGTTGCGTGAATTCGTTGCGCATCAGAAAAATGTCCTGGTTCGTCGGACGAATTGGCGTTTAGGGAACATTGAACGTCGTCTAGAAATCTTGGGCGGATTACTGATTGTGTATTTGAATCTGGACCGTGTCATTGAAATTATTAGAACTGAAGATGACGCAAAATCCGTCCTGGTGTCTGAATTCAAGTTGACCGAGGTTCAGGTAGAGGCGATTTTGAACACCCGCTTGCGCAGTCTGCGTAAACTGGAAGAAATGGAAATACGTCGCGAGGATGCAGCGCTGTTGGCGGAACAGAAACAGTTACAGGAATTGCTGGCATCCGACCAGATGCAGCGTGACCAGTTAAAGGCATGGTTTAGTGACATTAAAAAGCGGTATGATAAAAAGACCGCACTGGGGCGTCGTCGCACCACATGGGCGGAACAGACCGAAGAAATCGTCGTAAATGCCGATGAATTTATTGAAAAAGAACCACTGACCATCATCTTGTCCACGATGGGTTGGATTCGCGCGGCCAAGGGAGCACTGGACCTGAATTCGCTGGATTTAAAATTCAAAGAAGGCGACGAACTGCAATTCGCGTTCCACGCGATGTCCACGGATAAAATCAACTTGTTCACGTCGGGTGGCAAAATGTTCACACTGGCGGCGAACGAATTGCCGTCGGCGCGTGGATTCGGGGAATCTGTGCGTTTAATGGCGGACATCGGGGCGGACGAAAATATCGTTCGTGCGTTCGTGCTGAATACCGCGGCGAAATACCTGGTGGTGGGGCGTCATGGCACAGGATTTATTGTGTCGGGTGAAAATTGCCTGGCCCAGACGAAAAATGGTAAACAGGTTATGAATACCGACGCGGCCAATCCTGCTATCATGTGTGTGCCGGTCACAGGTGATACGATTGCTATGTCTGGGTCTAATGACAAACTGTTGATATTCGGGACTAATGAAATCCCAGAAATGACCCGGGGCAAGGGCGTGATTTTACAGAAATATAACGCCGACCGCACGTATGTTCTGGACGTTATGTTCTTTAATGCGGCGGACGGGTTCGGCTGGACAACGGGCCGTGGCACGACCAAGTTGGACGATTGGGCACCATGGGTTGGCCGCCGCGCATCCCAGGGCCGCACCGTTCCGTTGGGATTCCCACGAACCGGAAAATTTACAAAATAAAAATGCCCTGCGGGGCATTTTTCATAGAGAGCAATGCGCAGAGAGCAGAGAGCAATGAAAGTCCCTCTCCGGTGGAGGGGTGGCACGAAGTGCTGGGGTGTCGTCTATTTTAGAGAGCAATGCGTAGAGAGCAATTAAAGTTCCCCTCTGGCTAGAGGGGTGCCCGCAGGGCGGGGTGTCGGCTTTTACATTGGATTGCCACGTTGCGCTCGCAATGACAAGAGGTTGACTCTATCAAATTCCCCTTCGCTGGCGAAGGGGTGTCCACGCAGTGGACGGGGTAGTGGTGCTTCGGTCCCTGCGGGGCAATGGACCCCGGCCTGCGCCGGGGTGACGGTTTAAAAATAATACCCCGCATAAACATGAACAATGTTCAAAAAATAAAATCTATATCCAGCCATTGTCATTCCTGCGCAGGCAGGAATAGGGTCTTTAAAATTACTTCTGTTCACTGTTGCACGATATTCAGCAAAAATGGCCTGATACCCCTTATCAAATAACACCGCAACATTCTGTGTTTGGCTCGCGTTCGCTCGCACTGTATGGGCCCTATTCCTGCCTGCGCAGGAATGACAAGTTTTTAAGTTTTCTATCCTTAAACTATATCACTAAATCACTTTATCACTCATTCACTCACTTTAATTGCTCTCTAAAAAAAAACACCCCAATCGGGGTGGTTTTTATTAGTGAGGCATTTTGCCTTCGGTCATGACCACGTGCTTGCGCAACTTTGGATCATATTTACGGAATTTCATTTTGCCAGCCGTATTTTCAGACTTGGTGTTTTTTGTCGTTGTATAGAAATAGCCGGTTTCCTTGTTTTCCAGCTTTACAACTTCCTTGCTGCCTTTTTTAGATGCCATGTTTGTTACCTTTTTATTATTCTGATGCCGATTTTATGTTAAAAATTACCAGAAAGCAAGTCTTTTTTATTATCATTGGTGCGGGCGGATAGAAGCAAATGCGTCCTAGTCGCCATGAAATTATCATTGGTGCAGGTAAAGAGACTTGAACTCTTACGGGTTGCCGAGACACGCCCCTAAATCCAGCGCGTCTACCAAATTTGGTCGCGGCACGCCGCAACCGCAGGACGCGATGCGTCCTAGTCGCCATGAAATTATCATTGGTGCGGGCGAAGAGAATCGAACTCTTACGGGTTGCCCCACAGGAACCTAAATCCAGCGCGTCTACCAGTTTCGCCACGCCCGCACAATTCAGGAATTTTTAATATACTGGATAGTTGCGGGGGTATGATGGATCGGGTTTATCCAAATCTGATTTCACGCCACACGCGGCGACCGCCATTGTTGCGACCAGCAAAAATCCAATAAATACTTTTTTCATGCCCGCATTATATCCCGCATGCGGTAAATAGTCAAATGTTTGTCATGGTGCGGTATTCTGTCCTGTGTTATGCGTGCGGCATATATCGTAAAATAGTCGCACATATACAGCAAAGGAGAAATACTATGTATCACAGCAGTGGCAATTACGAGGCATTTGCCGACGCGCGCAAACCAGCCGGCGCAGATAAAAAATCGGCATACATTGTCGGCGGGGGACTGGCCGGGTTGGCAGCCGCGGTGTTTATGATTCGCGACGCAAAAATGTCTGGCAAAAAGATTCAGATTTTTGAAGAACTATCCGTCCCCGGCGGCAGTATGGACGGTATAAAAAATCCAAAATTGGGCTATATTATTCGTGGCGGTCGTGAAATGGAGGCGCATTTTGAAACCCTGTGGGATTTATTCCGTTCGATTCCATCACTGGAAGATGAAAATGTATCGGTGTTAGATGAATTTTATTGGCTGAACAAAGATGACCCCAGTTTTTCGCACACGCGTATAATTGAAAATCGCGGCCAGCAAATTCCAGACGATGGAAAGTTGACCCTGACGCCGCGTGCGATTCGTGAATTAGTTGATCTGGCCATGACACCAGAAGAAAAATTGCAAGATGTTCAAATTGACCAGGTATTCAGCGAAGAATTCTTTGCGTCAAATTTCTGGATGTATTGGGCAACGATGTTTGCGTTTGAACGCTGGTCCAGTGCGATGGAAATGCGTCGTTACATATTGCGCTTTATCCACCATGTGGGCAGTTTGGCCGATATGTCCGCACTGAAATTTACAAAATATAATCAGTATGAATCATTGATAACGCCGCTGGTGCGCTGGCTGACCGCGCGTGGTGTTGTGTTCCACTATGACACGCGCGTGACAAATGTTGTGATTGATTCCGGCGCGTCAACCAAGGTTGCTAAATCTATTGAAATGATGCACGGTAATCGCAAGAAAACAATCAACCTGTCGCCAGATGATTTGGTATTTATCACAAACGGATCTATTACCGAAAATAGCACATATGGCGACAACAATACACCTGCGCCAAAGCCCACTGGTGTTGGCCCCAGTTGGGATTTGTGGAAAAATATTGCGGCACAAAATGTTGAATTTGGACGACCGGAAAAATTCTGTGAAAACATACCGGCTGCAAACTGGGTTATGTCGGCAACGATTACATTGACCAACGATCGCGTTGTGCCATATATCAAACGCATTTGTAAAAAAGACCCATACAGCGGGTCTATCGTATCCAGTGGCCCAGTCACAATTCGTGATTCAAACTGGCTGTATGGATTTTCTATCTCGCGCCAGCCGCATTTTCGCGCGCAAAAGAAAAACGAAATCGTGGTGTGGACGTATGGATTGCTGTCGGATAAACCAGGAAACTATGTGAAAAAGAAAATCGCCGATTGCACAGGCGCGGAACTGTGCGCAGAATGGCTGTATCACATTGGTGTCCCAATGGCCGAAATTGACGATATTGCACAAAACGCGTCGCATACCATCCCGTGCCATATGCCGTTTATTTCAACATACTTTATGCCACGTGCATTAGGCGACCGACCACTGGTCGTGCCAAATGGTGCAGTCAATTTCGCATTTATCGGAAACTATGCCGAAACAGAACGCGACACGGTGTTTACAACCGAATATTCGGTCCGCACCGCAATGCAGGCAGTATATACCCTGTTAAACGTTGACCGTGGCGTGCCCGAAGTATTCGGTTCGTGCTTTGACGTGCGCGTCCTGATGCGCAGTGTGTATTATCTGAACGATAAAAAGAAACTGGCGGACATAGAAATGCCGTGGTTTATGAAAATGCTCAGCTCTGCCGGCCTGAAACGTGTCCAGGGCACATACATCGCCGAATTGATGCATCAAGAAGGATTGATATAGAGCATAGAGAAAGAGCGCAGCGCATATATAACGCCCCACACGGGGCGTTATTATTTTGGCAGGACATACCGTGCAATTCACGAGTTGATACTGTGCGCGATTTGCTGCTGTTCGGGAAAGAAACAAAAACATTTCTGCAGATTTTGTGATATAATTATTCTTGAATGATAAAAAGGTAAAAAATGCAAAAAGTTATTATAATCGCAATCGTTGCGATTTTGGGAATACTTGGATATTTTCTTATATCGTCTGATAAACACCAACAAAACTTAACTGACCAACAAATTGTTGAACGATTAGATACAGTGTTAAAACGAGTGGATGACTTCTTTGTTTCTGCTGATATTGTTCCAGAAAATTACAAACAAATGAAAATACAAGAAAATAGTAATGACGAATTTTTCTATCGCAATTTGTGGTTGCGAGATGCGAAACATCAAATAAAGCCAAATCAAAATATGTTTTCTTTTTCTGCTGATGAAATAGATAAATATAAAATTCCGTCATATGTGGTCGGTTGTTCTGGTTGTGCTAATTTGTTTGCCAAATATGCAAAAGAAGCTGGTATAAAAGATGTTTATATTGTCGTCAGTGTCTATATGCCTGATATTGGTAAACAACATATGAACGGACATCAGATTGTAGCAGTAAAAATGTCTAATGGTTTGCAATTATTGGACCCTGCAAATGGTGCATATAATTTTAATCGTGCCAAAATAAATGGAAAATGTGAATTAAACGAAATGATTGATGCAACACACCAAGGCACAAAAGAATACCAAATTGCCGCCATTATGACACAGGAAGAACATGAAAAATTAACTTCCGTTGAAAAACTTATGGAAGTTTATAACCGTGTTTCAAAAACATCAAAATAAATACCAACAATAAATTCGAACTGCACAAAAAGTTAGATTTCTAACCTTTTCTTTTTAAAAGTTCGTAAATGTGTGAAACGGTTGGTGTTTTTGATACCTAACTTACAATGAAAGTGTTGGAAAACAAAGAAAAAAACCGCAAAAATGCGGTTTTGTTTATTTTGGCAGCCCCACTCGCCACCTTGATAAACAATAATCAAACACCATGCAAAAACTCTAATATAACATATCCGTTTTTGCGGGTTTGCTAATTGTTTATCTGCGTATTCGC
This sequence comes from uncultured Alphaproteobacteria bacterium, assembly GCA_934276735.1. Classification (GTDB taxonomy): domain Bacteria; phylum Pseudomonadota; class Alphaproteobacteria; order Rs-D84; family Rs-D84; genus Enterousia. The sequence continues at coordinate 361,952 of CAKQTG010000002.1, read as the reverse complement.
CATGCGTGCCGTTGGCACTCTGGCGCATCCTTCGTGGGACTTGGGGCAAAATAAAAAATGACCCAAACGGGTCATTTATTATTTTCGCTCGGGCACAGCCCTGCGCGGCATTCCTGACGCATCGCGATAAATCGCTCTGCTACTCATAGTGGCAGCCCCACTCGGATTGTTCGCTTTGCTCACCACACGTAGGGCGCGAACGTCGCGCAAAGCGTTGCGCTTGTTCTTGCCAACTATCGTGTCGAACCTGCGGTTCTCATCCGGGTGCTTCACAAAATAAAAAGACCACCATTTGGTGGTCATTTTATCTTGGCAGCCCCACTCGGATTCGAACCGGGATTCTCGCCTTGAAAGGGCGGTGTCCTAACCATTAGACGATGGGGCCAAAACTATGTTCGCAACTTTATTGCCGCCAGATTATAACTGGTGCACACCATTTTGTCAAGCGGAAATAAAAACCAGGACGCAATCATTGCGTCCTGGGGATTTTTGCGTTGTTTTTTATTTGGTTGCCACCGGTGCGTCAACAACAACTGTTTCGGTTTCTTCTGTGACAACCGTGTCGTCTGGCACAGCGTCGGCATAAACCTGTTTGAACGTCATGGTTTTGCCGTCATCGGCGGTCAGGGTCAATGTGCCGTCGTTCAGGTTATACTTTTCAACCTGGGTCAAGAACTGGAAATAGTCGCGTTCGGCGGCCATTGCGTCGGCTGGGCCCATCATCATTGTGGTTGCGCCCTGGTCGAATTTGATACGGTCGCCGGCGGCGCGGTATGAACCGTTATACAGATTCACAACCTGGCCATAAAAGCGCATTTCATTTTCGTCAAACGACAGTGTGATGTTTGTCGCGTCGCCCGCGGAAACAAAGCTGGTCCCGCGCAGGTTCGCTGGATTTTGGCCATTGTCGCCACATGCAGCCAGTGCCAGCATTGTTGCGCCCAGTGTGAATGCCTTGAATGTCATAATGTTTTCTCCCTTGTTTGTTTTGAAACGATTATTACCATAGCATTATTTTACATAAATGCAATGTTGAACAAGGTGTTTATATTCCCATATATGACATGTATGTCGTGGCCCAAATAAATTTTTCATTTTATGAAAAAAATACTTGCGTTTGTGTTGCATACAGTATAATATAAGCCTTGCTTTGGGGTTGTAGCTCAGCTGGTTAGAGCGTCTGCCTGTCACGCAGAAGGTCGAGGGTTCGAGCCCCTTCAATCCCGCCAGTTAAATAAAAAACACATCGGAAACGATGTGTTTTTTGTTTAACCCAGAAGTATTCTGGGCGAGAACCCGAGCAGAGGGTTCGTGTGCAGAGTTGGCAAGAACAAGCACGCATGCATGTGCGCCGTTCGCGCCTTACGCGCCGAAAGGGTTCCGCCGCGTCCAGCAGTGGGAATTTACAACCCCGTGGTCCCGCCAGAATTTATCGCCGTTTCGGCGGTATTTTTTTGATTTTTGTGTATAAAAAAACGCCCGTGTGGGCGTTTGTTTTTTATTTCGCATCGGGCATATCCTTGGGGACGTTCACGATAATCTTGCCACCTTGGCCTGTTTTTATCCATTCCAGTGCGGCAATTCGTCCGTCAATGTGGCGTTTATCCTGGTCGTTATCCAGGTGCAATTCTTTCATCAAACGGATTGTGTTGTCAATCGATGCGATTATTTCCGGGGTCAGGACTTTGTTTTTCTGCATGACGGCTCTCCTTTTCTTGGGTGAATGGAATTATTCTTCCAGGACACTGCATATGTAATGATGTGACTGATTTTTTGCAAGTGGTGCAAATAAAAAAACGGGGCAAGGCCCCGTTTTTTATTTAATCAATTTCCCCATCGCAACGGCGGTATCGCACATACGATTTGAAAATCCCCATTCATTATCATACCATGCGGTCACATGAACCAGGTTGTCGCCCAGGACCTTGGTCTGGCTGGCGTCAAAGATGGAACTGTGTGCGTCGTGGGTAAAGTCAATAGAAACCAATGGTTTGTCATTGTATCCAAATATTTTTGATTCGGCTGTGCGCATTGCGGCGTTGACCGCGTCAACAGTTGCGGTGCGTTCCAGATTTACAACCAATTCAACAACTGATACGTCCGGGGTCGGCACGCGAATTGCCATGCCGTCCAATTTGCCCGCCAGTTTTGGCAGAACCAGACCAATTGCCTTGGCTGCACCGGTGCTGGTCGGAATCATAGACAGGTTTGCCGCACGTGCGCGACGGAAATCCTTGTGATTTTTATCCAATAATTGCTGGTCGCCGGTGTATGCATGCACGGTTGTCATCCAGCCTGATATAATGCCGAATGTATCGTCCAAAACGCTAGCCACCGGGGCCAGACAGTTCGTTGTGCAGGACGCATTTGAAACAATCAGGTCGGTTGGTTTCAATGTGTCTTGGTTTACCCCATATACAATTGTGGCGTCTGACCCCGCCGATGGGGCGGAAACCAAAACGCGTTTTGCGCCCGCGTCCAGGTGGACACGCGCCTTGTCTGCGGCGGTAAAGATACCAGTGCATTCCATAACAATATCGATATTCAATTCGCGCCATGGCAATTTTGTTGGGTCTTTTTCCGCCAGACATTTGATTTTCTGGTCGCCGACGATAATATATTCGCCGTCCAATTTAACGTCCATTGGCAATTTCCCATGAACAGAATCATATTGCAACAGGTATGCGTTCTGTTCTGCCGGTGCCAAATCGTTTACAGCAACAAATTCAATATCGTCACGCTTTGACTCTAAGGCCGCACGCAATACCAGGCGACCAATGCGGCCGAATCCGTTTATAGCAACTCTGATTTTTGACATGTTTCTTCCTTTCTTGTTTTCTGTTACTTTAACGCGCGTATCATAGCGCGTTGTTGACAAAATTACAATGGAATTTTATACTTAGGGCGAAATGAAACATACCGCATACATTATCACCGGCCCAACGGCATCCGGCAAATCAGACTTTGCCGACCGGCTGGCGCGTGAAACAAATGGCACAATCATAAATTGCGACAGTGTTCAAATTTACCGCGGAATTGAAAACATTTCGGCCAGCCCGTTCGCCGGCCGCGAAATAACCGATGAAATTGATGGCGTGCCGTATAAACTGTTTTCCATTTTGCCACTGGACAAACAAATCAGTGTGGCGGATTACATGAATCTGGCGCGGCGCGAATACGATGCCGCACTGCGTGCGGGGCGCACGCCGATATTTGTTGGTGGCACGGGATATTATATAAATGCGATTATAAACGGTATTTCGCCAATGCCCGATATTTCGGACAGGGTGCGCCGTCGTGCGCGTGAATTGGTGGCATCGGATATTGATGCGGCGCGTCGCATGTTGCCCGCTGAATTTACTGCAACTGACCCGCAACGTGTTGCTCGCGCAGTCGAAGTGTTTCTGCAAACCGGTCGCCATATCACCGAATTTCAAAGTGCACCACGCACGGGTGCAATTGCACATGATGCGTTTAAAATCCTGATAAATCCGCCATTAAATGTATTGCGCGGTCGCATTTCGGCGCGCATTCCAAAAATGTTGTCGGGTGGCGCAGCGGTCGAGGGGCGTGCGGTAATTGACGCCAAGTGGGATGCGCGACGGGCAATTGGTGCCGCACAAATGGTTGCGTATCTGCGTGGGGAAATTGATATGGATACGTGTATTCAAAATTGGATTACAAAAACAAATCAATATGCAAAGCGGCAGCGAACGTGGTTTCGCACCCAGTTCGCTGCCGATATAATTTTGGACAATTCAGACGGCCCTGTTACGGATTACCGTTGATGGCCAGTTTTGCCATTAAATGCCACACGAACAACGGGACGTCGCGCATTACGTGCAGATTCCTGGGTGGCCTTTAATTTAATGATATACGGAAATTCGGTGAACAACTGGCGTTTCAGAATTTCCTTGGCAACCTTGCGCTTTGGTACGTCGGGCGCACGCATTGTATATGCTGATAGATAATCTGCCATCCGTGTGGTCAACGCATCCAGGAATCCCAAGTTTTTAGAGTCAGAAGAATCTTCGTCTAGCATACGAACAAACACGCGTGCCTTTAACACCAACAGGTCGGCAATTTCCTGGGTATACGGTAAATTTGCACGCCATGTGTTACGGACAGTGTCCAGGGTTGAATATGATGGGCAATAGCGTTCAATAACCTCGGTCGAGATTTTACGTGTGAATTCGCTAAATTTTGCCTGGCTGGCGGTTTGTTTTTTGTTAAAGTGTTCCATGCGACACGTCCCCTTGGTTTTATTTATTACAGGGGTAATATAGGACAAAAATATTTGTTGTCAATATTTTATTTGTCGTCAGTGGAATTTTTTTCTGGTTGCATTGATTGGTATTCAGACTGTATCGCAATCAGAATATCAGACGCACGCATCTTTTTTGAAAACGCGGTGCAATTGTTAAATTCTGTGTCCAGTCGGCCCCAGCCTGCATATTCCCAATCAATCAGTCCAACAATATCCATAGTTTTTGGATTTATGATAATGTTGTTACATATGTCGTTATGGTTCCAACCATCGCCATCGCCACGTTGCATGTCACGGATTTCAGCCGGTCGGGCATTGTGCACGGCGTTTATAAATCCGGCCAACTGGGCCCCCCAACGCCATGCATTTCGACGGATTGTTCGGGTAGAGCACATATTAAGATTTTTCCCTGGGATAAAATTGTATTTATAGAACGTGTATTTGCCCGCGTTGATAATTTCAATCTTTGGTATGCGCAGGGGGGAAATTGTTTCAAATGCATCGGTAATTCGCTTTTCCCGCATAATACGGTCGGCTGGAACGTTTCCATTAAAAAACTTGCGGGTTTTAAAAACGTATTTGTGGTCAACGATAAAACCGATGTTCCAGCCGCCCTTTATCATCTTTACATGTCGGAATTTTAATTCTGGGCACGCTGCACGCAGGGCGTTGTATTTCGCACGCCAATCAAACAGTTTCTTTTTACGAATGCGACGGCGGATGTGCTTATCTGGTATCAGGTTGCATAAAATATCACAAATATTGTAAAACTGTTTCCACATGTATTCCCCGCATTGTTAAAAATTATAATAAATGGTATTGAAAAAAACAAAAAAAACAAGTATTTTGTCATTATGTTTAATGCGGGCGACGTTGTCAAAGTTTTAATACCAAATGTTGTAAATGCCGGATACGATTACCGGCTGACCGCGCCGGCGGATTTGGGGCAATTTGTAGCGTGTCGTGTTATGAATCGGCCATATATTGGTGTCGTGTGGGGAATCGGGGATTCGGGATTGCCCGCGGAAAAAATCAAAAATGTGTCTGATGTGTATGACGCGCGTTTATCGGTCGCAGATTTGCAATGGATTGCCAAGATGTCTGGGTGGACGTTGATGACGCCTGGCGCAGTGTTGCGCTTGATTGTAAATGTGCCGGACGCATTTTTGCCGCCAAAGATGGAACAATTATATGGCTTGAATATCACGGATAACGTGCGTATGACCGCACCACGTTTGGCAGTGGCGGATGCGTTTGCATCAAACGATGGCGACCCGATGTCGGCGGCGGATATTCAAAATATCGCACATGTCAGCGCGTCCGTCGTCCGAACAATGATTGGTCAGGGCTTGCTGACCCCCAGAGAGCAAAGAGCATCCGTCTCCGCTGCGCTCCGTCGCGATACAATATATCATGATTGTGGCAATATAAAACTAAATGCCGAGCAACAGTTAGCGGCGGATACGATAGGTGCGACGATTGACGCGGGTGGTTTTTCTGTGTTCTTGTTAGATGGTATCACAGGCAGTGGTAAAACCCAGGTTTATTTTGATGCCGCATGGCGTGCGTATTCGCGCGGGGCGTCGGTGTTGCTGATGATGCCAGAAATCGCACTGACGGCGCAATTTATGCACCGATTTGCCGAACGATTTGGTGCCGCCCCCGTTGTATGGCATAGCAATTTAACCGCCGCGCGTCGGCGTGAAATCTGGCGCGGGGTGTTGCGTGGCGAAATTCGTATGGTGGTCGGCACGCGCAGCGCATTATTCTTGCCGTGGCAAAACCTGGGGCTGATTGTTGTAGACGAAGAACATGACACATCATACAAACAGGAAGACATGGGTAACTATCACGCGCGTGATATGGCGATTTTGCGCGCAAAAATCGCGGGGTTTCCGGTTGTGTTGGCCAGTGCGACGCCTGCCGCCGAAACGTTACAAAATGTTATGTCGGGTAAATATAAATCGCTGCGCCTGGTGTCGCGATTTGGTGGTGCGCAGATGCCAACGATTGAAACGATTGATTTGCGTGAAAATCGTCCTGGTCAATATCAGGTTTCAGATGTGTTGCATAATGGATTTCTGTCGATTCCATTGTGCAATGCGATTTCAGATACAATCGCATCGCATCGCCAAGTAATGCTGTTTATAAATCGGCGTGGTTTTGCCCCGATTGTTCAGTGTAAAAAATGTGGTTGGGTTGCCGGTTGCCCTGATTGCAGTGTGGGTATGACATATCACCGCGCTGTGGGTAAATTGCTGTGCCACATGTGTGGACGCACAGCACCAATGCCGACCAAATGTCCGGACTGTGGTGGTGACGTATCCATGCGTGGCGCGGGATTGGAAAAGATAGCAGAAGAAGTTTCTGCTCGTTTTCCATCGGCGCGGGTTGCATTGGTGTCCAGTGATACGATTTCATCGCGCCAGGCATTGGAACGCCTGGTCACGAAAATGGAAAATGGTGAAATAGATATCGTTATCGGAACCCAAATTCTGGCCAAGGGACATCATTTCCCGAATCTGACACTGGTTGGTGTGGTAGATGCTGATATGGGACTGTTTGGGACGGATTTTCGCGCCGCCGAACACACGTTCCAGCAATTATTCCAGGTTGCAGGTCGCGCCGGTCGTGGTGAATTTCCGGGGCGTGTATTACTGCAAACGTATCAACCTGACCACCCAGTTTTGCGGGCGATATGTGCGTGCGACCGCGATGCGTTTATGGCGTCTGATATGGCATCACGTCGGTCGGCCAAAATGCCGCCGTTTGGGCAATTGATAGCAGTGATTGTTGAATGTCAACGCGAAGATGCGTTAAAAAAATACTGTGCCGCATTGGCTGCCGCCGTGCCGAATGCGCCAGGTGTAAAAATCATGGGGCCAATTGCGGCGGGGGTTTATCAAATCAGGAATTGGTATCGTATGCGGTTCCTGGTTATTGGCGGACCAACAACATTATTGCAACCGGTGGTCGCACACTGGTTGCGCACAGTGCGTGCACCAGCAAACATGCGGGTCAAGGTTGATGTGAATCCACAAAACTTTATGTAAATAAAAACGCGCCGATGGCGCGTTTTTTAACGTTGCTTGGCGTTTTGTTTTTTTATTTGGTTGGCTTTATCCTTGGCGTTAAACAGTCGTTTTACGCGGTCTATTCCGTCCAAGAAATGGTCAAACCAGGTTACTTTTTCTATTGCCTCGCGTTCCTTGCGGGCGGCGTGACGCAGTTTCGCCTTGCGGTTTTCGTCCAGTTGTTTTTTTATTTCTTCTTCGGATTTTGTCATATCTGGGTATGTTACAATTTCGTCAGGCAGTATCATTATTAGTCTCCTTTATGTTTTTTATTGTTTATGCGTATTATACAACTTCTGTGACGGCACGCAAGGCCCCATCACGCGATAATTGCACAACACGGATTTTTTTCTTCATTTCCGCTATCAGGTCAGTGCGGTCATATGCAGGTTGCGTATGCAAAATACGGTCGGCAAATGCGGCATAGGCGGCATCTGCACTCTCGGCATGAATAGTGGTATAGAAATGGTCGTGTCCTGTCCCCAGCATTTCCCACAGCACCGCCGCATTATCAGTTGAAATTTCGCCGCCTATAATTACGTCTGGCGTCATACGCACAACCAGGTCCAGCAATCGCGCATAGTTAAAATTATTAGACTGTTCCGTTCGGGACAGGATAAAATGCACACGATTTGCCTGGGGAACGTGAATTTCCCGCGCGTCTTCAACTGTGATAACGCGGCTGTTCTGGTCAATCAGGGTCAGCATATGGTTTAAAAATGTGGTTTTACCGGTTGCGGTCGCGCCACTGATTAAAATCGGACTGCCATCATTGATGGCGGACATCAGTCGGTCGTATGGGTCGTCTGGTCGCACGTTTTCACGTGGTTTAACCTTTAACAATTCGCGTCCGCGTTCCAGGTGATAATTCGCAAATGACGTATCGGTCACGCCGCTTCCACGGATATTCAGTGCAACCCCGCCGGTGACATCGCGTTCGTCATACTGGACGTTTGGGCCCGCAATGGCGGTAAATCGATGGTTGCCAGGTAATGTTGCATACACGACCGGAATCCCGTGGATTGGGTCAAAGGGCCGTTCATAGATATTTGCCACCGTGTGAATTAAATCAATCAGATACTGCTTGCTGAGTATCGGGGCGTCATACGCCACCCACGGCACGCGTGCGCCGTGCAGGCGCATCCACACCTGGCCCGCGTGGTTGATTGCGATTTCTTCAACAAAAGACGGTCGGTAAAATTCCGACAATGGTTTCAGCAAAGAATCCAGAACTACGTTTGACATTATAATAATATTTTATCATAAATCCGCCCTTGAATCAAAAAGGATTATTTGATAAAATTAAAAAAAAACAAGAGAGATTGAGTATGAAAAAATCCTTGCTGTGTATGATTTGCGGTGCGTTGATTCTGGGTGGGTGCGCCACGAATAAAGATATACCGTATAATGAAACAGATTTTGCAAATGGCGGGGCAGATGCGCCACTGTATAACGAACGCACCAGCACGTTTATGCAATCTGACAACCAGTATTCTAATATTGATTCATACAAGCCGAAAACAGCGGCCGAAAAAGAACAATCTGATAACAAGTGGAAAACATCTCGTATGGAAACCCGGTGGCAGGAATACAAGGGCGCAATGGTGCGGGTCCAGATTTTGCTGGGTAATACTGATATGCGTGAAATGCGTTTGCGTTTGGTACAAAATGCCGACGGTATGGATATTGATGGCGATGCCCGCACAATATTGGGGCATGTTGCCGATTATGAAATGAAACGCGTATGCGGTCGTAATGCCGACAGTATTGTTATGGTTTATGATCGCCCATCGTTTGACGTGATGCGTCCGACCCCGTTCTTTGATTACCGGATAGAGGCCGAAGGCGTCACTATGCGCGAATACGGTTTCAGATGTGTGTATAATAACTAACAGCCAAAGGAAAATAGCGATGAAAAAGATTATGTCTGCGGCGGCACTGGCCGGCGCAATGTTGTTGGGTGCATGCGACAGCAATGCAAACGATGTTGCAAAAAATGGTGATACGGTTGTAATTGATTTTGCCGGATACAAAGATGGCGTCCAGTTCGATGGTGGCACGGCCACTGGGTATAAACTGACATTGGGCAGTGGTCAATTCGTCCCAGGTTTTGAAGATCAGGTTGTTGGAATGACGCGTGGCGAAACGCGTGACATCAACATCACGTTCCCAGAAAATTATTACCCAGAATTGGCGGGCCAGGCCGTTGTATTCAAGGTCACCGTCCAAGACATTATCAAATAAAAAAACGCGCCATCGGCGCGTTTTTTATTCCACGGCAACGATAAATATTTTTGCATCGTTAGCAGCACGAATTGTCGCCTCTTTATCCACGACAAAGCATGTTTTTGCGTTCACTATAATCCCACGCAAGTGGGCTGCTGCGACTGCGCGAACAGTATCAACGCCAATCGCCGGAATATCAATACGCAAATCTTGACCAGGTTTGGTCATTTTTGCAAATACCCCGCTGGTGCGACGTTTGTTTTTGCGCATATCAACCACGCGTTCCAGCATTTTGGCGGTGCCTTCGGCGGCCTCAACCGCGATGACCTGTTTATCAACAACAACCGATGCACCAATGTCTGCCGCACCAATAGTATGCGAAACATCAATCGCGCGTTCAATGTCACGAGTGTCGCGTGCGCTGGGCTTTGTTTTGGTCTTTACCCCAGCGGTTTCAAACGCCAGTTCTGGTGCTGCGTCCTGAGCAGCGATGATTTCAAATCCACGTTTTTCAAGTGCCTTGTTCAATGCAACCCCCATAGAATCATATCCCCGTTGATGTTTCATAATGCTTATCAGCATACCTATTGACCACCAGTCTGGACGAATATCAGCAAGATTTGGATGCCCCAATGCCCCAACAAACGTTAATTTATGAATCCCGCGTCGACGAAATTCACGAATTGCCGGCCATGCGCCGCCCAGGCGAACAGTAATGTCTGGGTTTAACTTTGGGTCAACGAAATTTTTCAGCCCGACGATATATACGTCCCAGCCCGCGCGTCTTAATGCGTCACGCGTAAAAAACGGCAGGGACAACGCCCCCGCCACCAGGGCAATTTTTTTGTCTGTGTTTTTCTTCATGCGTTAAATCATACGCGCAAAAGAGGCTGGAATCAAGTTGCAATTTATGATAGAATTTTAAAAAGATACAGTAATGGGTATAAGTTGATGAAAAAAATATCATATTTTGGAATTCTGGCGGTCATATTGCCATCGGTGGCGTTGGCTGGATACAGTGACAGGGGCTTTCAGGCCGAGGTGACCGAGGGGCTGGACCTGGTCGGGGCACGCAAAAATGTAGACGCTGTGCCAGATGTCGCGCCGGGTGAACTGGGGGCAGATGTATACCAGACGGTTGGTGCAGCGGACAATTCTGATATTCGCATGTTTATCCCGACGACGATGTATGTGCGTTTTGGGGGCGGATTAAACTTGGGCTTTGCAACCGAGCAGGCGCGTTTCGGCGACCACAAGTACGAAAGCAGCGGCAGTTGGTCTACACAAATCGGATTGGGGTGGAATTTGTCGTCGTTCGTGCGTGGCGAATTTGATTTCCAGGAATCGACGTTTGAATTTTCTGACTTGGGTGACGTCCAGGCGACGTATCACACGGTTGGGACAATGTTATATTTTGATTTGGCGCGTCGCTATGTCCAGACAGGTGACGTAACTCGTCGTCGGACATTTGTGCCGTTTATTGGTGTTGGGGCCGGCATGGGCCGTTATCAGTTTGATGGACCGCGTGGTGCCGATGGGTTGGTGATTGCGGCCCCGCGTGCGGCGGCTGGGTTTAACGTGATGTTGACCGACTTGATTGGAATTGATGTTATGTATCAATACCAGTTGATGATTGGTAATGGGTTTGGTTGGGATGTTCGTCGTGGTGGCGCAAACAGCGTCAGCAACATCATGGCGTCATTTCGTGTGAATTTCTGATGTGGGTGGCAAAGATGAAGTCAAAATTATTATTTAGTGTAATGTGCATGTTACCGTTCGCAGCAAATGCGGCGATTCCGTATCGTGTGCAACAGGTTGTTGTTCCAGCCAATGAAGTTTCCGGTAATGATGACCAGGCCTTTGCCAGTCGTCATCGTTTCTATGTCGGTGGTATGTATGATTTTTCAATGTGGGGCAATTATACATCAGATGAAATGGTTCATGTGTCGGGTAAAAACACATCTTCGTTCGAGGCTGTTGTCGGCGTTCGCCCAATGGACACATTCCGGGTCGAGGCGAACTATATCCGCACCGATGCCAAATGGGGGGCTTTTAAATTGACGGGTGATACCGCCATGATAAATGCGATATTTGATGCCCGTATTGACAGTATGTATCGCCTGTTCCATACCCAGCGTATTGTGCCATATGTTGGCGCAGGTGCAGGGTTGTCCTGGAATTCAGCGGATGATGTGCGTCTGGATAAAAAAATTAGCGGTGTGTTTGCGGCACTGGCGGGTGTTGGGTTTGAACTGGGCGAATACTTTACAGTTGACCTGGGGTATCGTTACATGTATATGCTGAAACCAGAATTTGATGCAGTGCCTGATTTTGCACCAATTGCGCACCAGTTTCGTGCCGGTGTACGCCTGAATTTCTAGATATGGGAACACCAATGAAAACATGTCCGTTCTTTGGCGTGTGTGGGGGGTGTCGGTTTGATTTTACTGCGCCCGATTATCAGAATAAAAAATTGGCAATGTTGCGCAATGTCGCACCCACAGGTGCCCCAGTTTGGATACCTGCCGGTATGCGTCGTCGCGCAGATTTTGCGTTTGCAGGTGGACAATTTGGTTTTTATGCTGCGCGTGCCAAAGATATTGTTCCCGTGCGGTCGTGCCCGAATTTGGTGCCAGAAATAAACCACGTCTTGCCATTGTTGGCAGCGTTGCCGTGGAATAGTGCCGGCGCATGTCTGGTGACCCTGTGCAACAATGGGCTGGATGTTGCGATTACGTCAAATGTTCCGTATTTTTCGGCCGATTTTCGTGCTGCAGCGGAAAAACTGCCCGTGATTCGTATTACGTGGAACGACCGCGTGATTGCGTGTCACGACACCCCAATGGTCAGTTTTGATGGCCATGCGGTCCAATATCCAACAGGCGCGTTTTTACAGCCAACGGTGGCCAGTGCGGATGCACTGCGTCATATGGTTGTGGCGGCAGCCCAGGGCGCACACCGCACGGCTGATTTGTTTTGCGGACTGGGGAATTTTACATTTGCATTAAATGCCGATGGATTTGATATTGTCGGCACGGGCGCAAAGCGCGATTTATTCACGCACCCATTAACGGTTGGAATGCTACGCACATATGATTGCGTGGTGCTGGACCCGCCGCGTGCCGGTGCATTGGCCCAGTGTCAGGAAATTGCAAAGTCTGATGTCGTGCGCGTAATCTATGTATCGTGCAATCCCGTGACATTTGCCCGTGATGCCCAGGTATTGACCCGTGGCGGGTATAAAATGCGTCAATTGGTTCCTGTTGACCAGTTCGTGGGCAGTGCGCACTGGGAACTGTTTTCTGTATTTGAAAAATAAATTATCGTTTCAATAATTCGTGACGCAATTCGCCCAGGTCGCGCACGATTGTATCAATCATGCACTGTATTTTCCCGTAATCCAGAACGCGACATTTTGCGTCTGGAAATCCATTTTCAAAAAATGGTGTTACCGATATTTCCAGTGCGTCTGCGAATTGGCACATCCGCCACAGTGAAACGCGACTCTCGCCCGATTCATATTTTTGCACCTGTTGAAATGTGATGCCGGTGCGTGTGGCAAGTTCTTTCTGGGGCAATCCCTGCATCATGCGCACCCGGCGCAAAAATAATCCTGCCTGGCGGTTGAATTCATTTTCGGCCATACTTTTGGTAATTGCGGTCATATTCCCCCCGTGTGTAAAAATAAAACCACCATATGAATTCAGGTGGTTGGAGGTTAAGAACTAAGCAAGATGTTAGTGCTGTTTATTCAATATTCACAGCCCTCCAACCATCGGTTGGAGTTTTTTATGTCCCTGCGGACAATCTTGCCGGGGTTCTTACACCCCACAACGGCAACCCGCCGTTGCAACCGTATTATATAATGTTCGTTGTATGAATACAAGCAAAGAAAAAAACGCCGCCGGTTTTGCCCGGCGGTGTTTCCGAATGCCCTGAAAGGAAGGAAAGGAGAAAAAGAAATGGGCATTCTAAACTTTCAAATTGGGTTGGGGCCCAGAGTCCAGAGGAGAGAGAATGTAGGAGGGAGTCTGAATCCCTGAACCCCGTGTCACTGGGGTCGCCCCCTTTGACGAATCGAAATGTAATACAATATTTGTTATTTGTCAAGAATATTTGTCAAAAAAAAATTACGACAATTTTCGTGGGGCTTTTATACCTGAGGGATTTATTGCCTAACTTGTTGAAAATCCTAGGAAATCGTGCTTGTTGTTCGGTCGCACATCGTGGAATAAAATCACGGTATAGGAATGACACCTATTATAACCAGAGGAGATAATAATGACACACGAAGATGTATGGCGCGCAATTGAACGATTCGCTGACGAGCACGGCATGTCGTGTTCTGGATTGGCAAAATGCAGTGGTTTGGATCCAACCACCTTTAACCGCAGCAAACGCTGGTCGCGCGAAGGTCAGCCCCGCTGGCCGTCAACAAACAGTATTTCCAAAATTTTGTCGTCAACAGGCGCAAATATTGGCGATTTTACCAAGTTTATTGACCCGCGTAATCCAACTAGGGAATAGTCGCGATATTGTGAAGCGCAAAGCCCAGACCGTGCACATGCGCGGTCTTTTTCCCTGGACATAAGGATTTCCATCGTTTATCCTGGTTATATGCTGACTGGAATCAGAATCTATTCTGGCGACGCGGTTTGGCGTTCGGTGCTGGCCGACTTGAATGCGGTGGTGGTGGATGCGCCTGATATCGCGACAGTCATTTTTGACGAATTAAATATCCCCGCGCATTGCACAATATTGGAATTAAAGGCGGCGATTCTGGCGGCGATGGACAATACAAATATTATTCAGTCAATATTTGGACGAAATGTCGCACTGGCCCCATTACAACGGCAAATAATTGTTTTGTTACAGAAAAGTGGTGGTATGACGGGGGCACAATTGCGCACGGCATTGGGGTATTCGCCACGTGCGACAACACATACTGTTGATACGGCGATATATCAACTGCGCCGGGCATACGGACGTGACATAATCAAAAACATTGATGGGGTGTATAAAATTGGCGGGATATAAACTGATTTCTTTTGATAAAATCCCCAGTACGCAAACATATGCGTTGGATTTGATTTCTCGTGGTGCGGCACGCGACCGCACAGTTGTTGTCGCGTTGGCCCAATCTGCGGGGCGTGGGCGGTATCGTCGGACATGGGTTTCGCATCATGGCAATTTGTATGCCAGTTTTATTTTCGCATCTGAAAATCGTGATTCGCGCTTGTCGTATGTTGTTGCGGTTGCAATCGCTGAAACATTGATTTCATTCGGCATTCGTCCAACAATAAAGTGGCCAAATGATATTCTGATTGACGGTGCCAAGGTGTGCGGTGTCTTGATTGAATACGCAGGTGCGTTTGTGATTGTTGGGATTGGCATAAATATAAAATCAAATCCGACAGTGCCCGAATATAAAACAACCAAACTGGAAAATTATGCTAATGTGGAACGCACAGAACTGTTAAATCGTCTGATGCGTAATCTGGACAAATGGATGCGTGCTGATTTTGCTGATGTGCGTGCACGTTGGATGGAATTGGCTGCAGCATTGAACAAGGTGGTGCGTTATCGTGGTGAAAATGTAGAACTGATTGGAATAAATGAATCGGGCGCATTAGTTTTGCGGCGCGGAACGCAATATTTGTTGGCATATGGTGACGAAATTAGTATGAAATAAATGCCAGATCTCTGGGGCTGTGTGGCAATGTAAAAATATACACTTGACTTTTTATATCATTTGTGATACCATTCAAAATATCAACAGTAAAGATTCTGTCCGCGCAATGTGCGGATTTTTTATTTTTTGACCGCGTAAATCACGCGGTCTTTTTTATTGCCAAAAAAACAAGATGGAAAGAGGGGAGTTCGCACATGCAACTTGAATTGATAACAAACCCAGATGTGTCACAGTGTGCCGCATATAAAATTGCACGCGTGGTTTATGCTGAAACTGGTGCAACTTCATTATCATTGGTCGAGGCATTTACATCAATGATTTCAAATCTGGCCCGGTGTCGCGGCGTCACGCCGGACGTTGTTGTGATGGACCGTGATGTGTTTTTATCGTTGGACGAAAATAATGCGCGTCATGAATTGTTAAATGTTACGTCGGACGCGCGCGCGTTTCAAATGTGTTTGCGTGTGGTGCGGCGGATGCTGCACGGTAATTTGCCCGATGCGTCATTTGGCGCGACACGTTTCCATCGCGCTGATGAAATGCCCGCATGGTCAACATCGCGCGGATATATCGCCGACATTGATGGCGTATTGTTCTATTTATAACCAGGTGGTAAATATGCGCATACAAAAAATTATTCGTGGTGGATGGTTGGCCGACCGACGCACGCACGTTATGTCGGTTGTAGGTGTGCTGTCGGCGGTGGCGGCGTATTTGGTCGGTGACAATGATATTTTTGTTTTGTGCCAGGCACTGTTCACATTGGGCGGAATTTATTTTATTCGTAAATCAAACAATCAAAACAAAGGAAATTAAAAATGGAAAATATTCCTGAAAAATTTAAAAACCAAGACGGAACATTAAACGCAGATGCATTGATAAAATCATATGTGGCATTAGAAAAGAAAATCGGAACGATGATATCGGTGCCGTCTGATGATGCCGACGATGATACGCGCAATCGTTTCAGACGCGCAATTGGTGTTCCTGACGCACCAGATAATTATCCAAAAAATGATTTGTTTGATGATGAAAATTTGCGAGCAAAATTTTTTGAAATTGGATTGACGTCATCGCAGGTTTCGCAAATTTATAACATTGCCCAAGAATTTTTATCACCAGTCATATCTGATTTGTTCGCAACACAATCTCAGGCTGCTGCAATTTCTGAATTAAAAAATTTCTTTGGCAGTGATGAAAAAATGAACGATGCAATCAAACAAATAAATGCATTTGGTGAACAGTTTTTACCACGTGACGCATTTGATGCGTTGTGCACTACACCCCAGGGAATCCAAGGCATATACAGAATGATGCAATCAATGGAACCACATGTTCAAACCGCCGATAGTGATGATATAAATTTATCCGATAATGATTTGCGACGCATGATGCGTGATCCAAAATATTGGCGTGATCACGACAGTGAATACGTTCGAAAAATTGAAAATGGATTTAAAAAATTATATTCATAACAAAAAAAATACACTTTCTTCTTTACTATGTTTTATGTTTCGTATAAAATATACAGTAAGAACAAAAAAATTTGTTCTATCCAAAAAAATAGAAAGGAGAGAAGAATGGCATTCACATTCTTGAAACCAGCGGCAAAGAAAGTTGCTGCTAAAAAACCGGCTGCGAAACCAGCGGCGAAAAAAGTAGCGGCAAAACCTGCTGCAAAGAAAGTTGCTGCGAAACCAGCGGCAAAAAAAGTTGCTGTTAAAAAGCCAGCAGCCAAACCAGTAGCCAAGAAAGTTGTTGCGAAAAAAGCACCGGCAAAAAAGCCAGTTGCCAAGAAAGTAGCGGCAAAACCAGCGGCGAAAAAAGTTGCTGCGAAAAAGCCAGTTGCAAAAAAAGTTGCGGTTAAAAAACCAGCAGCGAAAAAAGTTGTTGCGAAAAAAGCACCGGCCAAAAAGCCAGTTGCGAAAAAAGCACCAGCCAAGAAAAAATAATATTTTCCCCACCGTCCGGTGGGGTTTTTGTTTGAAGAAAGTATCAGTCGTATCATATCGGTGCGACTGAAATTTTTTTTACGGATAATTCTGAATCTGTGTTTGGAACCCGATATGTTTGTTTCGTCGCGGCGCACGTTTGTGCATAACCATGTGATGAAATTTTATCGGCGCAATTTATTGCGCCACAACTTACAGAATTTAACCAAAGGAAAAAATATGTCTGTTTCCATAGACCAAGTATTTGTAAAACAATTCGAGGCAGATGTTCATTTAGCATACCAGCAAATGGGCACAAAACTGCGTGGAACCGTTCGTAGCAAATCGGGCGTCGTCGGTGCGTCAACAACTTTTCAAAAAGTTGGTCGTGGCACCGCCGCAACAAAATCACGTCATGGCATTGTGCCGGTTATGAACCTGAATCACGAACCGGTTGAATGCGTGCTACAGGATTACTATGCCGGCGATTGGGTTGACGCATTAGATGAATTAAAGACGAATGTCGATGAACGTCGTGTCGTGGCCAGTGCCGGCGCATATGCATTAGGTCGCAAAACTGATGAACTGATTGTGAACGCCATGTCGGGTGCAACCGCGTCTGTTGGTGATTATTCAGCGGGACTGAGTAAAGATTTGATTTTGTCAGCGGTTGAAACACTGAACAGCAAGGATATCCCAGACGATGGTCGTCGCTTTGCCGTTGTTGGCGTGCACCAGTGGAACGAATTGCTGAAAATCACAGAATTTGTTTCGGCAGATTACGTTGGCAATAATGATTTGCCATTGATTTCTGGGGGCGCATCTAAGAAGTGGTTGGGCATTACATGGGTGCTGTATAACGCGTTGCCATTGTCAGACACAACAAAACGTGATTGCTTTATCTATCACGCGGCCAGCATCGGTCACGCATGCGGCCAGGAAGTAAAAACAGATATTTCATGGCATGGCGAACGCGCCGCGCACTTTATCAGCAACAGCATGTCCCAGGGCGCGGTCTTGATTGATGGTGACGGTATTGTTCGTATCAAATGCAAAGATAACGATGCAGAATAAAAATAACCAAAGGAAAAATAAATGGCTTTTCAGAATAAAAATTTGTCTGTGATTGCATATGCAAACGGGTTTACTCTGTGGCACTATGCAGAAAATGTTACATTGGCAACAATCACCGCCAGTGGTTATTTTAACGCTGTGAATACACTGATGAATACGGGCGACATTGTTATCATCAATGCGTCAGATAAAACGTCAATCAAGGCGATAACTGTTACATCTGGGACCGTTACAACGGCGGCGTTGGGATAAAAATAAAATCATAAGTGATTTTTGTTTTGGGGTGGCACGCGCCACCCCAGGTTTTCTGTATCAACCAATGGGGGAAACGAAAATGTTGACCAAGATAGATTTATGTTCAATGGCGTTGCTGAAACTGGGCGAAAAACCGATACAATCGTTATTAGACGACACGCCGGCGGCGCAACTGGCCCGCACATTATTTGACCCGGTGATGGATGCATTGATTGCAGTGCACCCGTGGCGGTTTGCATGTCGCCGATTTGATTTGACCAAGAATACCGATGGCGATTTCGTATTGCCGACCGAATGCCTGCGCGTGGTGAAATCCGTCGGTAATATTGTGGGCAATAAAATCATTGCGCCGACCGATACAATTTCGGTAATCGGCCTGGCACGCGTTACACCGGACGCATTTCCGGGATATTTTGTTTCGGTGGCGGCAACAAAACTGGCGATGGAATTTTGCGTCCCGCTGACCGGGGATCAAACGATATTCAGAATGTTGGCCGCGCTGTATGAATCAGAGTTACAGACGGCAAAATTCATTGATGGCACAACATCATCGCCATCAAATATTGAAAACTTTTCACTGATAAATTCACGATTTTAACGAATTACGGGGGGATATAATGGCAAATTTTATAAATACCCAGAATTCTTTTGCGGATGGGGAAATTTCTCGCGAATTTTACACGCACGATAATCTGAACGGATTGGCACAATTATTAAATATGGATGTAATGTCGGGCGGCGGAATAACGCGCCGTCCAGGATTGTGCGCGGGTGCCGAGTTGCCAAACGTGGCGCGTCTGGTGCCGTTTTCGGTTGGGGCGGATGCGGAATACATGCTGGCCATTACCGATGGACATATATTGGTATTTTCGGGCACACAACAAATCCAGGACATCGCCGCGCCGTGGCCGGCAGATGCGATAAAATCACTGCAATACGCCCAGCGTTTTGGAACTATGATTTTTGTTCATCCAGATTTTCAGCCACGCGTGTTCCAGAGCGCGGCCGATGGATTTTCATTGTCACTGTTTGACTTTTCGCGCAATGATTCTGATTTATCGGTCAATATTCCATTTGTGCGATTTGACGATACCGATGGTATTGAAATAACCGTAACAGCAAACAGCGCAGGTAATAACTATGCTACATTTACGACGAATCACGATTTTTGGACGTCTGATGACATAGGTGGTCGATTTATAGTTCTTGGTCGCCAGTGGACAATTACGTCAGTTACAGGCCCAACTGTTGCCACAGCGCATACAAACGGAACATTCACATTGCCTGCTGCTGCCATTACCGATTGGCGTCAGGCCGCGTTCAGCACGCGTCGTGGTTGGCCGGTCAGCATAACATTTCACCAGGACCGATTGGTATTCGGTGGCTCACGTGACTATCCAGCAGGTGTATGGATGTCCCAAGTTGGCCGACACAATAACTTTGACGTTGGGACCGGTTTGGATGACCAGGCGATATTTATCACATTACTGTCAGCCCAGCGGCAACAGATTTGCACGGTTGTCAGCGCGGATAACCTGCAAATTCTGACGACAGTGGGCGAATGGGCAATTGCGAATAAACCACTGACACCGTCATCGGTTGACATAAAGCAACACACGTCGGTCGGCAGTGTGTCGTCACGCTATATGCCACCGCAAAAGATAGAGGGCGCAACCGTTTTTGTTGCCGCGTCTATGCGCGATATTCGAGAACTGGCATTAGATGAACTGGGCGAAAATTATAATGCGACCGACTTGTGCGCGTATGCGAAACACCTGATGCAGATGCCAGTTGACATCGCGTATAACAGTGCCGATAGACAATTATTTGTTATTATGGCGTCAGGCGATATGGCTGTATTGAATCAGAATACGGCGTTGGGGATTTCTGCGTGGGCCCAGTATAAAACAAACGGCGAATTTAAATCAGTTGCGGTATCGGCGAACAAAACGTTCGTTGTTGTCGCGTGTGGTGGTAAATATTTCCTGGAATATTTTTCGCACGACGCACTGTATGATGCGCCAGCATATAACTTCAAAGTCGCGGCTGCTGGTGTTCCTCTGCGTGGCAGTGGTCATAACGCTGCGCGTGCGCGTATTCGTAAAATTGCTGCACGGGTCAGTGATACAAAATCAATACTGATAAATGATATGCGATGTGTGTTGCCAGATGAAATATACGTCGCATCACATTCAGGCTTTACCGGTGATGTGTCAGTTGGTGCATTGGGCTGGATGAATGACTGTGTCGTGTCGCCATGGCGAATTTCGTCCAGTGACGCGGCAAAAATCACCGTGCAGTCGGTCACAATGTATGGATATTACACAGTTTAAGACAAAATAACCAAGGGAGTGAAAAATGGGACAATTGGTTTCCGATATCCAAGAAGTTTTGGACTATAAAAAAAACAAGAGTGAGGCCAGCACCGCTCGCAAGAAAATCTTGGCAGATATGGCGGCTGACGAAAAAACAAAAACAAATTTGGTAAAAAAGGCCCTGGCGGCCCAGCGTGCAAAATACGGTGCGTCGGGCATGTCAAATCGTGGCATGACCGAAGATGCCGTGTTGCGACGCCTGCAATCTGAAACGGCCGCGCCATATGATGAAAAGCGTCGCGCGTCGTTGGAAAAACTGCGCCAAGTCAAGGCGACAAAACCAAATCTGCTGAAAAAACTGATGGACCGATTTGACGATTTGGTCGCATAAAGGGGGGCGAATATGTATAAAATATCATATGTCGCTGATGGCGTTACGACCGAGTATCAATTTGTGTTTCCGTTTTTTCAAAATGCCGACGTGCGTGTCGCGATTGATGACGCGGTCGCGGATGCGGACGCGGGAATATATTCGGTTGTGCCAAACGATGATTTTACCGGTGGCAGTGTCGTATTTCAAAACCCTGTGCGCACGGACGCAACGATTGACATATTTCGGCGCGTCGCACTGAGCCGTGTGATTGATTACCAGCCGACGATGAAAGTTGACCCAGAATCACTGAATGCGGACTTTAATTTTTTATTGGCAGCATTTAGTGACCTGGACGGGGTGAATATTGACCTGGCCGAGTGGAAAAATACCCACGATAATGTAATGAATTTCTTGAATTACAACCTGGCGGTGATTCAAGACAAATTGTCGGGTGGGGCGGTTTTGGGACTGTATCAAAATCTGCTGTCGGTGCTGGATGGGGCGTTGCCAAAATTGGTCAATGATTATGGGATGATTACCGATGTCGCGCCAAATGAAAACCGCGATGACTATGGCGTTCTGTGATTTTATGGACCAATGGAACGCATTGCTGGGGATGAAAACGCCCGCGCACCATCGGCGGATAATGGAATTCTTGGTGGATACCTGGACCGCGCCACCAAATAGGGGTTTGCTGATGGCATTTCGGCATTCAGGTAAATCAACCGTTGTGGGAATTTTTGCGGCGTGCGTGCTGTGCATGCGACCAGAATCACGTATTCTGATTTTATCCGCAGAAACCACACTCTCGTCGCGCATGGTTGGACATATTCGTAACATATTAGAAAATCATCCGCGTTGCGTTGATATGATTCCAACTGGACGACGAACGTGGGCCAGTGACCGAATAACAATAAATCGCCCAATCGGCATACGCGAGCCGTCAGTTATTTGCGCTGGTGTTGCCGGTAACATAACAGGCGCACGCGCAGATTTAATAATATGCGACGATGTCGAGGTTCCAAATACCAGCAACACTGCGGACAAGCGTGAAAAGTTACGTGAACGATTACGGGAATTGGATTTTATTCTGTCGCCGGGCGGCACAATGATTTATATTGGCACGCCACATACGGTTGATACGATTTATCGCACCAGCGATGACGACTAAATCGATGTCGGCGCGTCGGGCGCATTATCGGTATCAATTGGATCACGTGTGCTGATAAACGTGCGCAGTTTGCGCAGCAATTCATCACCCGCATCACCAAACATCGGCAGATATGTTTCATATTCGGGCATGTCAGCCTGCAATTGCGCCCGTGCACGTTCCGACAGCGGTTCGTTCAGCATATCTGTTGCGACATGCCACAAGAAATACGCACGATATGTCTTGGTAATGACGGTCCATTTTGATAACAGTTCCGGTTTTTGGGCCAGGGCGGAATGAATTGCAACCGGCCATTCATCGCCAAATTTGCGGATAACATTCAATTGCTGAATCTGGGCCAGACCATTTTCGTCGGGGGTAAATGCGGCGATACCAGATTCCAGTTCGCGCCACTCGTCTGCGGTCAGTGGAATTGTCACAATCGTTTCGGCCATTTGACCGCCATATGGCAACAATTCGCGGTCAATGGTGTCCATTTGTGTTTTCCCGCTGCGCAGGTTTTCAATATGTTGAATCAACATTTTGCCAGTCGGCAGTGCGCGTAACTCGCGGATGACTTCGTCATCGGCCTCGGCCACAAAGACGGGATTGACCGCCGCCCAGCCGCCGATGATGACGTGTTCCTGGCGATACAGGTTTAACAATTTTTGTGCGATTGCGCTGGCTCTGGCTTTCATGGGCTCTCTCTCCGTTTTTGGGGTGGCGTTATTCCATAACAATCATAATAACCTTGTGCATGGTTTGACCGATGATTTTTTCATCAGGCGATGAAATCTGACCATAAACCTTGCCGCGTGAATCTTGGCGCACACTGACAATTTGGGCTGTGGCAACCGTATCAGATGCCAATGCGCTAAAATCAGTGTCGATGCATACGGCCAAGTCACCAACGGTGGGTGTCTGTGTTGCATCAGCGAAAACATACGAGTGTTCCGGGATAAAACCACCCATACGTTTCGAATTTGGAATAACAGCGTATATTCCGCTGCGTCCTTCCAGCGGCATTGGGGCAACAATCATCGTTTCATCGGATTTTTTGAATGCGATTGATTTGCCAGCGGGCGCACCAAATACCGGGACCAATTTTTTACGTGCACTGTCATACAATTTTGCGCCATACAGCCCCCCGTGCATATCAATACCAGATGCAGGATTGTCTGGAATCAGAACAGATTTTACACGTTCTTTAACCTTGCTGATTTGTTTGTTTAATTCGCCAGATTTATAAAGTGTGGCGATTTTATCGAACAGGCTTTGTGCACTCATTGCGAATGACCGGGCCAGTGGTTCAATTTCGTTTTGGTAAATTTCACGTTGGCCAACCTCTATCTTGTGATAGACGGATAGCGTCATGCCGGCGTCGTGTGCCGCCTGGGCAATCGTTTTACCGGTTTGCTGGCGAATCTTGCGCAGGCCCGAACCGAATATTTTCAGACCGCTGTCCTCGTTATCGGTCAGACGACGTTTAATTTCACTCTGCCATTGGTCGGCAACGGCGTCGTCTTCCTTGATAAATATGTCGGATAATTTGCAACCCAAAATGTTACAGATGTTCAGTAACTGTTTCTGGTTCAGACGGCGAACACCCTTTTCAATCTTGGATACGGCGGACAGGGACAAGTGCGACTGGCGTGCCAGTTCGGTCATTTTCATCCCCGCGGCCAAGCGGATGTTACGAATATTGTTTGGAAAAATGATTTCTTCTTGGGCCATAGCAAAACTCCTGCACTTGGGTGTTTCTTGACAAAATATTAGTCAATTTTTGCACGCGCCGCAAGTAAAATAATTATAATTCCATATCGTCAGGTATTGCCGATGCGTCAATTTGTTCAAATGCATCAACATTATCAGAATCAGATTTTGGCTGAGCCGTCGGCGTTTGGGCGAAATCATTTTCGCCACGTGCGTCTATTTCATCCAGATTGTCAAACAGACTGTAATCGCCAAAAAACGCAGTTCGAACCGTTTCTGGACGACCATGACGGTTTTTACCGATGATGATGTCAGCCTTGCCACGGGCGCGTTCCAGGCGTTTTTGATATGATTCCTGAATTTTGTCGTTTGTGTTGCCTGAAATTCGTTGTGACGGATCACGGTTGTCCAGATAGTATTCTTCGCGGTATGTGAACATGACAATGTCTGCGTCCTGTTCAATAGAGCCTGATTCGCGCAAATCCGCCAACTGGGGGCGTTTATCGTCGCGATTTTCCACACTGCGCGATAACTGGGACAGGGCGATAACTGGGACATCTAATTCCTTGGCCAGCATTTTCAGACCACGAGTGATTTCAGAAATTTCCTGGACACGGTTGTCATTTTTGCGCCCGCCCGGTGACGTCATCAGTTGCAGATAGTCGATTACAATCAATGCAATCCCACCGCATTTACGCGCCAAACGACGGGCACGTGTGCGCATCATTGGCACTGACATGCCAGGCGTGTCATCGATATACAATGGCACGCGACTGATTGCCTGGGAATATTGGGACATTTTTAAAAATTCTTCATCAGAAAATGAGCCTTCGCGCATGGCCGATGCCGGAATCTTGGACTGGGACGACAGCACACGCGTCGCCAACTGTTCCTGGGACATTTCCAGACTGAAAAACACGACCGCGCCCTTGTATTGGTCATTGGCGCGACCCGATAAAATTGCGTTCGCGGCGTTAAACGCGATGTTCATTGCCAGCGTTGTTTTACCCATCGCCGGACGACCCGCGATAATAATCAAATCACTGTGGTGCAGACCGCTGATTGATTTATCCAGTGCGTTCAGCCCCGTGGTCAGACCCGACAATTTGCCGTCGGCCTTGTATGCAATTTCGGCCTCTTTCAATGCGCCCTGTAACGCGGTTGCGATTGGCGTAACCTCGCGTCGGGTTTCGCCCGCCGAAGCCAGGTTGAATAATTTTTGTTCGGCAACCTCTATCTGGGTGGTAACAGGGTTGTCCAAATCTTCGACAAATGCGTTGTCGGTAATAGATTGTCCCAAATCAATCAATTGGCGTCGCAATGCGTTTTCATAAACGATACGCGCATATTGTTCAACGTTTACAACCGTTGCGCCAGCACCCGCCAACTGGGTCAGGTAATCAACGCCACCAACCGATTCCAACGTTCCCTGTTGGTCCAGGTAATTTTTCGCGGTGATAATGTCAAACGGAATACCCGCGGCAAATTGGCGTTCGGCCAACTTGTAAATTTCCTGGTGCGCGGGATGTGAAAAATGTTCCGGTTTTAAAAATTCAGAAATGCGTTCCAACGCGCGGTTATTCATCAACACCGCGGCCAGGACAGCTTGTTCAGCCTCTAAATTAGTTGGCAAAGTTTTGGGAGTAAAGTCCATGTCCAATATAGTATCCAAAAAATTTATGTTTTCAACGCCTTTTTTGCACGGATATAAAACACTGAAAATTCCGGTGGTTGATGATGCCGGCCTGTCCGTCTGGCCCGAATTATTCCCGCCGCATCGCATTGACGAATTGCGGGCGGCGGTTGGTCCACGACATTTTGCGGCGCAAATGATGTTGGAACCGGTCGCGCCCGAACGTATGCGCCTGGACCCCGGGGCATTACATTTATATGATAATGCGTTTGACGGCCGCACCGCCAAAATCGGCGAACATAAAATCACAGGCGCGGCGGTGTATTGGGACCCATCAACGGGACGACGCGGTCGCGACGGCAGTGTGTGCGTTATGCTGTATCGTGATGACACAACGCGATGCGTGTTTATTCACGACATTTTATATATGACGGCGTCGGACGATGACGCGCACCCATTGGCGCACCAGTGTGATGCGGTGCTGGAATTTATGGCGCGTCACAATATGCGTCGCATAGCGATTGAAACAAATGGAATAGGAAACGCGTTGCCAGAAATAATGCGCGATGCGGCAACACGTGCCGGCACCCCAATCACAATCACGCGGATTACAAACACCCGGCCAAAGGTTGACCGAATCCTGGACGCAATTGAACCGGCCCTGGCCGCCGGGCGATTGTATGCGCACCGCGCGTGTTCACAGACACCATTTATTGCCGAAATGTTGGGATGGTCGCCAATTGGTGGGGCGGGGCATGACGACGGACTGGACGCGGTGGCGGGCGCAATATGTGCCACGCCAACACCAATCCGCCCCATGGGGCACCACGCCCCCATATATTCCGCAAACACGAATTTCAAGGTTTAATGCATAACAACAAAACAAAGGAGAAAATATGCAAAATGATTTAGAAAAAATGTATCGGCGTGCGCTGGACGCGCGTGCGCCGTGGTTAAATCGCTGGGACGCGGCAATGCGATATACTATGCCGACCGACGACACAGATGCCGCAACACTGTTTGACGCAACCGCGGCAGACGCGGCAGACAACCTGGCAGCGTCAATATATTCACTGATGACGCCACCAGAATCGCTGTGGATATCACTGGTCCCAGAAAGCGACGCGTCCCCCGACGCAGATGTAGCGACGGCGGCGTTGCGTGCGAACCTGAACGATTCAAATTTCTATACCACAATTCATCAATGCTATCTGGATTTGGTGATTTTGGGAACGGCGTGTCTATTTATGGCAGAAACACCAATCGGCGCGTCGTCGGCGTTTTCGTTCACCGCCGTGCCTATGCGCGATATTGCGATTTTGCCGGGTGCAGTATTTCACACAGCGACAATGCCGGCGCACGAAGTGCTGGAAAAATATCCAACGTGGACGCCACCAGCCGATGTTGCCGACCAAATCAAGCGCGACCCGGCAACGCCGTTGCGCCTGGTCCAGAGTTTGGTTGGCACAGAATTCACCGCGTGGTTGGACGTTGGGGGAAATCTGGAAAACAATATCGTTGCGCGTGGCACATTTGAAACCAACCCATACATCATTTTCCGGTGGAGTGTTTTAAGCGGTGAACAATATGGTCGTGGGCCGGTCTTGCGCGCATTGCCAGATATTAAAACTGCGAACAAGGTTGTTGAACTGGTGCTGAAAAACGCAACGATTGCCGTGTCTGGGATATGGCAGGCCGACGATGATGGCGTCATAAATCTGAACAATATAAACCTGACGCCGGGGGCAATTATCCCCAAGGCCGTTGGGTCATCAGGGCTGACGCCGCTGTCGTCGGGCGCAGATTTTGATGTATCGCAAATAATATTAAAAGACCTGCGCGAACGGATTCGCCACGCGTTGTTGGCCGACCGATTGGGGTTGCTGTCTGAAAAAGAAATGACCGCGACCGAAATCATGGCACGTAATTCTGATATGGTTAGAATTCTGGGGGCGACATACGGGCGATTGCTGCATGAATTTATTCGGCCATTGACCGACCGGGGATTACAGATTTTATCGCGCCGTGGGGTTATTGCGCCAATCGCGCTGAACAGTGACGCAGAATTGAAATACATTGCGCCAATCGCACAAATGGCTGTGTCTGAAAACTTGATTTAACAACGGGGGAAACTATGAACGAAACAGAACAAAATTACGCACGCGCATTTTCAACCGCCGCCGGTGCGGCAGTATTACAACATCTGCGAAAAATGACGATTGAACGTGTCTTGGGGCCAAATGCGTCGGACGCCGAATTGCGCAGCCTGGAATCCCAGCGTGCGTTGGTGCATTTGATTGAAAATATGATATCACGGGGGCGAAAATGAAACAGGAATCAAATGCCCTGGGCGGTATTATCGCGACCCTGCGCGACAGTTGGTTTTTAATCGCGTTTATCGGCGGCTTGATTTATTGGGTTGCACGCCAGGATTCGTCATTGGCGGACATTCAACGCGCCGACACGCGTATTACCACGCTGGAAAATCGGACGACGATATTGGAAACTGGCATCGGTCAATTACAGATAAAACTGGATACAATTCGCGATGATGTGTCGTTAATAAAAACCGCCGTGATAAAATAAAAAACGGGGCAGACGCCCCGTTTTTATACTTGATTATTTGCCACAGCTACCGATCATTTTAGAGATAGAAATATCTTTGTGCAGCAAGAAATCGTATTCGCAGTTGCCAGATTTGTAAGAACCTGTGCAGGCGGCCAATGTCATAACGGCAAACAATGCCAACATAACTTTTTTCATGTTTTCTCCTTTTGTCCAAAAGTCTGGGCAAATTATACAAGAAGTGATTCCTAAATGCAAGTATTTATATTGCGCCGCGTGCGTGGTGCACGCGCAGGCCACACACGATTATAACGTCAAAACGTGCGTCAACCCCGGGGAATTTTTGCGTCAAAAATGTTTCTGCACTGCGACGCAGACGCATGCTTTGTTTATGCGTAATTGCACCCCAGCCAGCAGTGATGGTTGGGCGACGTTTTACCTCTATAAATACGATGGTTTTACCATGGCGGGCAATAATATCAATTTCCGCGCGTCCCGTGTTGCGTCCGGTAACATATCGCGACCGCAGAATACGGTATCCATGTGTGCGCAAATACATGCGCGCCCAAAATTCTGCAAATAACCCAGATTCATATGAATTCATACCCATTATTATAACAATCAAATCCAATAAACGCCAAGAAATAAAAATCATGCGCGGGTGCGGGCGCACGTTGTGTTTTTATCCTTGACCGGGGCGCGTGAATTTTCTTATACTTTAATCAAGAATTGAAAGCAAAGTGGGGAAAAATCATGAAGAAAGTATTTCTGGCGTTCTTTGTTGCGTTGGCATTGGCCGGCTGTGGTCAGGTATATGACCGTGAACCTGTTGGTGTCGGTTATGACAACAATGAATTGAAACTGAGTCCGTGCGCCTGCATCATGGTATTCCAGGCATAAAATCCACCGGTAAGTTTATGTGGGGGGATTTTGTTGGACTATCCAAGTAATTTTGACACACCGGCATTTCCAGCGGGAAAGCGCATTGCCGTTTCCCGCGCTGTGTCTATTTTAGTGTCGGCGTTGTTCTTTGTAATCATATGCGTGTGCGGCCTGTTGATTTGGACATCGCGCAGTGCGACCGTTGACCCGTTTATCATATCGGTGGACAGTGTGACCGGCACGTGGTCGGTGGTTGGACATTCGCACGGCACAATGCAATACAGTGCATCACGCACAATGCAGGAATCGGTTGTCGCAAATTTCACACGTGATTGGTTCACCGTTGGCGATGATTCTGAAAACCAGGCACTGTGGCAAACGTGTGATCGGGGCCAGGTATGCATGTCTGAAAACGCGCCCGCGCGCGCCGATGGCGTTTGCGCGATATATTGTGCGACAAATGACACCGTATTTAACAGATTTACAAATGATGTCGTTCCCACATGGCAGGAAATTGCCGCCGCGTCGGGACGGTTGAATTTGGATACATCGTCATTACAGATTGAGCCGGTCGGCGCGGTTGGAAACAATGGTGGTATGTGGCGCGTGCGGGCAACGATTTCTGGTAACGTGACACCATCTATGCAAATTATCGCATTTATGCGTGTGGGACGCGATACAAAATCGTATCCGCGCACATTGGGGTATTACATTACAGACTTTAACGCATACAGATTGAATTGATGAAAAAGATATTGATGTTTTTTGCTGGGTTACTGTTACTTGTGCTGGTGTTTGGCGCAATATTCTTGACGGGTGCGATATATGATGCCGGTGAAAAGCGCACGGTGGATACGTATTTCTTTCGCCCGAACAATCTGTCAACCGAACGGCCCGGCGAATTGGAAACGTTGTCTGAAATTGGCGATACGCGTTTGATTGATATGCTGATTACGCGATATGTCGCCGAATATTTTGGCGTTTTGCCTGGTGGTGATTATACTGGAACATCAAACAAGATGTTATCCGGAACATCATCACAGTCGGTATTTCGTGATTGGCAGGCAAACGTTGCGCCCGAAAGTCAAAATATGGCGACCAAGGGCATGATGCGCACTGCAACCGTTGTGGGCGACATTACGCGTCCGGGCGATGGGGATTATTGGCGCGCCGACTATGAATTGCGGACGTGGCAGACACCAAACAATTTGGCAACCGGGCCGGTCGTTACCACGGGAACTGTTTTCTTAAAGGTTAGATATGAACCAGGAATCCGTGACACCAGATTGGAATACGGTCTGCATCGTTATTTGGAAGAGGGCGGCGACCCCGCGGGATTTTTTAAATTCATGGTGCAAGAGGTTGTTCTTAAATAACCATACATTGGGGCGACAGATGAAACGAATTTTTGGATTTTTTATGATTTTGTGCATGACGTCCCCGGCATTTGCCGTGGATGCGTCGGGCGATGCCGATCCAATGGATTTTGAAAATTTTGTTGTTACCGATTCTGGGGGCGATGATATCAATGTGTCATCGGTCGCGCTGAATACCGGCGCAACGCCGGCGGCGGTGTCAAATTTTGATATTGCGGGCATTATGTTGGGCATGCAATTCGATGATGTCCAGACGCTGTTTTTCAAAACACGCGGTCTGTATGCCCCGCGCAAGGAACACAGTATAATTTATTCCATTGCCCAGGATTGGAAATACAACCTGGATTATGAATGTCGTCAAAATGGCACGGTTATTCCTGCCGAATTGACCAAGTGTATAAACAGTCTGGCCCGCAATCGTGGATTGATGTATGCGTCGGAATTGCACCTGGTGCGGGAAAATACAGGCGAAACAATCACGGTATATTTTACCAGTAACGCAACCGATAACGTCGTGTGGCGCGTTGTGTATAATAACGATGTGAACGAACTGGAAGGGGCGGCGGACAAATTTGAAAACCAGCGTCAAAAGAAAATTCTGGCTTTTTGGCAAAATGTTTTGGATAAATACGGCGCGCCTAATTCTGGGACCGATAAATGGATTTCCACAACAAACGCATATGATCCGATGATGACGGCGTATTATGGATCGCTGGATTTGGTGGATAATGGTCGCAATGCGTCCGACGCGGCCAAAAATGTCCAACAGGCGCGCGAACATTTTATGGCAAAACCATACGCGTTTTAACAGATTTATTTATGACAATAAAAAACGGGGCGAATGCCCCGTTTTTAAAATTGTGTTTCAAATGACAGTAAGAAACGCTGTTCCTGGTCATATTTGTTCAGTTTCAATGGCCAGCCCCAGCTGAAATTCATCGGACCCATTGGGGTATTCCAATAAACACCAAAACCAACCGATGTGCGCAGGTCGCTGTCAATAAAGTTGTCACGCCCCAGATATGTGTATTCATCACGTGGCGGTTTGCCCAACAGACCGTAATCTGCGAACACAAATCCTTTTATCTGGTATTCGTCGGGGATAAATACCGGGAAATTCAACTGGGTTGATCCGTTCAATTTCCACATGCCACCCAATGAGTATGATTGGTAATACCAGTTACGGCTGCCGACGCCGGCAATATCAAACCCGCGCAGTGATTCCCCGCCCAAGAAATAACGATACACACGGGATACATAATCGCCATCCAGTGGCTGGATATAACCGAAATCCAGCGACGAACGCAACTGCCACCGGTCATTCAGGAATTTTACCATACCGGTTATGTCCGCACTGTAACGCATAAATGTTTCGGTGCCACCAAACCCGGTATACGCCAGGCCCAAATTCGCCACAACGCCGGTGTGCGTGTTCTGTTGGAAATTGGTGTCCAGGTTATAATATTTTAAATATGTTCCCAATGTATACAGGTTGGAATTACGCCACTGGCTGCCCAGTTGCAGGTCATAGTTCTGGTCAAATGATGCGGACAGGCGCACACTCTGGGTCCAGTTATCGGTCAAACGCCACCCCATACGTGTCGCCAGTGTCAATGAATCACGGTCATATCCAAACCCGCCCAGTGATGAATAGTTATACATTGTGTATGACACATCGAATCCACCAGACAGCGCGCGACCAAACAGATATGGTTCGGTAAAACTGAACAATGCCTGTTTCTGGTATTGCGCAATGGATCCGCGCAATTGCACCGTTTGGCCACGACCCATAAAATTACTCTCGGTAATGCCGGCATCAACCATAAAACCGTTGATGTTTGACCAACCAAAACCACCGGATAATTCGCCGGTCGGCTGTTCTTCGACCTTGATATCCAAATTCATCATGTTCGCATCCGCGACGCGTGTCGGGACCATCTGGACATCTTTGAAATAGCGGGTGCGCATCAAATTCTGGCGACCCTGTTCAATCGTTTGCAGGGAAAAAGGATCGCCCGGTCGCATCGGAATCAGTTGCTGAATCACCGTGTCAAACGTGCGAACATTGCCCAGGATATTGATAGAATTCAAATAAACACGATTGGTCTTGTGTATCTTGAACGTCATACCAATTGTGCGATTTTCGTCATCCTTGGTCGGAATTGGTTCAACATTGATAAACGCATATCCATGATCGGCAACAACCCCACGCAGGGCAGAAATCGTTTCTTCTACCTTGTCCACGTTATATGTATCGCCACGCGACATTTTCATCGCGTCCATCAGTTCGCTGTCTGGGACATCATCGAACGGATTGTCCACACCCAGTTTGCCGAATTTATATTTTTCCCCTTCGTCAATCGTGAATTTCACAGAATAGTATTGTCGGTCAGGTGTGAATACCCCCGTTGTGTCGGTTATCTGGACATCAGCATAACCATTGCGCAGATAATACTGACGCAACAACTGCTGGTCATACTGGATACGGTCTTCGTCAAAGACATCAAATTGCGTCATAAAACGCCACCACGCGTGTTCGCGCGACAGAATTGCACCGCGCAATACGCTGGAACGGAAATGTTTGTTGCCGGCAAATTCAATTTTTGTAATATACGTCGGGTGACCTTCGGTAATTTCATAGACGACATTTACGCGGTTGTCGTCCAGTTCGATTTTCTTGGGCTCTATCTTGGTGCCAAAGAAACCCTTGCGCTGGTATATGGTCAGCATCCGCTGGGTATCAGCACCGATGACGGATTCATCGTATGACGCACGTTCCTTCAGGCGAATTTCTTTCTTTAAATCGTCGGTGGAAATTTCATCGTTGCCTTCGACCGTGACCATGTTGACGGTCGGTGCCTCGGTCACGTCAATTTTTAACACGTTCCCAGACATGCGGACGTTGATACGCGAAAAATATCCGCTTTCCTGTAATTTCTTGGCGATTTCGTTGGCGCGTGCCTCGCCCACGTTGTCGCCGATTTTCACGTCCGACAGAATACGGATAGATTCACTGTCCATGCGGCGTGCGCCGGTAACATCAATGCGCGAAACCGTTGCCGCGGTCGCGCCAGTGGTGGCGATTGCACAGACTGTTGCGATAAAAAGTTTTTTCTTGCTCATCCTTAGTTCAACCCAAATACGCGTGCCACATCATTCCACATGGTCAACGCAAATAATCCGAATATTAAAATCCAACCGATAATGATTGCAATTTCCATCCCGCGTCCGCCCAATTTGCGACGGATTACCCCCTCGATAATCAATATCATCAGGTAACCACCATCCAACACCGGCAACGGTAACAGGTTTATAACAGCCAAATTCACCGACAGCAAGGCAATAATAGACAACAGGGCAAAGATTCCTGCCTCTAGCGCTTGGCCAGAAACTTGGGCTATTGTGATAAACGAGCCTAGTTGTTTTGATGAACGTTCGCCCGTCACAATCTGTTTCAACACAACCAGCAGTGTTTTTGATTGGTAATACGTTTCGCGTGCCCCAGCCAACATTGCACCAAAGAAGCCTTTTTTGCGCAATTCGGTTTTGCTGCCATCGGCAACTAGTCCCCAACGTTCGGCGGGCGTCAATTCAACATTTACTAATTTTGTATCCCGCAGAATTACAACTTTGGCCGTGCGATTTGAAGCCAATTCTTTGGCAATAATCAATTCGCCCCAGTTTGTGATTTTTTCACTATCAATACGCATAATTATATCGCCAGGTTTAACCCCAGCATTAAATGCGACAGATTCTTGAATAACCTGGCCAACGACGGGCAATTGAACAGTTTTCGGACGTGCCATAAACAGCCCAGAATAAATTACCCACGCCAGGAAAAAATTCATTGTTACACCAGCAGCAACAATCAAAAACTGTTTCCAAGCAGGTGCCGACAGGTAATGTCCATGCTTTTTCTTGGTATCCAGTTTGGCATATTCGCCACGATTGAACATCATATCCTGGCCATATATGGAAACGTATCCGCCCAGGGGCAGACACGCTATTTGCCATTGTGTTCCGTGTCGGTCATGCCACTTGATAATTGCCGGGCCAAATCCGATGGAAAATTTATCGACACGAACACCGGCCCAACGCGCCGCGAAAAAGTGTCCCAATTCGTGGATAAAAACCACAACCCCCAGAACAACTAACAATGCGATAACGGCTAAAATAATATGCATGCCAACAACCCCCAGTAACCCTTACATTGTAACCAGCCAAACCAAAACCAGTGCATAAATCCATCCATCAAAGCGGTCCAAAATTCCGCCATGTCCCGGCAAGACGTGGCCAAAATCTTTTATCCCCAGGCGACGTTTTACCCAACTGGCGGTCAGATCACCATATTGGCTAAGCAGGGCAACACTGATACCAATCCACATCAGTTGTGGCATAAACATATCTGTTCCCAGTAAACCATACATAATCGACATAAATGTCCCGCATAAAATGCCTGCAATCTGGCCGGCCCAGGTTTTGTGTTCTGACAAGCGTTCCCACATCTTGTCACCACCG
Source organism: uncultured Alphaproteobacteria bacterium (assembly GCA_934276735.1). Taxonomy (GTDB): domain Bacteria; phylum Pseudomonadota; class Alphaproteobacteria; order Rs-D84; family Rs-D84; genus Enterousia. The sequence continues at coordinate 326,908 of CAKQTG010000002.1, read as the reverse complement.
AATAACCGGCCAAAGAACCATGCGCCAATATCGGCCCCACTGATAATCAACAGCAGCAACAGCATAATCCACGGGCGTGTGCCAACCGAACTGGCCGCCGCCAACACAACAAACAGCCATACCAAGAATCCACCACACACCAGCCAGTTTTTATTTTGCATCAACTGGTCGTGCGGGGTGCGGATGGTTGCCAAAATCATTTCAACAATCATACCCAATGCGACCAAGATCGCCAAATACCGAACGGTATGGAATCCGAAATATTCACCAACCGCAGCGGCAACGGCAACCAATGCCATTACGCCACCAACAATGATTCTCTGTTTTGTGTTTGACATGACATGCATCCCTAAGGTTTTTTTGTGTTACTTATTTTTTCTTGCCGGAATAGTTTGCCTTTTTCCCGCCACCAAATCTGCGATTGCGGTGTGCGTATTCGTCCAATGTGCGTTGCCACATTTTTTCGTCTTTGACCAAATCAGGCCAGTGTTCTGGGACGAACATCAATTCGGCATATGCCAATTTCCATAACAAGAAATTAGAAATTCTGAATTCATTGCTGGTGCGGACCATCAAATCAATCGGCAACAATTCGCCCGTGTCCAGGAACGTTTCAAATGTTTCGCGCGTAACCGGTTCACCGTTTTCAATTGCGGCATTGACCGCGGCAACGATTTCGTCTTGGCCACCATAGTTCAGTGCAAACACAACCGTTCCGCCGGTGTTTTCGGCCGACGCCTGTTCCAGTTTATCGCACATATTTGCCAACCGTTTTGGCAGGCGATCCCGCGACCCAATCACACGATAGCGCAGATTTTTTTCCAACGCATGTTTCATATTTTTGTGCAATTCGGTATAGAACAAATCCATCAAGAAATCGACTTCTTCCTTGGTTCTGTTCCAGTTTTCGGTTGAAAACAGAAAGAACGTAACAGTCGACACGCCACGCGCGATATACCAGTCAACCAGGTTTTCAAAGTTAGAAATACCAGCCTTGTGACCCATCAATGGTGGCAATCCGCGTGCCTCGGCCCAGCGGCGATTACCATCGCAAATAAATGCGATATGCTGGGGAATTTTGGCGGTTTCTGTGACTGGTGCGGTTTTCTTTTTCAGGAATTTAAACATTTTTCTATCCGATATTTTATTGTTGTAATGAATTTTTTGCTTTTGCGTTGTGATAACAATCCCCCGTCACGTGCGACCTAGACAGACATAATGTCCGCTTCCTTTTGTTTTGCCAATGCGTCAACCTGGCCGGCACGCATATCAAACACCTTTTGCAAATCATCTTCGAATTTGTGCTGGTCATCTTCGGAAATTTCTTTATCGGTGACGGCGCGTTTGATTTTGCCCATCGCGTCCTGGCGAATATTACGCATAGAAATCTTGGCTTCTTCGGCGTATTTACCGGCAACCTTGGTCAGTTCGCGACGACGTTCTTCGGTCAATGGTGGCAAATTCAGACGGATAACGCCGCCCGCCGTGTTTGGATTCAGACCCAAACCCGAATCGCGAATTGCTTTTTCAACCGCGCCCGCGTTATTGATGTCCCACACGGTAACGCTTAGTGTCTGGTTGTCTGGGGTTGCGACGGTCGCGACCTGGTTCAACGGCATATCAGAACCATATACTGGTACACGCACACCGTCCAACAGGTGCACCGACGCACGCCCCGTGCGCAAACCAGCATATTCGCCCGACAAAACGTCCAGTGTTTGCTGAGTTTTCTGTTCCACTTCTGATTTCAATGCTTGATAATCCATATTAAATCTCCTTCTTGTGTAAAAAGGTTAGCAAATTGATTTGACATTTGGCAAGAAGAAATATAAAATAAGGCTTCGCATGGGGTTGTAGCTCAGTTGGTAGAGCACTTGCATGGCATGCAAGGGGTCGTCGGTTCGAGTCCGATCAGCTCCACCAGTATGGCGGATGTAGCTCAGTTGGTTAGAGCACTGGTTTGTGGTACCAGGTGTCGCCGGTTCGAATCCGGTTATCCGCCCCATTTAATAAAAAACGTCAACCAAACGGTTGGCGTTTTTTATTAAACCGGTCGTATCTCACCGGATTCGAACCGGCGAATAAAGCCGTGGCGCGCCGTAGCAAAAAGGCGGAAACACGCCGGTCCACCGTAGTTTTAACGAAGGTGGATTTTGCAAGGTGGCGAAGCAATTGAGGTTATCCGCCAGCCGATTTGTGCCCGCCGTTCAGGCGGGCATTTATAATAATCTTGGGCGGGTCCGGATTCGAACCGCGGTTCGCGTGCAGGTAAGCGTGGCAAGTGTATAACGTGTCGCCCCGGCGAGTAAAGCCGCCCGGATGACACGAAAACATCACTATTTCCATGCGGTGGGGATGGATGAATAGTCAGACAGGCTCTTGACCCCGTAATACATCGAGCCAACGTGCGATGCGGTTGCGCTGGAAAATACATTATACAAATATGTGCCATTTGGATTGCGCGCCGATGGCCCGGTCAGACCACTGCACCCAGAAAATGTCTGTTTGAACATCAAACTGGCCGGGGACCCCGACAGGGTGCCGAACACGCCCACGGGTATTTGACCCGAGAGTTTCGTGCACCCTGAAAACGTGCTGTAATACATCGCACTGGCGGCCGCACCGTTGACGCTGGCAAATAATCCCGATGGAATACTGGTCAGCCCCGTGCAATTTGCAAATGTGCTGTTAAACATACTGCTGGCGGGTGCACCTTTGATGCCGGCAAAGAGTCCCGACGGGATACTGGTCAGGCCACTACATCCATAAAAAGTATTTTTAAACATCAATCCTGCGGGTGCGCCCGATACCCTTGCAAACAGGTTGGCTGGAATTGATGTCAGACCCGAACATCCATAAAACGTTTCGTGAAACATTGCGTATGCTGGCGCGCCGGTAATGCCCGAAAACAGCCCAGATGGCACCGCCCCGCGCAGTCCGGTGCAACCGTAAAATGTGCCGTTGAACATACTGCTCTGTGGGGTGCCAGAAATCCCCGCAAACAGTCCGGACGGAATACTGGTCAATCCCGTGCAGCCATAGAAAGTATGCTTGAACATCAATGTCGCTGGTGCGCCGGTTATGCCAGAAAACAGCCCCGATGGAATCGCCCCAGTCAGGCCCACGCACCCGTTAAACGTATCTTCGAACATAGATGTGCGGGGCGCGCCCGATATACCTGCGAATAATTCGGCCGGTATGCTGCCAGATAAATTGGTGCAACCCATAAATGCCGACGAAAAACTGGGCTGTGTGCCGTCACCCAGGGTTATGAATATGCGCCCCAGACTGCCACTGATTTTGGCCAGCATGGTGTTTTGGGCAAAACTGATTGCCGCCGACGCAGAATACCCGGTCGCACGGCCGCCCATTTTTATCGTATGCGCACCGGTTGACGTGTATGTGTGGCTGATTGTTTGGGGATTGGTATCGGTTTTGACGATTTGCTGTATTTTGGTGCCGTCGCCCCAGTCAATATAGAACAGGCCGCTGGCACTGATATTAAACGAAAAACTGTTTGTTGATGTGGTCGTTATTGTAAATGGATAACTGTGCCGTATCAGTGTTTTTATTGCGGTATTGGCCGTGTTCTGTGATGCCGCACCAGACGTTGCATATTCGCCCGTGCCATATGATGTTGTTGTCCCCAGGCGCGCATTCGCGATGTCCACCATGCCCAGCAAGTATTTCATGTTTACGGCGTTCTTGGTGTCAGAGATGGCGGCGTTGGGCGGTATATCAATCCCCCAATATGAATTTATTGCACCGTGAACATAGTTCACATTGACAGCGGGGCTGGTCGTGACAGATGTCACTGGTTCAGATGGTGACGCGGCGGTTGCTGGCACGGGCGATGTAATGATTGTCATCGCCATAATCAATGCAACACAACAAATTGCCGATAAAACACGGCGCATGTAACGTAACATGAAACCGTCCCCCACGGTTCGTGTCAATTTTCAATCGGATAATAGTAATTTTTGCGTGCCGGTGTCAACCACAAACATGGGACTTATTTTCCAGCCAAAATATCGCCAGACTTTATATATTCGGCGTCGGTTGATTTTAATTTTTTCTGGGCTAGTTTTGCGTATTTTTTTGCGTTCTTGGTGTTGCCAATCATATTATGGTATTCGGCGGTTGCCCATGCCGCACGCCCAGGGTCATCGTCGCCATATGCACGCGCTAACACCCAGTATGTTAGCGGCGCAGCATCGGTCAGTATAGCGCGTTTGCACAATTCAATAGCACGCGTGGTATCATTAGGTTTGCGTCGTTCGGTTAATACCAGTGCCAATGCAGTTTGAATCTGGGGGGCGTTGCCCGCCAGTTTTAGCGAGTGTTCGTATGCGACGACGCTATCGTCATAATGACCAAATTGATATTGGATGTCGCCCAACAATTCATAGAAATATGGATTTTGTCCGTCGCGTGAAATCAGGGTTTGGGTTCCACGCTGGGCCGTGGCCAGGTCGCCCGCTTGCATTGCGGCGATGGCGCGTGCGTATATTGCGGCGTCACGTTTGTCGCGCGATGGATACAGTTCATTTACGCGCGTCGGCGTGTCCAGATATCCAATCAACTTGGCTCGCACCAGTTCAAATTTTGCGTCGCGTGTGGTGTTCTGTTTTTTTGGCGTATAGTTCATTTTTGCAATGCGGTCACGGACGTTTTTTAATCGTTCCGCTGTCAAAGGGTGATTGACTCGTGTTGGGTTTATACGTGATTCCATTACACCGGTCTGTTCCTGCATTTGTTCAAATACAGTAATAAATCCGTTTGGATTTTGTTCGGCACGCACCATCAAATCCAGTCCCAGGTTATCGGCAATGCGTTCTTCGTCACGGGAAAATGCCAGCATGGATTGCGTGGCGATACCACTGGAACCCGCCACGACGCCTGCACCCAGACTGGGGTTTCCGCCCGCCACCATCAGGCCGATACCCAACGCCTGAATCAGCATTGCGCGACGCATTTCTGCGGTCATACGTGATGACATTTGGGCCATGTGACCGCCGATGGTATGCCCCAATTCGTGCGCCACAACAGCCTGCAATGCGTCGGGGGTTTTGATTTGCATCAACAGACCGGTATAAATATAAACATCGTCACCGCCCATAACAAACGCATTAAAATCATCATCGCGCACAATATGCACACGCAGGCGTTTTGCCGGAATATCAGCGGCAGTGGCAATCGGTGTGACCAATTCAGTCAGATATCGTTCAATTTCTGTGTCGTTTATTAGTGACGCTGTGTGCCCAGGCGTTGTCAATAAGGCGCATAATAAAAATGCAAATAGTCTATGCACTGATTTGTGCCCCCCGGTCAAATATAAACATTAGATCACGTGCCCAGGTGTCAGTGGTGGCCTGGTCACGGGCGGCATTTGCCGCCATGCGGAACAGGTCGCGATGTTCGCGCCAATCAGCAAAGTGATAGTTTATCCAACCGCTTTGACGTGTGCCAATCAATTCACCTGTGCCACGCATCATTAAATCTTGTTCTGCGATTGCAAATCCGTCGTCGGTTGCGCACAATACGTCCAAGCGTTGCATTCCGTGTTCCGTTGTTTTCCCAAATAACAGCACGCAATACGATTGGGTATTGCCGCGTCCGACACGACCGCGCAACTGGTGCAGGGCGGCCAATCCGAAACGTTCGGCGTTTTCAATCACCATAATTGTTGCGCGTGGGACGTCAATGCCAACCTCTATGACAGTGGTGGCAACCAGCAATGACATATCAGAATTATCATCGGCAAATTTTGCCATTGTGGCGTCACGCTGCTTTTTATCCATTTGACCATGAACCAGGCCGGCAGTTGGAAAAAATCTCTTTAAGTCTTCATATCGTGCGGTAGCGGCGGCCGCGGGTGCGTCTTCGCTATCTTCGACCAAGGGACAAACCCAAAACACCTTGGCCCCGGTGGCAATTTGTGCCGATATGCGTGCAACCAGGTCGCCAATACGTGAAATCGGCAGTTTTGTTGTCTTGATGGCCAGACGGCCTGCAGGCTTTTCATTTATGACAGATACGTCCATGTCACCATATATTGTCATAGACAACGTTCGTGGAATCGGTGTCGCCGACAACGCCACCAAATCTGGGTTCGTGCCTTTGGCACGCAGGGCCTCGCGCTGGGTGACACCAAAACGGTGTTGTTCGTCCACAATGACCAATCCCAAATCGCGATATTCAACATCGTCTGAAAACAGTGCATGCGTTCCGATAACCAGTCGCGTGCGCCCAGAACGCAATGATATCAGTTTTTCACGTCGCGCCGCGCCTTTGTCCCGACCGGTCAATATGTCGCACACAATGCCGATTTTATCGCACATAGGTTTCAATTTATTATAGTGTTGCAACGCCAAGGCATCTGTCGGGGCCAGCATTGCCGTCTGACCGCCCATTTCTGCCATGCGTACCGCCGCCGCCATGGCAACGATGGTTTTTCCACTGCCGACATCACCCTGAACCAGTCGCATCATTGGCACTGGAGCCGCCATATCGGCAAAAATTTCATCAATTGTGCGCTGTTGTGCGCCAGTCAATGCAAATGGTAATATCGCACGGAATTTATCCATTAGATTGTATTTTAATGGGCGCACAGTGCGTCGATTGCGCGGGTCGCGGCGGTTGCGCCGGCTGATTGCGATGGCGGTCTGGTGCGCCAGTAATTCCCAATACGCCAATTTCACAATATATTTGGCATTTGGCATTAAATCATCGTTGGATTCTGGGTAGTGCACATGCGCAATCGCATCAAAGAATTCGCGCACGTTTTCATCTGTCTCGCCCGCCAATTTATCGGGCAGGGCGGTAAAAATCTGGTCCCGAACGGCGGCAAATGTTTTCTGGGTCAACCCCTCGCCAGATGGGTAAATCGCCTGGATCGACGGAATGCGTGCGGCATTTTCCATGGGTTCGATAAAGTCCGGATGATTGATTGTGGGGCGTGCGGATTTTTCCAGTTTCCCGCTGACCATACGCCACGCGCCAATCGGCAATTTTTCCAACCAGTAATCCAAGAAATGCGTATTAAAAAACTGTAACGTGACCGTGCCACCCGTGCGGTCATTGCAAATAATCTGGGTCGGAATACGGCGACCGCGAAATGTGCGACCACGACGGTGGGATTTTACCTGTAACGGGATTATCAGTGTTTCGCCCGGCGTTGCGTCCGCCACGCATTCGGTAACGCCGCGTGCGCGAATGTATGCCGGGATATGCAGCATAAAATCCAGCACGCGCCGTCCGCCCAATACATCGTCAAAACGCGCGGCCAGAACGGGGCCCACGCCCTTGACGAATTGCAGGTCGGTTTTCAAAAAATCCAACAGTTCCGCATTCATATATCAAACGGTAGCCGAATTTGCCCCATTTGGCAATTACAAATTACAGAGAGCAATGCGCAGAGAGCAATGATAAAGTGAGTAAGTGACAGAGTGATAAAGTGATTTAGTTTTAGAATAGAGAACTTAAAAACTTGTCATTCCTGCGCAGGCAGGAATAGGGCCTAAGAAATTACTTTTGCTCATTGTTGCACAATGTTCGTAAAATATGGCGCCCAACCACACACCAGCGTCACCCCGGTGCAGGCCGGGGTCCATTGTGTTCCCTTGGTTGGTCGTAATTCGGCAATTAGTCACCAATAATAAAATCCGCAATTGCTCGGACACGGCTCGCATCGCTCGCACTGCCTGGACCCTATTCCTGCCTGCGCAGGAATGACAATAAGCACGCACTGTGTGCGACATTATCACCTGGATTCTGGGGTCAAGCCCCAGAATGACACCTAAGAAAAGGCTTGCGATATAAAAGTGAACAATGTTCATAAAATAAAATCTATGTCCAGCCTTTGTCATTCTGGGGCTTGACCCCAGAATCCAGGTCATTAGAGTTGTCCGCGAATGCGGACTCTTTCATTGCTCTCTGCTCTCTGGAAAAAAGACGACCGCCCCGGACGGGGCGGTGGGGTTATCCAATCAATTTTTCCCAAAAAGATTGTTTTTTTGGTTGCTTTTTACGCTTGCGACGTGGGGCATTCATTGTTGTTTTTCGTGCCTCGGTGTGCTGGGCGTTTTTCTTTTTTGCATCTGTTGATGGCGTGTGCGCATCTAACAGGTCTTCGGTCTTGGCAGCCTCGGGCGCGACGCGTTGAATTGAATATTGTTCGATGCTCATCATGCTGTCGTCGCCAACAATCACTATTTCGGTTTCGAATTCTGATTCCATCGCAGCCAATTCAGAGCGTTTGTTATTCAACAGGTAAATTGCCACATCGGTCGGAACCGTCATAATGATTTTCTGTGCGCTTTTTGCCAGCAGTTTTTCTTGCAGATGGCGGAACATAATCAACGCCGCCGTCTGGATAGATGGCACAACGCCGGCACCCAAACAGTGCGGACACTGGACATACGATGTTTCAATAAAACTGCTGCGCAGGCGTTGACGCGACAACATCAATACACCAAATGCGTTGATTTTTGCAACCTGGGTGCGGGCGCGGTCACGCTTCATAACCTCGCGCATTTTCATTTCCAGTTTGCGGTTGTTGCGTTCTTCTTCCATATCAATAAAGTCAATCGCGACAATACCAGCCAAATCGCGCAGGCGCAGTTGCAATGCGATTTCTTCGGCTGCCTCTAAATTAGTATTCAGGGCGGTTTGTTCGATATCTTTTTCTTTTATCGCACGTGACGAATTGACGTCAATCGTGACCATCGCTTCGGTCTGGTTTATAACCAGCGACCCACCCGATGGCAATTGAACGTATGGGCCATGCAATCCTTCCAGTTGTTTTTCAACACCAGCCTTGACCATCAATGGGACGGCAACGTCTTTGTATTGAACCAACTGTTTGCGTGGTGCGCGACCGTACATTTGCTGGAAATACATTTTCGCAGCATCGTATGCTTCTTCGCCCTGGACGACCAAGACGTCATCTTTGTCCGCCAAGAAATCGCGAACGACCCGACGCAATAATGAATCTTCGGTATGAATTGTGACCGGCGCAACAGATTCCAGCGTTGTTTTGCGGATTTCATTCCACAGATTTACCAGATAATCGTAATCAGCCGCGATTGATGTGGCATCGGCCCCCATCGCCGCCGTGCGCAGAACGACCGTCATTCCCTTGGGAATCTTTAAGCCATGCAAGATGTCGCGCAGACGGGCGCGTTCAGATTTATCGGAAATCTTTTTTGAAATGCCATAACTGTTGCGTTTGCGCGAATTCGGCATCAGAACTGCAAAACGTCCCGCCAATGACAGATACGTCGTCATTGACGCACCTTTTTGGCCACGTTCTTCCTTGACGCCCTGAATCAACAAAATTTGTTTTGGCTTTATAACATCTTGAATCTTGAATTCGCGTGCACGTTTGGCAAATTCCTTGTTATCTTCACCGGCACTGTGGTCGTCGTATTCTGCAATTTCATCGTTTTCATCATCTGGGTCGTCATCGTCGTCAACGATATTGGCATGTGCTAATTCCAACAGTTTCTTTTTCTGTTCGGGTGACACCTGGTAATAGTCCGGATGAATTTCTGAAAACGGCAAGAAGCCATTTTTACCTGTGCCATAGTCTACGAATGCCGCTTGTAATGACGGTTCTACACGAATAACCTTGGCCAGATAAATGTTCCCTTTTATCTGAGGTTTTGTTGTTGTTTCAACATCAAAATCAGAAACACGATTGGTTGCTGTATCCACCACCACCACACGGGTTTCTTCCGGGTGGACAGCGTCCACATAGATTTTCTTTGACATTTAGTAATCCTTTTGTTGCGGGTTCGTATGCAACGGATACATTTCGTCCCCGTGGGGCGGTCCAGCCCATGCCAAGGGAAACAGCCACATAAACCAGTGGCAAAATCCAAAATGTATAAAATAGTGATAATACAAACACTTGCTATACCCCATTGTCATACGACAAGTCCCAGTCTAGCATGCCCAACCCCGTTATGGCAAGGTATTTATTTTTTGCGTGTTTTAATATGTTTGATTTTCGCAGGAATCTGGGAAATTTTTTCGCGCGCTTCGTCGGCCCAGCGTTTCATACGCGCCCGCAACCAGCGTTCATATATGAAAAACAGTCCCCCAACGCCAATCAGTGGTAACACATAATAAATAATGCGGTATGCCAACAGGGCACCGAAAATATTGGCTTTATCTACGGTGTCAGGCAACGCCAGCATAAAGACCGTTTCAAACACGCCGATGCCACCTGGAACCTGGCTGAATACGCCAGTGGTTTGGGCAATTACGAACAGGCCGATATACGTCCCAAACGGTATGTCAACGAACGGAATTAAACAAAAATACAGCACCAGTCCAGCCAGAACACTGTCTGTAATACCCAGCATCATTTGCAACCAGGCCATCTTGATTGATGGAATCTGGAACTTTATTTGGCCGATTTTAATGCTTTTACCATGGAACAGTAATGTCATTGCAAAATACGCCAGTAACGCCGCTGCACAGAATATAAACAGCGCATTCAATCCAACGGCCGCCCCGGTCGAAGCAGTGAATATATCGCGTGGAACCAGGAAATACCCAATCAACACAATTGCTGCACACCCCAAGAAATATGTAAAACCAGAAATGGTCAGCATTTTTACAATGTCACCACCTCGAATACGCCACCGGGTATACAGGCGATATCGTATTGCACCCCCGCTGACTACGGCGTGACCGGCGTTGTTGCTGATTGCGAACCCCAGCATTCCGGCCAGCATCCATTTCCACCATGTGACCTTTTTACTTTCGCCGACATAATTCAAGGCCAGGAAATCATATAATGACAATGCGAAATATCCCGCCAGACATGCGCAGCATGCCCCAACCAGATTCATCAACGGAATCGCCGTAATAGCGCGAATAATATCATAAAATGTGTAATTGCGCAGTTGCCACCATAACATCCCAGCGGCCAGGATAAAAAAGAAAATTCCCGAGTAACTGATAACCTTTTTAATCACGCGTTTTGCTTGTGCCGACATAAAACTTCCTTTAACAAACACCCAGCATAACAACATAGGCGCGAAAATGCAAATGTAAAAAATATTGCAATCTGGGCGGGGTAATATATACTGATTACACAATAACTATATAACAAAAGGCAAAAAATGATACGTCCATCGTTGCGCAAGCCAAATCAGATGCGTCCTGTATCCATGGAAACAGGCGTCAACAAATGGGCCGAGGGGTCGTGCCTGATAAAAATTGGCGGAACCCAGGTGTTATGCACAGCATCGGTGGATTTGAATCAGCCGTTATGGAAACGTGTCCAAAACAAAACCGGTGGTTGGGTAACTGCGGAATATTCAATGTTACCACGTGCATGTGGCACACGTAAAAATCGTGATGCCATTATCAAGGATCATCGTAGTGCGGAAATTTCGCGTCTGATTGGGCGGGCTTTTCGTAGTGTTGTTGATATGGATGCGCTGGGGCGGCACACGATTACAATTGACTGTGATGTGATTCAGGCCGACGGCGGGACGCGTTGTGCGTCAATTACGGGTGGTTTTGTCGCGTTATGTTTGGCTGTGCGGCACCTGATGCAGGCAGGTCGTATATCCCAGAATCCAATCCGTGAACATGTTGCCGCAATATCGGCGGGGCTGTTTCACGATGAATTGGTCTTGGACCTGGATTATGACGAAGATTGTGTGGCTGAATTGGATTCTAATTTTGTTGTTGCCGAATCCGGCCGGTTTGTAGAAATCCAGGCAACCGGGGAACAGCACCCATTCGACGCGGCACAAATTACCGAACTGATGAATATGGCCGCGGCCGGTTGCCAGAAATTGATAGAATTACAAAAACAAGTATTGGAATAAAAAAACGCGCCATTGGCGCGTTTTTTATTTTTTGTTATCTGGTCTTTTGACCGCCAGCAAATGAATAATCCATTTTCAGATGATTTGGATTATATGTGCCATTCATGATTGCCAATGTATCTTCGACAATAACCAATTCTTCGTTGGTTGCAACCATGAATACCTTGACGCGGCTGTCAGGTGTGCTGATGACCGCTTCGTCAACGCCTTTGCGTGCCAAGGCCGCGGCGTTCTTTTCTTTGTCCAGTTTGATACCCAATTCTTCCAATCCTGTGCAGAAGCGTTCACGCAGGTAATCGTCGTTTTCGCCAACGCCCGCGGTGAATACCAATGCATCGGTGTGACCCAATTCGGCCATATATGCGCCGATGTATTTTTTTACATTGTGCACTTCGGTATCAATGGCCAGACGGCATTTATCGTTGCCTTCCTTGTTTTCTTCGACGTCACGACGGTCGGCATAGCATTCGGTCAGGCCCATCAGACCGGAATCCTTGTTCAAATGTTTCTGCATTTGGTCCGGTGTCAATTTCAATGTGTTCATAACATACAGAACAACACCTGGATCCAAATCGCCCGGACGTGTGCCCATGGTCAGACCCGACAGTGGTGTCATACCCAACGATGTATCAACCGAGATACCGTTTTTGATTGCGGTCGCCGATGCACCCGAACCGATGTGCAGGGTTATCAGATTGCACTGGTCCGCCGGTTTGCCCAGCATTGCCGCCGCGCGTTTTGATACATACAAATGCGATGTTCCGTGGAAACCATAGCGGCGAACACCTAACTCTTTATACCATGCGGTCGGCACGGCATAGCGATACGAGTAATCCGGCATAGTCTGGTGAAATGCGGTGTCAAATACGGCAACCTGTTTCGCGTTCGGCAATAACTGCTTTGCGGTCACAATACCCATCAATGCCGGTGGGTTATGCAGTGGTGCCAACGGGGACAATTTATCAATTGTCTTCATAACGTCATCGGTGATTTCAACCGACGATGCGAATTTATCACCACCCATAACAACGCGGTGACCAACACCCTTTATTTCGTTCAGGTCAATTGACGCCTCGCGCAGCATGAACAGAACAACGTTTAATGCCTCGTCATGATTTTTCATAACGGCGTCTTTGCGTTGTTTGGTGCCGTCCGGATATTTTTGCGTAACAAAAGAATCCGGCAGACCGATTTTTTCAACATTACCGCCAACGACGGCCTTTTTGGAATTCGCGTCAAAAACCTGGTATTTCAACGACGAAGACCCACAGTTCAATGCAAGTATGTACATTTGTTTCCTCTTTTCTATGTGCGCCAGCATAGCAAAGTATTTTTATTTTTTCAACAGTAAACTAGGTATTTCATACGCCATGCGGTGGTGGTGATTGGGGTGGACGTGCCGTCCTGGGGATTGGATACCCAAAACGCGTCAGATCCGATAACCAGTTGCACCGTGACGCCATCGTCAGACTGGCGGACGTTTGGGGCGGGATTGGTGCGCGCGCCAATGCCAAACGCGGCAACCGTGTCGCCCGCGGTGTATCCGGCGTCATCCGTGTTGCATACCAGCACAGCGCGCGCAAAAATCGGTGTGCGCGTTGTATTAAATGTATATGTTGAAACGACGTCCGATTGGATGGGCAACTCGCGCGATGACATCAGTGTTGGGGTGGTCGCGCCCATACGCGCAAACAGTGCGTTCCAAAAATCATCGGAAACCGTTGTTATATCAAATGATGCGTCCGCAATTGCGTCGGCGCGCGCCAGTGTAACGCCGCCCAGCGTTTCGCCATCGTGCACACGCAGTGTCTTGGTTTCTGTGTCCATGGTTATTTCCCCGGCCAGTCCTGTAAAATTATCATTTTGCGCGGTGGTGCCCCGGCGAATTTGCAAAATTCGTGCCATTGTTAAATCCTTTGGTTAAAATGAGAGATTATTTTTTGCAATAAAAAACACCGCCATCGGCGGTGTCATTATGTGGTGCATTATACCATAAAATGCCCAAAAATGCAAGTATGTTATGGCACATACTGATACCCGTTCAGGTATTGCTGGAACATCGCGCCGGAATTTTGGTCAAATTTCTTTTGCTTTTTGGACGCGCTGCCTGGACGCCATGAATACAGACGCCCAGTGTGTGAATCGCGCCCAGATTCCAAGAAATCCCAATACGCCATCAATTCGCGATATTTATCCTGGTGATTATCGTCCCAGTTGGCAATTTCATCGTCGCGCTTTTGAATTCGTGTGTTCATTTCGTCAATGATTTGGGTCGCCTCGTCAAATTGCTGGATTGGCGTGCTCAGTTGGGCGGTATTTGCAGTGGCGGCGTTATAGTCAGCCTCGGCCGCGTTAAATGCGGCCTCGTATGCGGGGCGATTGGCCAGTGCCGCCTGGACATCTGGGGCTGCCTGTTGCTGGCGCGTGGTCAGATTTGTAATTGTTTGTTGCAACGTCGCAGACGTCATCTGCATGCCGGCAATTTGCTGTTGCAGACTGGTGCGCAGGGCGTCCGCTTCTTGCGGGGTCATGCCATTGAACGTATTTGGATCGTTCAGCGCGTTTTGCGCCTGTTGCAGGTCGGCCTGAACCTGTTGCAACTGCTGCTGGGCCGCGGCCAAATCGTTTGTGATTTCGGCATATTCGGTCAGTTTTTTGTCCGTATCACTCAATTGCGTGCGTGCCGCATCCAGGGCGTTTTTCTTTTGCTCTTCGATATTCTGGGCGTTTTGCAGATCCTGGCGTTTTTGGGCCACCGTCGCCGCGGTTATGCCCGTTTGATTGATTGTATTCTGGGCGTTTTGGATTATCTGGCGATCCTGGGCGTTGCGCAGATTGGTTTCATTGATTTTGTCGGTCAGGTCGTTCGTATTTTTGGTCAATGCATCCTTGTGCGCGGTCTGCATCCGCTTGGTATCGTGACCACCGAATTTACTGCCGTTTAATTTGATTGCGTTGCCCGCGATTGTGATTCCGTATCCAATGCCCATAAATGCGGCCTTGATACTTTTATCCATGGCCGTGGTGACGAATTGAACGCCTTCGTTTTTATTCCACGACAGGCCCTTGTCTGAAAATATAGACAATTTTTCCTTGCCCAATGCGTCCATAATCTTGCTGGTGGTGTAACCGTATTTGATGACAGACAAAACCTCCATCGCGGTCTTGGCCTCGTCCACCTTGCCATCGCGCACCGCCATCATAATCAATTCAGATATAATCGCGCGCATCTGGCGACCGTTTTTCAGCGCGCCGGCAAATGCCTTGGGCATTGTTTCCTTTAATTGGCCCATTGCCTTGGTGAACCAATCAAAATGCTTGGTCGCGGTTGGCGATTTGTATCGCAGGTTTTCTTTGATTTTTCCTGCGTTTTCCAATACCTTGCCCAGGCCATCGGTCGGTTTTATTTTTGCGCCATCCAATGCCTTGACAATCAGTTTTGCCGAATTGGACATATACAGACGATCGCCATGAAACTTGACATACTTGTCCATATAATCGGTCCATGTGTCGCCGACGTTTTTGGACAATTGCTGCCACGGGGTCAATTCGTCCTGGCGTTTTGGCGGAACATAGTCATCAGATTCCTTGTCGTCATAATTGACCTTGGTCTTGGCGGTGGCGATATGCTTGGAAATTTTGCCGCCATCGTAATTTTTGAAGACGTCCAAGACCTTGGACTTGTTGTTCAGCGTATCCAACAGGTCGCGATGATTCCGCTTGAAATAATCCAACTTTTGCGGGTCAATTGCCGCGTCGTCAAATCCTTTTTCAATATCGTTGAAATCCAGTGGCGCATTTATACCAATCGCGGTTTGAAAATCCGGCTGGTTGGAATAGAACGTCAGATACTGGGCAATTTGCTTGATTTTATTCTGGAATTTTGGCGATGCGTTGTATTCTTTTTTACCAATACCGTCAATTAAATCAGAATACGAAAAATCGTCGTTCGTCAGCCCCCATTGCTTGAAATAAATTTCCAGGCTGTTGCGTTTTGTTGTCAAAAATGATTTGAACGCACCCTGAATCTGGGTTTCGGCGGCATTGCTGGCGGTGCTGTTTGAAAACAGGTGGGTCAGCGCATCGCCAAAATATTCATTCAAGAAATCGTTCGCATCCTTGTTTTCTTTAAACGACCCCTGGTCGGCGGCCATGGCACGAAATGCGTTCTGAAATGCCTTGAACAGTTTTTTCCACTCGTCATCACTCAGTTCCCATGCGCCACCCACCTCGGTCGGGTCAGGCATGGGTTTGCCCATCAGATTCTTTTTCCAATCCTTCATATTGCCGCGAAAATCGTCGTTCTTGGCATATTCGTCGTATTTGGCACGAACCTCGGCCGGCATGTGGTTAAACCGCAACTGCATATAATACTGTAATAAAAATTCGTTCATCTTTACGGCCATGGGCACATCCTTTGCATCCAATACACATATAATTATAGTGTTTTTTGAAAAAAAATCAATATACAGGCCCGTAAAACATAGTGTATAATGCCCCCGCAGCAAGAGGAAGGATACACCCACCACATGGCGAACAAATATTCGGTTCGAAATTTTTTGACGTGCATATATGGATACACATTCTTTAACGCAACAATGCTGTTGGCACCGGTCTATGCCGTGTTTATGCAGTCCCGCGGGGTCAGTGACTTTGGCATATCTGTCCTGCTGATGTTATGGTCAGGCGGAGTTCTGGTGACGCAATTCCCGGTGGCGCACCTGGCGCGACGTTTCGGGGCAAAAAATGTGCTGTTTAGCGGCCAGGTATTAAAGGCGGCGGCGTTCATCTTGTGGATTTTGTGGCCGACATTTGCCGGGTTTGCGGTTGGAATGCTGCTGTGGGGAATGCATGGGGCGATTTATAACGTTGTATCCGAAGACGTCCTGTATGACGAATTGCGTGCGCGGACAAACGCACTGGCATATGAACGAATCTTGGGACAGCGCAAGAATGTTGCCGCCATCGGTACGGCGGTGTCGTCGTCGGGGTCGCTGTTGTGGACGTGGGGGTATGAATGGATAACTGCACTGTCAATTGTGTCGCTGGCGTTGTCGATGCTGTTTATATCGCGGATGAATCTGATTCAGAAATACCGCGGAATCGCCGATAACGGATGCTCGGTTATAAAATCTATATGTGGGGCTGTGTCAGTAATGCGTGCGACGCCCATGATTGTGACTATGTTGGTGCTGTGTGTGTTGGTGACGAATTTTGCATATTTGAACGATTATCTGGCACTGATAGGATACGATATTGGGGTGCCCGCGTCATACATTGGGGCAGTGCCTTTTTTTATTATGGGGTGCCAAGTTATTGGTCAGGCATTTGCTCATAAATTCGTTGGTATGTCACCAATGATAATGTATACGATGATAATTGTCGCAGGTGCTTTGTTTGGACTGTTTGCGCTGGATTACACGATTTGGGGCCTGGTGGCGTTGGGGGCAGGGTATGTGATTTGTGCGGTGATAAAAATTTTGTTATATGCACGATTCCAGAACTTAATCCCATCGCAAAACCGGATGGAGGTTTTATCGTTTTACAGCATTGCGGACCAGACGTCATATATGATTATCTGTTTGGTAATTGGTCTGGGTTCTATGCTGGGCAGTTGGCGCAACAGCATTGCGATTTTAGCGGTGCTGTTGGTGTCGCTGGGCGGATGGGCGATGATATTTGCTCGTCGTCGTGCGGCGCGTCGTGCGACGATGCCAAATCCCACGCCAAACACCACTGTGCGTCCGTATGGTGGTGAAATAGCCTAGAATTTTGTTCCTGTGAATTTGTTTGATGATTTCTGATATGCTGGATATATGGGCATGCGATTCCGTGATTTTATGCTAAAAAGTATCCCATACCTGTTATCAATTGCAGGTGGGGTGGTGCTGTTTATCGTGACCAAGGATAATCTTGCCGACAAAGAACTGGCTGATTTAGTGACGAATATTGCGGCGTCATTGTTGTCGATACCATTGGTGTTTTTGCTGTATGACTATTCAAATTCGCGGATTTCCAGTCGCCTCAGCACTACATTGGCCGCTAATATGACTGACAAGATAAATGTCCTGGTGTTGAATATTATAATGCAGTTACGTAAATCCGTTGGGTTGCGTGGGCGTGCGACATTGGAATCACTGAACCGGATGGACGGATTATCTGCGACGGCAATCGCACGCAAGATACATCTAACACCGTCGACCATAGAAGTCTTGCGCTCATATCATATAGAATTGGAGGGGGTGGTCTATGCCGCCGCCCAGTCAAATTTGTTGTCCGCCCCGCAAATTCAGACGCTGGCGAGCCTGGGGCGCGAATTGCTACATATGGTTAACGAAACCAGATATCGTAATAATAAAATGGTGATTGCGCACCATATAGAAAACATTGTGACGCATGTGACCGATTGGCTGGATACAGATGCAGGTGGTGCGATTGATTTTGAACGCCTGTTGGCGTCGGCACAAATCCGCGCAACAAAAAATAAATAAAAATGTGATTTTTACTTGATTTTTATTTTAGATTATGTCAAAATTTGCCCCGAACCTTGAACAGAGGGCACCACGCCCCGGATTCAGGTTCCGTTTTTGGGGACATAGCTCAGTTGGTAGAGCAAATGACTCTTAATCATTGGGTCCAGGGTTCGAGTCCCTGTGTCCCCACCAAAAATTCAAACGCCGCTTGTCGGCGTTTTAATTTTTGCCGGACACGGGACGAAGAACCCGAAGAAGGGGTTCGAACCGCCGGGCAAAGGCGGAATAACGCCGGTCGCCGCCAGGCGATTGCCCAAGGTCGGCGCAGCCAATCCCTGTGTCCCCACCAGAAAAATTCAACGGTCGCTAATGCGGCCGTTTAATTTTTCCGGGGCGCAGGGACGAAGAACCCGAAGAAGGGGTTCGACAATGAGTAAACGCGCACGTCAATTTGACGGGCGCGTTGTCACGAATGCCCCGCAGTCCCATGCAGCGCGTGGGCGAGGGAGCCGCGATCATATTTTATATTATCGTTGCTTTTGTGTGCGCAACTGGTTATTCAAATTATTGAATTTCATTGTTGTATATTGTCTCAGCATGTCTGGGGTTTCTGACACCAGGCGCACTATTTCATGCGGGTATGCGACAGACCCATCGCCGGCCAGGGCCGGGGTCACGGTTCTGAAATTTTTTTCTTGGAAAATATCATCATCAAAATACAGGTGCATACAATCATACATCAGTTGCATGCTGGCCGCGTCGCCCTGCATTTGCATCATCATTGACATAAACGGCATACTCGCAATTTTCGGACCAATTATTTTGGACATCGCCACCTTTTGCGATTTGATTGCCACGGCATTATTCACGCGCCGCGTAAATTCTGCGGCGTTCATGGTTGGTTCAACCCCGTATTGTTGGGCATAAATCATAACTGTTTTCGGGTCATGCAAATCGTCCAATACTGGCGCATTACGGTTCAGTTTTTGCAACGTCTGGGTGTAATTCGCGTATACCTGTTTGCCATTTGGTACATTGTCTGATAACAATACATAGTACTGAAACGTATTAAATAAATCGACATAGCACCACAGTTCATTACACTGGGAAAACAAAATCATGTTGTGGAAAGGCGTGGTGTTGGGCGCACTTTCTATGAACGCGTCGACCGGGTTCAGCGGGCAAAACGGCACAACAGGGTAATTATACTGTATGTTATTCACGGAATTACCCGTGCGTTCAACCATCAAACCAGACGCCAGGTATTTGAAATCCACGTTTTGTGACATTGCATAGTTGAATGCAATCTTGGCCATGCCGGTCTGAAATGCAGTATTTTCCAAATCAAAATTATACGATACAATTTGCGGTGGCGTTTCCAGTTTTGATATATCGCAACGCAATTCACGACTTAAATCAGGGCATGATACAACCTTGCCATTTTTGATATTTGCGCTGTATTCCCGGCCATTATATGAAACAGTGCCTGTGCATGGCGGTGTGGATTTAGTGTTGTTTGTCTTGGAAAAATTGTCTATGCGGCTGATAATTGGGTTGAATGTCTTGGTGAACGGCGCATCAATATACTTGCTGATATAATTGTTGCATTCAGGACAACAAATATCCTCGGATTCCAACAGGCCGCCCAGCGCGTTTTGTATAACGTGCTCGCTGCTGCGGGTGGTGATTTCTTTGTTACAGTAAATACAATATTGTCTGTGTTCCATACCGAATATTGTAATACAAAGTTTCGTTTTGTCAAGATAGATAAAGGTTTTTATCTTGCTGTTTTTTGTGCTATAATTTGGCAAAAGGAAACGCATATGCCGGAGTTTATAAATTTAACGCCTGAAAATATCGCGGACGAACACCTGTGCGGTATTTTACGGCGGTAAATTCCAGACCGTAAATTTGTTGACAGCGGATGCGTTGGCCCGCATACTGGGAAATAATACCCAAGGGGGATGTAAGAAATGAGAAAATTGGCAATTTTGTGTTCTGTGGGCGTGTTGGCGTCATGTGGTGCGATTGGTATCGGCAGTAATCATGAAACCAATATTTATAACAATTCTGATGAAATGATAACGGTGTCCGCGGACAGTGGAATCTATAAAATCAAACCAGAACAAAGTATGAAAATATATTCGGCAAATGAAATGACAATCACCAGCAAGAATACAGATTGTCCGTCACCAACCGTGCCGCGTAATCTGAATACGGGCGCGGTCGTGTTGGACGTATTTCCCGGATTCCTATTGGGAATAATACCAGTATTTATTGATGCGGTGACCAATAATTTATACAGAATGCCAGAATCCTATTCGTATTCATGCATGTAACCCCCACCCGCAATGGGCGTTTTAGTTTTTATCGACCAGGCCGATAAGAAATGGAGAGCTTAAATGAAGGAAATTGAAATCTTGGTTCAGGTTTTTGCAGACGAGCAGACAGTGTTGCAAAAATTATCATCTTTTGAATTTGTCGGTAATAAACATACTGTTGATACATATTATTATGACCCATTGCGCACAGATTTGTGTCCAGATCATGGCGGGCGTTTGTGTGCTTGCTTTCGTACGCGCCAGAAAGACGGTATAAATTACATTACGTATAAAAAAGACCATTTTGATGGTGATACTTGGTTGTATTCGGAAGAATTGGAAACAACTGTTGGCGATATGACCATATTGACCGGCATAATCAATGCATTGGGATTGCGTGAATTGGTAAAAATTGACAATTTGAAACGCACATATCGGGCCGGCGATTATATGATTGAGTTTGAAACAGTGACGAATCTTGGCTTGTTTTTAGAGGTAGAATATTGCACCGCAGATGATGTGGACGTTGCGCATATCAAATCACAAATACAATCATTCATAGATGCGCTGGGGTTCTCTGTGTCGCCAGAGTTAAATGCGGGAAAGCCCGAACTGATGTTGCGCAAACAGCAGGGAGTTTGAAATATTTTTTCTATATCCTGGCACAAAAACCGCCCGAAATGGGCGGGTTTATCGTGAATTGGATTGGCGTTGAATATATGCGCGGCAGATTCTGTGAAATTTAAATCGGGCCGTTCGCGCGCAAATTCGTTCAGCGCGTTTGTAATATACTTTTCCATCTGGGGCGTGCCCAGGCGTGACACCAGAAACCGACGCACACCATTTGGTCGCGTGGAAACAATCTGGTTATCTATGTATTTTTTACAAAATTCTTGAAAGAATTTATCCAATTTGTCCGTGTTGCGCAGATATATGCCGGGCAACACGATTGACATCCCCAGAAACGTGCCGCCACGCCCGTCACAGTCCAGAAATGGCGTGTTTTTGTCCGGATACATCAGATAACTGTATACAACGTCCCCATTGGTCAGGGCGATACATATTCTCGAAAAACCTGAGTTGCTGTGGTGTGCAATCTATACAGTCAAACCCATGTGGCATATCATACATAACAAATGATACTTTCATTGCCGCTCCCCTTTGTTACCCCATATTATACCATAAATTGCGTCGCGTGCGCGTGAAAAAATAACCATTGCAAAGCGGCCCTATGTTTTATAATAATTACGCGCACAGGGGATAAATTATGAAACTTTCAGGACTGTCAGATTCTGACGTAATAAACAGCCGACAACGATATGGTAAAAATGTTCTGCCAGAACCCAGGTTGAAAACCTGGTTTCAATTTTGGGCCGACACGTTCAAGGATAAACTGAATCTGATACTGCTGGTGTTATTGCTGCTGTTTGTGGTGCTGTCATTCTTTGGTTTTGATAATGTGACCGAGGTTATTGGTATCGGTCTGATTCTGGTCATAATCAGTATAATAAACACCAGTACCGGTCTGAAAAGTCAACGTTTCGCCAATGATTTGCGTCGCCAGAATTCGGTGCACTATGTGAACGTTATTCGCAATGGGCAAAAATCCAGAATATTGTCGTCCGACATTGTGGTGGGTGATTTGGTTGCGTTGGCCGCGGGTGACGGAATATATGCCGATGGATACCTGGTTGACGGACAAATTTCTGTGGATAATTCGGCGTTAAACGGTGAATCGGCCAGTGCGCCAAAGGTCGCGTGGCGCGGTGCGCGCCCGCCATTTGAAATTGGGGTGCGGCGCACGGTATCTGGCGATGATTTCACAGATGAATCCAGTTTGTTTGCCGCCACAATGGTGACGTCGGGCGTTGGAATAATGCGGGTCAGCAATGTTGGCACCGCCACAGAAAATGCCGCTGGAATTATCATGATGCAGGATATAACCCCTGAAAAAACATCACTGCAGATGCAACTGGATGACCTGGCCCAGAAAATCAGCATATTCGGGTTTATTGGGGCGGCGATTATTGCGGTAATCTTGCTGGGCGCGGATGTTTGGACGGCCGGCGGTATGACGGCATATTTGGCGGGTGGGGGACTGGCGATATTTCGCGATGTGTGCACCGTATTGACCACGGCATTTGTTATTATAATCGCCGCCGTGCCCGAGGGATTGCCGTTGATTATTTCATTGGTGACATCACAAAATGCGGGTCGTATGGCGCGCGCAAACATATTGGCAAAGAATCCCGCCAAGATACCCGAGGCCGGCAATATCCAATTACTGTGCACCGATAAAACGGGAACACTGACATATGGAAATATGGTTGTGGCGGATGTGTTCCGTGGCAATGGCGATGCGCTGGATATGGCGCATGGGCCCGCGAAATTGCGTCATTTGTTACAAAATGCAATTGTTGCGACAAATGGCGCGGAATATGTTGGCCGTGAAATCCGTGGCGGAAACAGTACCGATCGCGCATTACTGGCACTGGTGCCGGACGCGCAATATTCTGAAACCGTGGCCAAATTGCGCATCAAACACAAATTGCCATTTGACAGTGAGTATAAATTCACCGCGGCCAGTGTGGCGGGAAATATGACGTTTTACACCGGCGCGCCCGAATGCATTTTGGAACGCGTCATGTCGTATGTTGATGATGCGGGAAACGCCCAGCCAATTTCGCGGCGCGTGATAAATAAAATCCTGACCACATCTGCACGCGAGGCAAAGCGCGTATTGGCGATTGCATATCGGCGCGGTGGCGCCGCGTCGGCGGGCGAATTGCCATCGGATTTGGTCCTGGTGGCATTGGTAACAATTCACGATGGTGTCCGGCCCGAGGTTCCACACGCCGTCGCACAGATACAGCGCGCCGGGGTCCAGGTAATGATGATAACGGGCGACAACCTGGAAACCGCGATTGCGGTTGCGCGCAGTGCTGGAATCGTGTCAGGGGACAGCGATGTATGTATCAACGCGGCGGAATTGGAACAAAAATCAGATGGTGCATTGATGCGTTTGCTGCCAAAATTGCGTGTTGTGGCGCGCGCGACCCCAACGACAAAACTGCGGATTGTTAAAATATCCCAGAAATTACACCTGTGCTGTGGGATGTGTGGCGATGGCACAAATGACGCGCCGGCACTGAAAAAGGCGGATGTCGGATACGCCATGGGCAATGGCACCGATGTGGCCAAGGATGCTGCTGACATCATCGTCACCGACAGTAATTTTGTATCAATCGTAAAATCTGTATTACTGGGGCGCACGTTTATGCATAACATAACGATGTTCTTGCGGTTCCAGTTGCCGATAAATTTCACGTTGGTGCTGCTGAGTGTGATATTCCCATTGGTCTGGGCGGTGCCGGCATTGGTTGCCAGCCAGATTTTGATTGTGAATATCCTGATGGACAGTCTAAACAGCCTGGCGTTTGGGGGCGAGCCGGAAAAGCCAGAATACTTTGATGTTCCGCCGGTGCCCAAGGGGACGCCAATGCTGACACGCGCGATAAAGTGGGAAATCGTCGGATACACGGCGGTGTTTATGGCGCTGTTTGCGGGACTGTGGCTGATGCACAATGTTGGCATCTTTGCCGATGGCCAGTATATGACGGCGCGTTTCGTGTTGCTGGTCTGGGTTGCAATGCTGAACGGATTTAACATCAGAACAGCGCGTCTAAATCTGTTTGCGGGACTGGGGCAAAACATGCGCTTTGTTTATATCGCGGCAATGGTATTTGTGGGCGTGTTTGTTTTGGTCCAATACGATGGCGTCGTGTTTAATACCGTGCCATTAGCTGGGCACCAGTGGTGGTCGATTTTATTGCTGGCCGCGATGGTGATTCCAATCGGGATACTGGGAAAAATATTGTTTGCAAATCGCAAAAAACAGATATACTGAACATATGCAAAAATATATTGATGCGCATTGTCATTATGTAACCCCAGTGCCCGATGGCGCGGTTTGTGGATTTATATATAATTCTGCGCGCCCGTGCGATTGGTCGGTCGCGGTTGATGCCACGCGTGTGGGTGGCGGGGCGGGTGCGATTGGCGTTCATCCGTGGTATGTAGATGAATTGTCGTGCGCTTTACCGGACCAGATGGCGCAATTATTGCGCTCGAATCCCGAACTGATGGTCGGTGAAATAGGGCTGGACGCGTCGCGTGGCGATATAGATGCGCAAATGCCCGTATTTATTCGCCAATTGGATTTAGCGCGCGAATTTGGGCGCATTGCGCATATTCACTGTGTTCGCGCATGGGATAAAATTCTGCACATATTTGCCACGCAAAAAATGCCACCGGCAGTGGTACTGCATGGATTTCGGGGCACGCCGGAAATTGTTTCGGCCATAATGCGGCACGCAAATGCATACTTTTCGTTCGGGGCAAATCCTGGGGTGGCGGCCCGCGCGATTGACCCAGACCGCATTCTGGTTGAATCAGATGCGGCGTCAATTTCAGTCGCACGCGGGATTTTGCCGCGCACGGTTGCGCAAATTGCGGATTTGGTTGGCTGCACTGCGCAAACAATGGCGGAAACAATTTATAATAATACACAACGGATGATAAAAAATGGCTGACAGATTACACAGAATCAGATTACTGTTGGGTGATGAAAATATTGAAAAACTGCGCGCCGCAACCGTTATGGTCGTTGGGTGTGGCGCGGTCGGGTCGTTCGCGACCGAGGCCCTGGCCCGCAGTGGCATTGGCCATATAATCGTTGTTGATTTTGACCGGGTCGAAGAATCAAATATAAATCGCCAGTTGTTCGCACTGACGTCAACCATCGGCATGCCAAAGGTTGCGGTTGCCGCTGCGCGAATTCATGATATAAACCCAGACGCGGTTGTGGATACATTTGATATGTTCTTTGATGATGCGCACGCGCCGGATGTTCGCCCCGATTTTGTGATTGATGCAATTGATTCTGTTCCGTCCAAAATTGCACTGGCCGCATGGTGCCAGGCGCGCAATATCCCGTTTATATCCAGTATGGGCGCGGCGCGCAAAACCGACCCATCGCAAATCAGGGTGGGGCGGTTATCTAAAACAACAGTGTGTCCATTGGCAGCCAAGATTCGCCGACTGATACGCGCGGCGCACATACCTGATTATCCCGTCGTCTATTCGACCGAGGGTGCCAACCCCAACGTCGCGCCAAACCATACGTTCGGATCAATGGTAACAATTACGGGCGCATTTGGCCTGGTATGCGCAAATTATGCAATAAAACATATAATTGATGCTGGTGTGTAATGCGGCAATGTGTCCCGGCGTGACGCGCCAAACATCGCGAATTCCGTGGCTAAGAACGTTTTCCTAAGTCGTATAAACGGATTGCGATGCATGATAAAGTCCGCTATAATTGTCGTGTCTGGATACAGACAATATTAAACCTGTTCAAAGGAGAAAAAACAGATGAGAGGACTGACAAACTATGTGTTGAAACCGTTGACATTTATTGGTGCCCTGAATTGGGGACTGATTGGTATATTCGGTTTTGATTTGGTCGCATGGATTTTCGGACCGGCCACCATCGCCAGCAGTATCGTATACAGCCTGATTGGTATTGCGGCATTGATTTGGTTGATTTGGATCTTTATTGACCAGCCCGCGACCAGCGAACGCTGATGCGGCGCAACAGTTTTCATGTCATTCTCGCCCCCTCATGGATACCCGTCGGGGCGTTTTTTATAATTTTATATTGAAATGATGGCCGGGTTTTTGTAAAATGGTCTGCGAACACAAAAGGGATTTTGGTTCAGGACTTTAACAAGTCCATATTCACGTGGTGCATGGATGCATCATATCCGCCGTCGGTATGAATCAAGTAATACCGATACCCTGACCTGAACGGGTCGGGGGGCTGATCGCTATAAAACAGGGACAACCCAAAGGCGACAGAATCATCCGTGAATATGATTTGTTAACTCCCCGACCGCTCTCTGCTGTGAGTGGTCCTTTTTTATACCTATCAAGTTCACGGTTTAATGGATTTTTATTTGCTGCGCATGCTGGCCAACGCGCGTGCGACGATTGCAACATCAACCTTCTTTAATTTCCACGAAACTAATGCGTGCCCAAACAGGTCTTCTTTGCGGGCCTCAAATTCCTCGGGCATCAGGTCGCCCTTTATCGAATTGCAAATTTGGTGCGCCGGAAACAGATTTCCGCGATAGTCGGTCCCGCCGTGCATGCGCGGAATGTGATGATCAATGGACATTTTTTGTTTCTTGGTTATCGGTTGGCCGCAAATGCTGCAACATATGTCTTTGTCGCCTAGTAACAGTTCAAATTTCAACGTAATTGTGATTTTATGTGTTTCTGTGCGTTCCATGCGTGCCCCCCGGGATTTAGATGCAGAAATTTGTCTTATGACTATGGGGCCAGCATAGACTAAAAAATCATATTTTGTCAATCGGTTTATAGTCCAAATTCCTTGCATTGATATGAGTGGTTTTATATCATAAAACACATGAACGTAACGGCGGCAATTTTTCGTGATGGTAACTCTGTTTTACTGATGCGGCGTGCGCAAAACCAGCCATGTGCCGGCGCGTGGGAATATCCCGGGGGTAAATTTGAGCCGGGCGAAGATGGCCCGTCGTGTCTGGCCCGTGAATTGAACGAAGAATTGGGCATAAATGCCGAAATTGGTGACCTGGTGACGGTTGTGCACTTTGTGACCGATACGGGACGTGAAATCAATTTGTATGCGTATGAAATTACGGGTTTTTCTGGGGAAATAGAATTGCGCGTTCATGACCAAATGCACTGGGTGCATGTGACCGAATTGCTGGCGCATCCGCAATTACCCGCCGACCACATCATATCTCAAAAATTGGTGGAATTGAAAAAATAAACAGGGCCCCGATTGGGAACCCTGGAATTTGTGGCTCGGGCAACTGGACTCGAACCAGTGACATACAGATTAACAGTGAATTGTACAATTTTTTCAAAAATGGCTGAATTCCGCAGAAAACTTGGATTTTTTTGTTTGTGGTGACATCGGCTGTGTACTATTTCTATGTGTTTCTGTGTGTTTTTGTTCAAAGTTTTTAAAGTAATCAAAAGCAATTAAAAACAACCACAAGTAAAAAATAACTACTGGATTTAGGTGGCGTGATTTTGTAATATCAAATCGTAAAGGAAAGGAAAAATTGTCACCACTGCCAGCAAAATTAGCGGATTATATTGAGTGCAAACCTGTATTAAAATGGGCAGGGGGCAAGGGACAGCTATTAGATAAAATCGATGAAAAACTGCCCTTAAAATTGAAAATGGGTGGGATAAAAAGATACATAGAACCCTTTGTTGGTGGTGGGGCTGTGTTCTTCGATATTTATAATCGGTTCTCAATCAAAGAGGCTTTCTTGTTTGATATCAATCCTGAGTTGGTTATTCTGTATAATGTTATCAAACATGATGTTGAAAAATTGATAGTTGAACTGACAAAAATAAGTGCAGAGTATAATCATACAGAAGATAAAAAAGAATATTATTACGCAAGGCGTGATGAATATAACAACATGGACAAAACCGTCGATGCAAATATTTATAATCAGCGGTTTGTCAGACGTGTAGCGTTGACCATATTCTTAAACAGAACGTGTTTTAATGGATTGTTTCGTGTTAATTCGAAAAATATGTTTAATGTTCCGATGGGTAAGTATACCAACCCAAGAATATTAGACGCAGAAAATTTGCGCAATGTATCAGACGCTTTACAGATTGCGACTATTATCCAAACAGATTTTAGTTCTGTTCAAGAGTATGTAAATAAAGATACGTTTATCTATTACGACCCACCATATCGCCCGATTAGAAAAACATCTTCGTTTAATTCTTATGCTGTTGGGGATTTTAATGATGATGAGCAAATTCGCCTTAAGAATGTTTTTGAAGCGTGTGATAAAGCGGGTGCTTTACAAATGTTAAGTAATTCTGATCCAACAAATTATATAAAAGACACATTCTTTGATGATTTATACCAAGACTATAATATAAATAGAATACTTGCAAAGCGTTTGATAAATGCAAATGCAGACGGGCGCAGTGCTATTCGTGAGTTATTGATAACTAATTATGACTAAGAAACCTTTTCGCCTTTATTGTGAAGATTGCTTAACGTGTCTGGAAAAGATTCCAGAAAATACCTTTGATATGATTTTTGCGGATCCGCCTTATATGTTGTCAAATGGGGGGATAACGTGCCAAAATGGTCAAGTTGTATCGGTTAATAAAGGCAAGTGGGACGAGTCGCACGGACTGATGAATGATTTTGAGTTTCATAAAAAGTGGCTTTCTGCATGCTGGCGAGTGTTAAAACCAAATGGCACAATTTGGATAAGTGGTACATACCACAGTATATACTCATGTGGCTTTGCAATGCAGTTGTTGGGCTTTCATATATTAAATGATGTTGCGTGGTATAAACCAAATGCTAGTCCAAATATGTCTTGTAGATACTTTACCGCGAGCCATGAAACACTTATCTGGGCGAGAAAAAGTAAGAACGCGAAACATATATTTAATTACGATGCCATGAAATGTGGTTCATTCCCAAAAGATATTTTGAAAAAGCCAGATTGCCAGATGCGCAGTGTTTGGTCTATTCCAACGCCATCAAAATCAGAAAAAACTTTTGGCAAGCATCCAACACAAAAGCCTTTGGATTTATTGGAAAGAATAATTTTATGTTGTACAAATCTGGGCGATTTAATATTAGATCCTTTTATGGGCAGTGGTACAACTGGGGTTGCGGCATTAAAATATGACAGAATGTTTGTCGGTATAGAACAGGAAACGCAATTTGTTGAATTGGCAGAAAAAAGGCTGTATGATATCCTTGAAAAGAAAGGAATAAAATGAAGTATTCTAAAATTTTTGATGAACTTTTGGGCTGCAAGAACGAAGATGACGTTTTTGGTTATTTGATTTCAACCCTAAAAGAAAGTATAACATCTTGGGATTATTTTGTTAACTGGTCAAAAGTTATCAATAATTATCACGAAGCAGAGATTGCACTAAACTTATTGAATACTCTGATTGGTAAGGCGGATGTTGAAAAAGCAGCAAAAGATTTATTAAAGGAATATCCAAAAATTATAGGTGTTATACCGGCACTGTTAGCCGATAGAGAAAAGAAAATTAAACTTGTTTCAGATATAAAAACTTTTGGACTTAAATGCTTTGACTTTTCAAAGCCTATGTCTGCAGAGGATGGTGTCCTATTTATGAAAGCAAGTGGCTTCCTTGATTTAGTATCTGACCGTACAATTAAATCTATACCAGATTATTTTCTTGGTGTAGAAGTTGGACTTGATTCAAATGGGCGCAAGAACCGCAGTGGCACATCAATGGAAAACTTGATGGAATATTTTATAAAAGATATTTGTGACCGTAATGGTTATGAATATATTGCGCAGGCGACAGCAGATAAAATTTATAGAAAATGGAGTAAAAATATTATTGTGAATAAATCATCCAAGCGTGTTGATTTTGCTATAAATACCCCTAATAAACTATATCTGATAGAAACAAATTTCTATGGCGGTGGCGGATCAAAATTAAAATCAACCGCAGGCGAATATGCAGATATTTATCATCAGTGGACAAAAGACGGGCACCAGTTTATATGGATAACGGATGGTTTAGGCTGGCAGAAAACTCAGCGACCGTTACGCGATACTTTTGATACAACAGATTATATCCTTAACATCGACATGGTTCAAAAAGGTGTGTTGGAAGGGCTATTAAGGTAAGGTAAATAAAATGTCTAATGCCTCCATAAATGAATATGCTTTAAATAAATTTAATAGACTAATAGAAGATAACACTAAGCTAATAAAAAAGTCTGAATATGCTAAAAAGCATTATGGGCAAGGTTTGCAAAACAAAGAATATATTAACTCTTTGGCTACTGCTGTAGTTACTATAATGGAATATAAAAAAGTAGATATAAATTCTTCGATTTGTTTCTTAACGGACGGCAGTGGCGATAACAAAATAGATTTGCTATATTTTGATGATGAAAGTATAGTGTCCCTGCCAAATTCTAATGAAAAATTTATGGATGTGATTGTAGTACAAGCCAAACACGTTTCTAAAAAGGCCAAAAATACATTTACACAAGATGAAATAGAATTATGTCTAAAAAACGTAGAAAAAATAAAAAAGGGCGAGAATTTATCTACTACAAATTTGTTGCTAAAATCAAAACTTGATAAACTTAGAGAGGTTTGTGAGCAAAATGATTGGCCTACTCTCAGAGTACATGTTTTCTTTTCAACGAATGGTATAATTGGGGAAGTGTTAAAGCAATCTGATGCTGTAGAAACAGCTATAAACAACGAGATAAATGTAAATTTTATAGATAGTACAAATTTTGGATTAAAAGAGAAGGTTCCTGATAGTGCGACAATAAAAATTATTTGTGATGACAAAACTCTAAAACAAGATTTACCACAGGTTATAACGGGGTTTATAACCGAAGTATATTTAAGTGACTTAGTTGATTTTTATAAACAAAACAATGAAGGTGCTTTGTTGAATTCCAATGTGAGATATCTTTTGCCTAAAAGTAAAATTAATAAAGAAATTATTAAAACAGCAAGTGAAAAACCAGAACTGTTTTGGTTTTTTAATAATGGTATTACAATTATAGCAGATGATTATAAAACTGGTCATACAGGTAATAAGGAAAAAATAAACTTGACTTTGACGCGCCCGAGTATAGTTAACGGTGGGCAAACCGTTGCTGCTTTATCAAAATTTTATCGGGAATCACAAAATTATGAACAATTAAGTAAGGCGAAAGTGTTATTGCGTGTGTATAAAACTAAAGATCCTGATATTATGCAACAAATAGCACAAGCAACAAATTCCCAAAACCCAATCAATGTTGTTGATTTAAAATCTAATGATCTTATTCAAGAAAAAGTAGCTCTGTATTTTAAAACCAAGGGAGTTGCTTTAATTGTAAAAGTTGGACAGGAACTAACAGATTATAATGATAGCATAACTAATGAAAATTTATTACAGGCTTATGTGGCTATGTTTTTGAATGAGCCGGGAAAAGCGAAGGTGTCAAAAATATCTGTTTTTAACCAGTATTTTGATTCTGTTTTTTCTGAAAAAGAACTAGAAAATAATATACAAAATAAATTGTATAACGCATACATTGTTTGGAAAGAAATAAAAAATAAAGCAGCAACAGATACTTTCTTTTCGCATGCTATTTATGCAATAATGTATGCATTATCATCTATAGAAGCTAATTTAAAACTTCCCAATATCCAAGAAAAAGAAGTTGTGGCTCTTTTTAATAAAAATATAGAAAAAGCAGAAGAGGTTGTCAAAAATATAGCAAGCAAAAAGCAAGAAGAACTTGGATCAAAATTTTCATATAACAATTTATTCAAGAATAGCGAGATAAAAGATTTAATAGATGTGCGCTTATCAAAATAATCTTAAATTTCCCAAATTCTTAAAAAAACTACTGGGGCTCGTTGGCAGGTTAAACGTTTCTGAGCAAATTAGAAGTGTACTAGAGGAGCTGTAAAATACTAAAACAAATTGTTTTGAAATAAAGAAAGAGAGTTTATGCGCCTCGTTCAATTCTCAAGTTCTTTAAAACGACTAAATATATAACCGCAATTTATGCGGTTATATACGATGTACCTAGTACCAACATATCATAGTTATATTATAGAATTTTTAATGGGTTATTTATAACTGTCAGTTTTTTTTAATAATTCCAATAAATCTTTCGCATAACACCACTTGTCTATATCAGTGGCATATTCAACCTCTACATTGTCAACAATACAAAAACTATTTTGATAATGTTCTGCCTTGCCATAAATTATAAAGTCGCCATTACTGTTATGGCCGATACATAAAATATCAGCCCCATTTTCTGGAACTTCTGTATTTGAATGCCATATTGTAGAACTCATAACTTGACTCCTATGTTATTTAAAGATTTTCTTGAATAGCTTATCGATGCTTATAGAGGTTCTATTATATACCCTGTTATAGGCAGCTTTTTTAGGGTTTGTTATCCATCCGAAGCCTCTGGGAACTTTAACACCCAAATTATGTCTAATAATTCTTTTTAAAGATGTTCTTGCTGCAATTCTTTTACTCAACGAAGGTGTTCTGATTCCGAATTTCATAATATCTCCTAATATACAAATATTTTTAATATATCAATAACTATTTTAGAGCCGTTTCATACGTATTCTTTCTCATTCATAATGAATATAAAAAATTCTATGTAAATGCAAGGGGAATATATATTTTTCCATGTGCCTGCCATTTGGGTGAGTTTGCGGTTGAGTTGTTTTAATTCTATACGCAAATGTTTTGGCGTTTTACCGTTATAAATCCTGTTTAGTTTAAGTTCTAACCTTCTTAAAGCCCTTTGGGCAGAAAAATATAGCATCTCAAATTGTGCCTTATCATTTGGTTTAATATCATCAAAATGTTTGAAATTCATATGCAACCCCTTTAAAAGTTGTTGCATTTGTGCTTGTTTTTTTGCGGAAGTCCGGTTTTTGTGCAAAAATTCTGGTTTTACTTGCATTTATATCGATGTGTAGTATCGTTAATCGTATGCAAAGCGAAAAAATTAAATTTTTAGAAATGTTGCAGAATATTATTGCCAGAATGAATGGCAATTCCTTTTCGATAAAAAATTGGTTTATGGTTTCTGTCGGCGGACTCATAGCTTTGTATTTTAAACTGCCAAACGTAGCCTTGCTTGTTTTAGCAATTATATTGACACTTAGCTTTTTCTGGTTTGATGCTTATTATTTGTGGCTGGAACGGTGTTATCGCCAAAAATATACCGATGCGTTGGCGGACAAATGTGCTCTATTTGATATGAATATCGCAAATATACAAACGTACATTCGTATGTCAGATGTTCTAAACTCAAAATCGCTTAGTGTTTATAAGATTGCATTTTTTATCATATTGATACTAGTAGTATATTATGTCCTATCAACAATAGGGACCTGCCATCTAAAGCTATAACAGGCAAAAAAACAGCACTGGCTTTATTCAGCGAAAAATGGGAATGGTTTTATTGAGGTTATAAACAAGATTGTAAAAAGTTAGCAAATGTCATATCGATAAAACACACGGCTAGTATCTAATTGGATGGTTTTTCAAATATTTAGGAAGATTTTTATTATAGTGTTTTTTCTGGTGCGTTTCCCTTGATAAATTGCTTTGGTGTGTTTTTTGTATTGGAGTATGATCTGCCTCTGCTCCATACCAAAAACCTGTAATTTTCCAGGACTCATAAAATTCGACCCATAAAAACGCCCATGTAATGATAGTGTTAATAATATCCTTGCGTGTATTCCATGGCGCATCGTGGGGGTGAAACAAGCATAAACGATTGCAGTGTTGGGGATAAACGTGTTTTAATTCTGTAGCTGCAAGTTGTGTAAGGTCTGGCTCTACAACCCATATTCGAGGCTCTTGATAGATTTCGTAATTTAAACAAAACGTGAACGCCTTGTGTGTTATTTGTGAAACATACGTATATTCCCAAATAATAAATTTGTCTCTCGCACCCCAGCGACATTTACAATTAGGGAACCTGCTCAAAATTACAAATGCAAGTCTAAAATACCATAAACTGGGTTTGGTGTTCGTAAATTTTCTCATTTTATATTATTCGTCACCAAAGTATTTCGTTGGCGTTCCTAACCCGGGGGTTACATCGCATAACGACCCCATTGCAGCCACTGCCGCGATTGCACCAGAATTGAGTTTAGAAGATAGGTCGCGCGCTTGTTTGGCAGTGAAGAATTTTTTATGTCCCATATTTACAAAATCTTTAATATTATCTGTTTTATCTAATATTTGATAATCCTTTAAAAACTCTCTGTGTCGCCATGTGTCCTCGGTAAATTTATCATCTTCAATAAGCAAGACAGCAATATTATCTGGTTTTTTTGCATCGAACCTTCCTACCTCCCATGCTACCCATTGAGAGTCGTCAGATTCTGATGTCTTTACATATAATAGAGATTTAGAACGATCCATAGCGTTTTTTATTTTTTCTGTAATTTCGTCTCTTATTGTACCACCATCTTCATCCCAATCAATATATGCGGACAAACCAAACCGTTCTTCCAAAACTTGCCGTAATTTGCTGATAAGCTCCCTGTTTGCAGAGCTATGGGAGATAAATATATCATACGCACCCTGTTTGCCAATCGACTCGTCACACGCAAAACTATTATTAAAATGCCGTGGGGGTGA
This sequence comes from uncultured Alphaproteobacteria bacterium, assembly GCA_934276735.1. Classification (GTDB taxonomy): domain Bacteria; phylum Pseudomonadota; class Alphaproteobacteria; order Rs-D84; family Rs-D84; genus Enterousia. The sequence continues at coordinate 291,964 of CAKQTG010000002.1, read as the reverse complement.
TTTTAATTCAAGTGTATCGAAATCTTTTATATTAAAATAATTGCTCATATATTCCTCCATATCTGTTAAGGGTATAATTGCCGGATCCTAATTGCGTTCTCCACCCACGAACCAATATTTGTGGCAATTTTTTTATAAACTTCTGTGCTTGGTTCCCAATCTTCGACACAATATACTGGAACAATTTTATCAAAAGGCACACCATTCAAATTAAAATTTGCAAAAGGGTTTGACCCTTTGGGCGATTGAGTGCACATGCGGTCTTGCAAATTATGCACATAAATCCCCAACACGCCTTTGCCAAGCTCCCAACTTCGCTTAATTTCATAATTAACCCATGGACGACTTGCAGTTTCCGTCCCTATCAAAACAATTGTACAAGATTTGTATTTCAATTGATTTTCTATCCAAGTTCGAATCGCCGCATCCCCGCCGCGTTTAACCTGTTCCCAATCATTATCAGACACGGGCGTATTGCCGTCCAAATCTCTAATGTTTCTTACCTGACCTGCTCGCCAGGCATCGCGGGCAAAATGAAAACTAAAAAACACTTGGTGTTTTGGTTGCATGCCATTCTCCATCTGTACAATATCCGATTATGTTTATAAATATACGCATAAAAATCTTCCTTTGTGCAGATAGATATAGGATCGAATTCAAATTTTTCAAGAGGAAGCAGGTTATATTTTATGTAAATTTTGTACCCCATAGCGATATAAAACACGTTTGCTTTTTTTGGGGGTGGGCTATTATTAGGCCGGTTGGATATTTGTCGTTTATAAATACTTTAAGTAATCATTGCATTTGTGCTTATTTTTTGTCTTTGTCCAGTTGTTTATTCAAAAATAAAAAAGTGCAAAAATAAAGACACATATTTGACACATGGGGAAAAATCGTATTTTTATAACTGTTTGATTTTTGTGTGTTTTGGTTTTGTGACTGACGGAATAGCGTTCCATATTTCGCAGGCAAAAAAAGGCTCTTTTCAGGTATGAAATCAATACTGAAATCAGGTATGATTCCATCACGATTTCATCTATGGTTTCAAGTATGAAATCTGTGTGATTTCAGAGATGATTTCAGCAGTAATAGTATATATTACTGTGTGTCAAATATGTGTTTTTGTTTTATAACTAGGGCAATTTAGAGCAACTTTCATCCAATTTTGCATAAAAACGTGGTAGAGAATAGATAATAAAAAATCCGCAGAAATCTGCGGAAATAGGTGGCTCGGGCAACTGGACTCGAACCAGTGACATACGGATTAACAGTCCGTTGTTCTACCGACTGAACTATGCCCGAATAGCCCGCATATCTTATAATTTTTTTTTATGCATTTCAAGTTTTTTTTTTTCATTTGTTGTAAATTATATAAAAATTGACATTTTTTGGGTGTGTGCTAGAATTGGCATAAATCAAAAGGATAAAAACCAATGCGTATGTAATATTGTAATTCTTTATAAAACAAACCGTGTGTCATTATGTTCGCGCGGGCGGTGACTTTACAATATTCAAGGGTTTTTATCATGTCCACAATTTCGTTATCAAATGTGTCTTTTTTTCATTTTTTTAATGTGTGTTTAGTTTTTTATACAAATAAATGTCAAAATGTGGTATAATGTTTGCCGGAGAGAACGTTAAAACTACTTTTTCTTTATAGTTTCAACAACGTGTGTGCGAGGTTTGTTTTGCGCAGCCCTAACTGGTACAAAACGTCCTGTCACAGCACTTCTGCCAATTTGGTATTTTACCATGGTGACATCCTTTTTGTTATTTGATGAGTTCAAGCTCATCGGACTCGGGCACAATGTTATATTGCCTCCCTTTTCAATAGGTATTACGGCAATGCACCAAGCCAAAAAGGAACCTCTCTGGCAAACAATAAAATCGTACACAAAAGTAATAATTTTTTCAAGTGTTATATAATATCAAAGGCTTATATGTTTTTTGATTGTTCCCTTGACTTTATCCATTGTTTTGGGCTAAGTTTTCAGCAAGGAAAGAAAATGAAAGAATACATTGATAAAGTTTTCTACAAAAGTTCGGAAAAAATGTCAGAATTGCCGGATAATTCGGTTCAGGTTATTGTGACATCACCGCCATATTTTAACATAAAAGATTACAGTAAAGATGGTCACCAAGATTGTAAACATTCTGAAAGGAAGTGTGATGATATGGGGGCTTATGCCGATTTTGATGATTATATCGCAGGTTTAGTAAAAATTTGGAAAGAATGTGAAAGGGTGTTGAAGCCTAATGGTAAGTTGTGCATAAATGTTCCGTTAATGCCGATGTTGAAATCCCAAATGTGCACGCATTATAACAGGGACATATTTGATTTACAGAGTCACATACAACAGTCAATATTAAAAAACACAAAATTATTTTTATTGGATTTGTTTATATGGAACAGAACAAATTCGTCCAAGAAATTGATGTTTGGCAGTTATCCATATCCACGTAATTTTTATGCCCAGAATTCGTGTGAATTCATAGTAGTATTTGTGAAAGAAGGAAGTCCTGAAAATGGGTTGCCACAGGATATAAAAGATGCCAGCCAGCTAACACAGCAAGAGTGGGTCGAATATACAAAGCAGATTTGGAACATACCAATCCCTGGAAAAGGCGATCTTGCATTTGGTATACATTCAGCTATCATGCCTGAAGAAATAGCTCGCAGATTGATTAGATTGTATTCTTTTGTTGGTGAATTGATACTTGATCCTTTCGCGGGTAGCGGAACAACACTTAAAGTTGCAAAAGAAAACAAGAGACATTTTGTAGGATATGAATTGTATGATCATTACAAAGATATAATCAATAAAAAGTTAGGTGCTAGCGATGGGTTGTTTGGCGATTAACGAAATTTATAATATGGATTGTATAAACTTCCTGAAACAGGTAAAGAACTTATCTGTTGATTTGGCTGTCATAGATCCACCTTACAATATGGGGAAAGCTGATTGGGACACATTTGCATCGCATGATGATTTTATGAAATTTACAAGAAAATGGATAGACGCACTTATACCAAAACTGAAAGATACAGGAAGTATATATATTTTTAATACACCTTTTAATTGTGCGTTTATTTTGCAGCATTTGTTAAAACGTGGACTAGTGTTCCAAAATTGGATCACTTGGGATAAAAGGGATGGACTCGGTACATCCACAAAAAAATATGCAAATGGACAAGAGAGTATATTATTTTTTACAAAGTCTAATAAATATACTTTTAATCACAATGACATACGTGTTCCTTATGAATCTACAGACAGAATAGAAGCTGCAAAAACGAAAGGAATATTAAAAAATGGGAAACGTTGGTTTCCAAATCCGAATGGCAGGTTATGTGGTGAAGTGTGGCACATAACAAGTCAGCGTCACAAAAATAAAGTTAATGGCAAAGTGCAAAAACAACAGCACGTCACACCAAAACCAGAGGAAATGATTGAACGCATGATTTTGGCGAGTTCAAATAAAGGAGAACTTGTTTTGGATTGTTTTGTTGGTAGTGGAACAACAGCTGTTGTTGCAAAAAAATTGCATAGAAACTATATTTGTGCTGACAAATCAAAAAAATATGTAGAGTTAACAAAAAATAATCTAGGGGTAGTGCAATGATTTATGTTAGTGGATTGAGTCCAAACGAGGCGTTATCTTTTATAGATGCAAGAGTTAATGATGTTAATTATCGCGGTGGTGTTTCGTCAGAACATAATCGTTATGATATGGATGAAATTTATAAAATGCTTATGTGTTTGGATAGGTATGCCCCAAATAATCAACTTTTGAGAATAAGGGATACCGATTCAAAGAAACGGCCAGAAAACACAATAGATGAATATGATTATGCTAGATTTTGTGAGGAAGTTAACGCAGCCGTTGGAAAGGGAACTCAAGACTCAATACGCAAAAACATTTTCGTTGACTTACACCGTATGGGGCTGATAACTAGATATGACAAGAATAGAAATTTTATTTCGCCGTACGGGCGCATATCGCCAAAATATGTGTCGTTATCACCAGATGGCGTAAAGTTTATAAGAGAAAGAGATCTGTTGAATAGATCATTTATTTTTACAAAGGCGATAGATACTTTGTTGGGTGGATATATAGAAATTGCTTTACAATTATTGAAGGAGCCTGAATATCATATCGGTACGATTACAAAATATGAATTCATGTTTTTTGTTTCAGCCGTAGATTCGGGAACGAGTTTTTCTATAACTTTAGAACAGTGTGTTGATTTGATACACACATATCGCAGGTTAGGCAAATATCTGCAAATAAAAGTTATAGAGATTTTGTCTGATAAATTAAAACCAGAAAATTTTGATGGGGATAAGACTGCACAGCGAGATTGGCATAATTGGAAAAATAAAATAGATCAAGTATATCATTTGTTTGCACAAAGTCCTCATTTTGATGTGGTGGGGGATGACTTGAATTTGTCAACACATAAGATTAAAACGAAAGCAGGCGAGGTAATTGATGTTATGACTCGTTCGATTGCTGAGAAGGAAGCGTATTTCAATAAACACAAAGTTAAAAGAACAGTAGGGTTTGAACTACATCATGTTGTTCCTTTGTCTTGGGCGGAAAGCCCTGAACAATATAAGTTGTTCGATAAATGGGAAAATATGGTTTACATAGATGCATATAGACATGCAATAATAACCCAAAATCGCAACAGAAATATAGAAATGCGGTCTAGAGGCAATGATGTTTTGTTGATTGATCATCATGGTAATGCTGTAGAATTAATTTTTGATCAAAAAAACATATTGTACGATCCTGCCAATCAACCAACAATGTTACGATATAATAAAGAGTTAAGAGATTGTTTGTAATAAGAATCTTGTTGGAGTAATTCATACTAGAATTATTAAAACAGGGGTGCTATATTGGTCGTGTCCAATATCAATAACAAAAGGGAAGATTATGTTATTAAAAGGAAAAAAGATTCTGATTACTGGCGTTGCAAACGATTGGTCTATGGCGTGGGCAATTGCACGGCGTGCGCATGAAATGGGCGCGGAAATCGCGATGCCTTACGCGATGCCGGCACTGGAACGTCGCGTGCGTCCGTTGGCCGAATCGATTGGGGCTAAATTTGTCCAGGAATGTAATGTCCAAAATGATGAACAGATGGATTCGTTGTTTGCGAACATTGAACGCGAGTGGGGGCATTTGGACGGCATGTTGCACGCGATTGCGTTTTCTGATAAAAATGAATTGACTGGTCGCTATGTCGATACAACTCGCGCGAACTTCAAGAATACAATGGATATTTCTGTGTATTCGTTGGTTGACTTAACTCGTCGTGCGTCAAAATTGATGACCGATGGGGGCAGCATTGTTGCCCTGACGTATTTTGGTGGGGAAAAATCCGTGCCGAATTATAATGTTATGGGCGTAGCAAAGTCTGCCTTGGACAGCAGTGTGCGTTATCTGGCATCCGACCTGGGGCGTGACAATGTTCGCGTCAATGCGATTTCGGCAGGACCGATTATGACGCTGGCGTCGTCGGGCGTTGGCGGTTTCAAGGCGATGTTGCGCTTGAATGCGGAACAGACACCATTGCGTCGCAACATGACGCTGGACGATGTGTCGGGGGCGGCGGTGTATCTGTTCAGTGACCTGGCATCCGCCGTCACGGGCGAGATTCATCATGTTGACTGTGGCTATTCCACAACGGGCATGATGCCGAACGAATTGAAAGATATTTTGTTAAAGGGGCTGGATGAAAAATAATTTCATCCACACACTGCGCCCGTCGATTTTGGCGGGCGTTTTTATTTTTTTGTGATTTATATGAAAAAAGTAATTGATTTTTACTAAGAATTCAATCATAATTAGAATATAAAACAATAAACGCAACAGGTATAACAGTTTTGGTAATGGAGAGAACATGATAGATAACACAATGTTCTGGGCGGCGATTGATAATCTGGCGGCATCACGTCGGATTTCGTGTTCGCATATGGCGCGTATCAGCGGTATTGATATCACCGCATTGAACAAGAGCAAGCGCACCGGTCCAAATGGTCGGCAATATTGGATGTCGGTTGGCACGTTGGTCAAGATTCTGAATGCAACACACACCGAATGGGCCGAATTTGCAAAATTCTTTCCGCAAAAAACGAAATAATCCGCCAGAATCTGTGGCGGATTTTGTGTTTTTTGACTAAATTTCCATTGCACGAAATTGGCGATTTTTCTATAATTAGGGGCATGAGCAAGACACCTGATTTATTTACATTGGCCGAGCATGCCGATTTACTGAAAAAACTGAACGAGTGGGACATCGCGTATCACCAAAATGACGCCCCAATCGTTGACGATGCCACGTACGATGCGGCAAAATCGCGCGCGCTGGCGATTGAATCTGAATTCCCAGAATTGGCGAAAAACGGGGCGTCCAGCCACGTTGGTGCGGCGGTCGCGTCAAAGTTTAAATCGTTCCCGCATGTGGTGCCAATGTTGTCGATTTCAGACGTTTTTAACGAGGGCGAGGTTGCCGACTGGTTCGACAAATTGGCGGATAAAAATCTGTTCATTGAATTAAAGGTCGACGGTGTGTCGTTCGCCGCGCGGTATGAACACGGACGCCTGGTTCGCGGTCTGACACGGGGCAGTGGTGTTTTGGGCGAAGATATCACAGAAAACCTGCGCACGATTGCGGATATCCCGCAAACATTGTCGGGCGACTTTCCCGACGTTATCGAGGTTCGGGGCGAGGTTTATATGCGTCGCGCAGATTTTATCGCGCTGAACGCGGCGGCGACAGAATCCGGGGACAAGGTTTTTGCCAACCCGCGCAATGCGGCGGCGGGATCATTGCGGCAACTGAATCCGGCGGTGACGGCGTCGCGTCGCCTGTCGGCGTTTGGATACACGTATGGCGACCTGTCGGGGCGCACCTGGCAGACCCAGAGTGAGTATTTCGACAAACTGGAATCGTGGGGATTTAAAACCACGCGGCCATGGGCGCATCATGCGCACACGCTGGACGAAATCCAGGATGTGTATAACCAAACCATGCTGATACGCGATGAAATTCCGTTTGATATTGATGGCCTGGTGATAAAGGTCAACGATGTCGCCCTGCAAGAAAAAATGGGCGCGCGTGCCAACAGCCCCCGGTGGGAGGTGGCCTATAAATTCCCCGCCGCGCGTGCGATAACAACGCTGCGCGACATCACGGTTCAGGTGGGGCGAACGGGCGTATTGACCCCGGTGGCGGAATTGGAACCAATCAACATTGGTGGCGTTCTGGTGTCGCGTGCGACGTTGCACAATGCGGACGAAATCGCGCGACTGGGCGTCAAGATTGGGGACAAGATTATTGTTCAACGTGCGGGCGATGTTATCCCGCAAATTGTCGGTGTGGCGGAAACATTCCCCGCATCGCGCGAGTTTGAATTTCCTGCGGTGTGTCCTGTCTGTGGCGCGGCGGTGGTTCAAGAGTCGGGCCAGGTTGCGCGTCGCTGTGTAAATACGCTGGGGTGTCCGGCGCAGCGCATTGGCGAACTGGAACACTTTGTTTCGCGCAAGGGTTTTGATATTGACGGCCTGGGGACGCGCCAGTTGGAACTGTTTATTTCGCGCGGATGGATTTCGTCGCCAGCCGACATTTTTACATTGATTGCGCGTCACGGCGACGCGATAAAGAATCTGGACGGGTTCGGCGATAAATCGGTTGCGAATTTGTCGGCGGCGATTGAACGCGCGCGCGATATTGATTTACATCGTTTTCTGTTCGCCATCGGCGTGCCCGAGGTGGGCGAGGTTACATCTAAAATCCTGGCGCGGGCATTTGGAACATTGGACGCAATCCGCAATGCCCCGGCCTGGAAATTAAAGCAGATTGACGGCATTGGCGACGTGATGGCGGATGAAATCGTATCGTTCTTTGCAGATTCCCATAATGCGCGCGTGCTGGACGATTTACTGGCGCATGTTCGCGTGCGTGAAACGGTTGTGGACGCCGCCCCAGTGGACAGTCCCGTCGCCGGCAAGAAAATCGTCCTGACGGGAACGTTGGCGAATTATACGCGTGACGCGGCGCGTGAAATTCTGGAACGCATGGGCGCGCGCGTCCAGGGCAGTGTGTCCGCCAAAACAGACATCGTTCTGGCGGGGGCGGATGCCGGGTCCAAATTGACGCGCGCAAATGAATTGGGTATCACCGTTTGGGGTGAAGATGACCTGGTTAAACTGATAAATTCGGTGCAATAAAAAATGCCCAAACGGGCATTTTTATTTTACATCAAACTTATACGCCGCGCCGATAAAGAATTCGGTGGCGTCAATTCGGGTGTTTGCGTATTCGCCGTTGTTATGTTCAAATTCAATGCGGCCATATCGAATATACTTTGCCCCCAGGTTCAGGTCAACCCGGTCATTTAATGCAAAGTTCACACCAAACATACCCTGGACCGACAAATCCAACGTTGATGCGGTGATGTGCGGTGCCGCACCGGATATTTCGCCCCAGATTCCGGTCATTCCGACGCCCAGTCCGGCATACGGTTCAACCGCACCGCCAAAGTTTTTATACATATACACGTTCAGCATATTAGACCACAAATCGTAATCGTGATGTGTGTCGCGCTTGGTAAATTTTGCGCCAGTGTATCCCGTTTCAAATTCAATTTTCACATATTCGGTCAGACGGTTGCCGACGTTCAGACTCAGCCCCGTGTTCTTTTTCGTTTTATGTGTGGTGTATCCGTGATTTACATCGTATTTCATGGCCAGGTGCGCGTTCTGGTGCACGCGAAATCCAACATAATTGTCACGCGCGCCGCGCCGCGATGTTGATGTGGGGGCCGGGGCGGAATATCCAACCGATGGCGCACCTTGTGACAATGGGGCGATTTCTTCGTCCGTATAATCGTATTCGTCAGATGTGCCATACATTGGTTCCGCCATCGCAGGCACGGCGCACATCGCGGTTAAAAACAAAACAGATAATTTTTTCATATTCCTTTTCCCCCTGGGGTTACATTCGTGCTGAATTATAGTTTTAAAATCTGGCATAACGCAAGTTGTTTGTGATATAATTCCACCGAAAGGACACAAGGATTACAATTGCCACGTGCAAAAAACACCGATTTAACGCCGGAAAAGCCGCGCCCCAGTTGGCGGTGGCGTCTGTTTGTGTGGATGATAAATCTGGGGCTGTTGTGCGCGGTGGCGGTGGCGACGTATGTCGCGGTTATATTCTTGCAGATGCCGTCCTTGGATGCGATATTGCACGAAACGCGTCCGGCGGCGGTGATATTCCTGGATAAAAATGGTAATGAAATACGCAGCGCGGGTCGCATTATGGGCACGCCGGTATCGGTTGACACATTGCCCCCACACGTATGGCAGGCAATCGTCGCAATCGAAGATAAACGTTTCTTTGAACATGGACCGATTGATATCCGCGGGATTACGCGCGCAATGTTTTCAAATGCAATCCATGGCCGATTGGCGGCGGGCGGGTCGTCTATTACGCAACAGACCGCAAAAAACATATTCTTGTCCCGGGAAAAGAAACTCTCGCGCAAGGTCCAGGAATTGATACTGTCATACTGGCTGGAAAATCGCTTTGATAAAAACCAGGTTTTGGATTTATATATGAACCGCGTATCATTGGTTGGCGGTATGCGTGGTATTGATGCCGCCGCGCGCGTTATGTTCCAAACATCGGCCGATAAAATGACATTGGCACAATCGGCGCAAATCGCCGCAATGTTAAAGGCCCCAACGTCATACAGTCCGCTGAAAAACCCAGAGCGTAATATTAAACGCGCCCGCGTTGTGTTACAGGAAATGGTGCGCCAGGGATACGTCAGCCTGGACGATGCGCGCGCCGCCGCACGTGAATTGGCACCTGCGACCCCTGTGCCGGATACAAATATATATCGCTATTGGACGGACTATGTCTTGGACGAGGTGCACTCGCGCCTGGGGGTGACAGATTCTGATTTGATTGTGCACACTACGCTGGACCGGAATTTGCAGGAACGTATTGCCGCAATTTTGCCGTCACATGTTGACCAATACCAGGGTGCGGTGGTCGCAATGACGTCGTCGGGGGCGTTGCGTGCGATGGTTGGTGGCACTGATTACCAGACCAGCCAGTTCAACCGTGCGACAACAATGCGCCAACCCGGCAGTTCGTTTAAACCCGTCGTATATCTGGTTGCGCTGGAACACGGTATGACGCCGGAAACGTATGTCAATGATTCACCATTTGCGATTGGTGATTACAATCCGAAAAATTACAATGCGCGTTATTATGGCGACATAACGTTGGCAACCGCGTTTGCAAAAAGTGTGAATTCTGTCCCACTGAAATTGACCGAAACATATGGAATTGACGCCGTGTTGGATATGGCGTCGCGCCTGGGGGTGGGAACAAAATTACGCCGTGAATATTCAACGGTATTGGGCGCGTCGGAAATGTCACTGGTGGATTTAACGACGATATATGCGGTGATTTGGAACGATGGCGCGTCGGTGCGGCCATATTCAATTACCAAGATAACTGATCCGCGTGGCAACGTGCTGTATGAACGTAATCCGTCCGACGCGTTACAGGTTTTGCAACCCCAGACGGTTGAATACATGACCGAATTGTTGGCCGATGTTGTTGTTCGTGGCACGGGCCGTCGCGCAAATTCAGATAACGTCCTGGGCGGGAAAACCGGGACCAGCAATAATAATCGCGACGCGTGGTTCGTTGGGGCAACGCCTGATTGGGTGATTGGTGTTTGGGTCGGAAATGACGATTTTACCCCTATGTCGTCCAAGGTTACAGGTGGCACAATCCCGGCAGAAATATTTCACGATATTGTAAAATAAGTTGATTTTGCGCCATTTGTCTTATAACATTGGGCAAGCTATGTCACAAAATTTACCAAAATCGTTATGGAAGTTTTATATAAAATATGCCGCACGTGGTCACTGGGCTGCGTTGTTGGTGTGGGGATTGCTGTTCCTGGCCGTTATGTCCGAAGGGGTTCTGTTCCCGAATTTCCAGCGTATGTTTATCGCGCTGTTTGAACAGACACCGCCCGATGGCGTATCGTTTGTCCGTTTTGCTTTACCGACGATTGCCATAATCGCATCAACGTTGATTTTACTGGACGTGTGCACGGTTTTGCGTGCGTGGGCGCGCGGTCATTGGCAGCCCAAGATTGATAACCAGGTATCCGATGTTCTGTCGGATTATATCCAGCACCAGTCTATGTCGTTCTGGTCCGGGCGCATGGCGGGTAAATTAAATACCCAGATAAATTTTGTTGCCGATGGGTTTACGGTGATTCTGAATTTTATGGAAATATTCGGTGCCGTCGCGGTTATTTTGGTAAATGTTGGATTGATTATGGGCATGAACGCATATGTTGCGATAATATTTGCGTTTGTGTTCGTGTTTCGTATTGTGTATGGAATTTTGCTGATACGTCCAATGAACCGTGCGTCCAAGACCGCCAGTGAATCGCGCAGTCACCTGGCCGGTAAATTGGTGGACAGTTTGGCCAATTATTCAGTGGTGAAATTGTTTGCCGGCGCAAACGCCGAACGTCAGTATTTGGCTGCCCCACGTCGTCAACGGGTCAGGGATCATATGCACTCTTACTTTGTCCAGCGGTTTTTCTGGGCGGTGCCTAATTTCGTGTGGGACGTCGCGTTTGGCGCAACGATGTTGTTGTGCGTATGGCTGTTTATGCATGGGAAATTATTGGTTTCTGAAATCGTGTTCACAACATCGGTGTTTTTCAGCGTGATGGGCACAATCGCGCGTATCGTTGACCAAATCCCCCAGATTGTTGAAAAAGTGGGCAGTGCGCAAAAGGCATACGAAGAACTCAGTGCGCCACTGGAAATCACCGACGCGCCAAATGCGCACGAATTGCATGTGCGTTGTGGGCGTATTGAATTCCGCAATGTGTCGTTTAAGTATAAACGTAAATGGGTGCTGCATAATTTAAACCTGACGATAAACAGCGGCGAACGCGTTGGGCTGGTTGGGGGCTCGGGCGCGGGCAAAACAACACTGGTGAATTTGTTATTGCGATTTTATGAACCGACCCAGGGCGAAATCTTGATTGATGGCCAGAATATTCGTGACGTGACCCAGGATTCTTTACGTCGGGCAATCGCATTTATCCCCCAGGAACCGACGATGTTTAACCGCACGATTGGTGAAAATATCGCGTATGGCCGCACCAATGCGACCGATGCCGAAATACGCACTGCCGCCCGCGCGGCCCAGGCCGACAATTTCATCATGTCGACCGAAAGCAAATACGACACAATGGTTGGCGACCGCGGTATGCGTATGTCCGGCGGCCAGCGTCAGCGTATCGCAATCGCTCGCGCGTTTCTGAAAGATGCCCCGATTTTGGTCCTGGACGAGGCAACGTCCGCCCTGGACAGTGAAACCGAGGTTTCAATCCAGTCGTCATTTGAACGCCTGTCGGCGGGGCGCACGACAATCGCAATTGCGCACCGTCTGTCAACATTGCGCAATATGAACAGGATTATCGTAATCAACCATGGCCAGATTATAGAGCAGGGAACCCACAACCAATTGTTGCGTCGCGGTGGCGTGTATGCCCGCCTGTGGAAGATGCAGTCTGGTGGATTTATTTCTAAATAATAAAATCTGTTTTTATCATATGCGTTTTGTGATATAATATTTGACATGAGAAAAAGATTTTTATTTTTGTTACCTATTTTCGTCGCATTATTTGGAAGTGCGGCCCATGCAAATTGGCAATATGATGGCGAATATATCGGCGATGGCTGGTTCAGTGATGATGGCTCGCGCTTTGTTATTTCAGTGCGTGGTGGCATGTCGTTCGGCACGGCAAAAATTCAAAATGACGTGGGTGATTTGACCCCGGCGTATTATATGGAATCTGGCGGTGCGCCGTTCCCTGAAATTATATGCGTTCGCGCCGGCGGGTGCAGTGGTTATACATTTGCGGGGTATGCAAACCTGGGTGAATTGCCGGTCCGTGACGATAAATTGGACGCATTTGCATTTGCGGCCGGTGCATCGGTTGGTTGGACATTGCCAAATCGACCCCAGTGGCGATTAGAAGTGGGCTGGGATCACGTCAGCAAGAGTGAATATAACCACTCGCCTTTCTTAGAGGGTGAAACAACCCTGTTTGATGGCGCGTATACCGACCCTGTTGTTGTCAGCAGTGGCGCGGTCCAATCGGACATAACGACCGATGTCATCAGTGCGATGGCGTTCTATGATTTCTTTGACGGGTTGCAGAAACCGTTACAGACGGTAATCCCATACGTTGGTTTTGGTATTGGATATGCAGATGTCCAGACGGTCCTGAACCTGTCGGATCCGTATGGCGACCTGTCGGGGGTGTATACGTTACAGGATTTCAGCACACCTGATGATAATGGCGTGTTCCAATTCTATCGCGCCGAAAAAAGCAATTCTATGGTTGCGGCATTGGCGGCGGTCGGTGTGTCATATGGATTGGCAGAAAACACATTTTTGGACTTTGGCATTCGCGCCATGTATATCCCCAAGGTTGAATGGCAACTGACAAATTCTGATGATACCAAGCATCGCGATTGGTTCAGTGCCAAGAATTTAATATATACCAACATAATGTTGGGCCTGCGATTCGAATTTTAAAAAATGGGGCGATGCCCCATTTTTTAGTGAGTAAGTGATAAAGTGATTTAGTGATAAAGTTATTTGTCTGATAATATTGATGCCTTGGTCGTGCGCGTTGTGGCCATCAGCAAACGTCCCAGTTCTAGACAATCATTATGTATTGATGTAAATTGTTCGTCTGACAAATAATGTGCATTTTTTAACCTTTGCAACCAGAAAATAGTTTCATTGTATTCTTTGGTTGCAATAATCATTTTTGCTAAAAAATCTTTTTTTGATGCGGCAAAAGCAGCCTCTGATACATTGGCGCCCATGCTGGTCCCAGAACGTAAAATTTGTTTTGATAACACAAATTCGGAATGCGTTGTTTGCAGATATTTGAATAACCTGACAATTCTGTCTGCAAACAATTCGGATTTAATTTTCAGAACGCTTTCTTTCACTTTATCACTCTATCACTTTGTCACTCTATCACTACTCACTTAATGTTTGCACCATATTTTCCGCGATTGATGGGGCGGTATGATAACGCCTCGGCAATGTCACCCATTTCAATTTCGTTGCGTCCGGCCAAATCGGCAATTGTACGTGCAATGCGACGAACGCGGTTATATCCGCGTGCCGACATTCCCATCTTTTCTGCGGCAGTGTTTAAAAAGTTTTGCAGTTCTGGTGCCAGTGTCGCCGCCGCGTCCAATGCCGTGCCGTCCAGATGCGCATTCTGGCAACCCTGGCGCACAATCTGGCGTTTATATGCGGCGACAACACGGGTGCGGATTTGCGCACTGTTTTCGCGTGGTGTGTTGTCAGTATTATTCATTTCCCAGGGATTTACCGGGTCAACATCAACATGCAAGTCTATTCGATCTAACAGTGGCCCTGATATTTTGTTCTGGTATGCTTCGGCGCAACGGGGCGCACGCGAACAGGACAGGGCGGCATTGCCCAGATGTCCGCATGGACACGGATTCATCGCTGCAATCAGCTGGAATCGTGCTGGATATGTTGCGGTATTTTTCGCACGCGAAATCATAATTTTTCCAGACTCCATCGGCTGTCGCAGGATTTCTAGCGTCGCGCGATTAAATTCTGGCAATTCGTCCAAAAACAGCACGCCATTATGCGCCAGTGATATTTCGCCAGGACGTGCGTTTGCGCCACCACCTGCCAGTGCAACCTGGGACGCAGTGTGGTGGACGCTACGAAATGGGCGCGTAGTAATCAGCCCGCGCGTCCCCAACAGTCCAGCAATAGAATATATTATTGATGTTTCCAGAATTTCATCGGCGGTCATTTCCGGCATAATTCCTGGCAATCGTGACGCCAGCATTGTTTTTCCCGACCCCGGTGGCCCAACCATCAGCATTGCGTGACCACCAGCCGCGGCGATTTCCAGTGCGCGTTTTGCGGCGGCTTGGCCGTGTACCTCGGACATGTCGCCATATGTGGTGGTGGGCGCATAATTGGGTGCGGCGTCGGGCGCAGACAGGACATTTGTCCCATTAAAGTGATTTATCAATTCCAACACGTGCCCCGGTGCCAAAATATCGGCATGCCCGGACAGGCGGGCCTCGGTCCCCTGGGGCGCGGGGCAAATCACGCCCAGGCCATTGCGGCGCGCCCACACACTGGCGGGTAAAACGCCATCGGTGCGAACGATTGTGCCGTTCAGGCCAACTTCGCCCAATATCAGGTAATGAGACAGTTTATCTTCGGGCAAAATACCTAGTGCGCACAATATCCCGCACAGTATCGGCAGGTCAAAATGTGCGCCAGTCTTTTCCACGTCTGCTGGCGACAGGTTTACAGTCAATCTTTTCGGTGGCATTGTTATGTTCAGTGCCCCCAATACGCTTTTTATACGTTCTGCTGATTCCTTGACCGCGCGGTCAGCCAGGCCAATGATATTAAATTCCGGACTGGACAGGCCCGACGCCAGTTGAACCTGGACGTCAATGCGCGTGGCGTCCATCCCATTAAATATAATTGAATTCAGTGAAATCATATTCGCATATTAAAACTTGCGCTGAATCAATTCAAGTTATAAAATACCCCGTGTTACAAAGGGGAATACAGAAATGCCACTGAAAAATACTAATGCTGCGCGTGAATGGTTTAACACGATATTCTATGGTGCGTTGATTGCGATTATCTTTCGCAGTTTTTTGCTGGAACCGTTTAATATCCCGTCGGGCTCTATGATACCGACATTGCATGTGGGGGATCATATCTTTGTGCAAAAGTGGTCATATGGATATTCCCGTTATTCGTTCCCGTTTGGTTCATGGAAAATGTGGAACGGTCGATTTTGGGGGCATAATCCGTCGGTTGGCGATGTGGTGGTATTTCGCAATCCCGTCAACGAATCCCAGGATTATATTAAACGTCTGATTGCCGTGCCGGGTGATACGGTGCAAATGATTGATGGGCGGCTGTATATAAATGGCACAATTGTCCCGCGCGAAAAAAAGGGTGAATACATTGTCGCGAACCTGCCGAAATCGTTACGCAGTGTCGGCTATTACCAGGACAATATGTCGATAAAGGGCAACAAAATTTGGATTGATAATGCGCCTGCGCCATTTAATTATACAATTGAATACAAAGATGACCGTCTGTGCCGTATGTATGACGGGGCGTGCGGGGTATTCCATATGACCGAATACACTGAAACATTACCAAATGGTGTCCAGCACAGTATTATCGAGGCATCTGATGACGCGCCCCTGGATAACACGCCGTTGTTCACGGTACCTGAAAATCACTATTTCTTTATGGGTGACAATCGCGATAACAGTTTGGACAGTCGTGCCGACGTTGGCTTTGTCCCACGTGATAATGTGTTGGGACCGGCGTGGTTTATATGGTATTCACACAACTATTATTCGCCAATGATTGCGGTATGGAATTGGAACAGCAAAATGCGCTGGGACAGATTTGGCATGGGGGTAAAGTAAATTGGAAAAACTGAATTACACGTTTAAGAATCCGGAATTATTGGATTTGGCACTGACCCAGTCGGGGGCCGATGGGGCGCATAATAATGAACGCCTGGAATTCATTGGGGACCGTGTGCTGGGACTGACGGTGGCGGCATTGCTGTATGAAATGTACCCGGCCGAGGCCGAAGGCGAACTGGCGCGTCGCCATGCAATGCTGGTATCCACAGAAACACTGGCGTCGGTTGCTGATAAATTGAAACTGGCGTCGCATATTCGGCACGGACATATGACCGGCGGTCGTATCCGTCATATCATGGCTAACGCGATGGAGGCGATTTTCGGTGCAATCTTTATCGATGGCGGGTTTGATGCGGCGCGCGCGGTGATAATATCGTTCTGGCGCGAATTGGCGGCGGCCGATGCCACCGCACCCAAAGATGCCAAAACCGCATTACAGGAACTGGTCCAGAAACGTGGCGATGGTGCATTGCCGGTATATGAATTCTTGGAACAGACGGGCGCATCGCACAGTCCGGTTTTCCATGTGCGTGTGACGGCATTGGGTCACACCGCGGACGCCACCGGGTCATCTAAAAAGGTGGCCAGTATAAACGCCGCGGACGCGTTGCTGAAAATCCTTGCAATTTAGGTGCCGGGTGTCTAGAATCAAGTAAAATTAAATATAACCCAGGGGATAAATAATGTTTTCTATTTTGTTGGTATTGTTGATAATTGTCGCAGTATTTATGATTGGCGTCATCTTGTTACAGAAATCCGAGGGCAGCGGTATGTCCGGGTCGGCGGCGGCATCAATGTTTGGTGGCGCGTTGACGGGTGCGGCGGCTGGTAATTTCTTGACCAAGTTGACAGCGTGGTTGGCGACGATTTTCTTTATTCTGTGCGCGGCATTGGCGTTGGTTGCATCAAAATCAGATGTTGCGTCCCGTCAATCCGAATTGCGCCAGGAAATTTTACAGCAAGACGGCGCGCCAGTGGCCCCGGCGGAATTGCCAGACGTGGCCCCAGAAAAATAATAAAAAAAATCATAATGAAAAAAATCGCCCGGGGATGGGCGATTTTTTCGTTCAGGTTTTGGGTTCCTTACTTTCGCTTTTTCGAAACCGGTTTCTTTTGCGCTGTGGCTTTCACAGGCTTTTTTGCCGATTCTTTTGCGAACTCTTTGTATAACATAACGACGCATGTGTATCCGATAACCGCGGACAGTGCCGTTATGACGCCATCAATCAGGCCATCGGAAAAGATTGCAAACAATATAATCGCCGCAACCAATACAACCGTATAGCCCAAATTCTTGGCCAATACATTTAAAATTTTCTCTGCTGTTTTCATGATATAATTCCTTTCGTTTGGATATGTTTATTATATCACAAAAAAATGCGATTTCAAAAATATATATGATAAAAAACCGCGGGACATCCCGCGGTTATGTTCAAGGGAGATATGAACAATTTCTGGTTACAAAATCACCTGGCCGCCCAGACGCGCCGTGCGTGGCAGTGGGCCAAACGATGATTTCGGACTGACATAAATATTACCGGTAACAGTGAACGCACCACAGAATTGCACCATATTCACATCGCGCAAGAACAGGTTGCCTTCGATACGGACACCGCAGGGCAGTGTGTATTTGCGCATGTTTTGCAGATACAGGTTGCCGCGGACGGTATCACCACTGCGCAGGATTGTCGCGCTGTCGCGGTGGTCAATAATGATGTCCCCATACAGGTCGCGACCCATACGTGCGGTCTGGCGGATTGTGGCCTGGCACGGTTTTACGTTTGTAACGCTGACCGGGGTGGCGACGTATTCGCGGTTCGCGGTGCGTTTAATCGGTAATGTTGGGGTTGGGACGACTTGGACCGGGCGACGCGGTGTTGGCTTTACAACGGTGGCGGCAACCGGCTGTTCAATCACAACGACGTTTGGTGTGCGACGGGCGCGCACAATGTCCACAATCAGCATTGTGAACAGGACGATAATTGCAATCAACAATGTCAGATTTACCAATCCAATTAAATCAATGCGGCAAATCCATGCCCATATGCGGTGAACAACGCGCGCGATGAATTTAAATGGTGCGCATACAATTTCGCGGACGCGGCCCCAGAACGTTTTCTTTTGCGCCTTGCGGGCGGTGCCACGCTTTGCAGACGTGCGGGCCTTTTTGCGTTCTACGCGACGGGCGGCGATTTTCATTTTTAATTTGTTGAACATGGATTCACCTTTATTAGTTCGTTTTGTTTATCGAAATAATAGTCTAAAAATATTATTTGTCAAGTATTTTGTCAATTGTTTTTGTCAAATGTTCGCCGCGCATATGGTTTGACGTCGGGGCGTTATTCGGGCTATGATATATACCAGTAATGATACGTCGTCTGTGGATTTTGTTTGTATTGGTTTTATGCGCTTGCGCGCATGCGCCCCGTGGCGAATTGTTGGGATTCGCGCCGATAACAGTTGATGCAGGTAAATACCAAATTGCCACGTGGCAAAAAATCACCGACACACGCGCCCCAACGCATATTTATATAGAAGGTGACGGTCACGCATTTAATTCCAGTGGCCGTCCAACGTCCGACCCGACGCCGCGTGGCACATTTGTGCGCGATTTGGCCACGCGTGATACGGCGGCAAACGTCGTGTATATCGCGCGCCCGTGCCAGTTTATTATGTCGCCCGCCTGTTCGCGCCATGATTGGACCGACGGACGTTTTTCGGCCGATGTTATTGATTCTGTGGCAGCGGCAATAAAATCTGTGGCCGGTGCGCGTCCTGTTGTGTTGGTTGGATATTCGGGCGGCGCGATGGTGTCAGGCCTGGTTATAACGCGGCACCCGGAAATAAACGTCATGCGGTGGATTACAATTGGGGGTGTCCTGAATCATGGTGCATGGACGGCGCATTTTGGTGATACGCCGTTGACGCGGTCGCTGGATATGGATGCGTTGCCCGATGTGCCCCAGTTGCACTATGTCGGCACGCGTGACCGTGTTGTCCCAATGCAATTGACGATTGGGTTTGCGCGCGATTCGGATATTGTGATTGTTCCGGGCGCAACGCACGATGATTTCAAGAATCTTGAAATCAAATATTGACAAAATAATAGTTGTGTATTACATTCGCCAGTATGAGCGAAATAAAAATATTTCCAATATTTGACCAGGCTGCACCCAAAATTTGGGACGATTTTATCAGTATTCGTGCGGCGGCGTTGGAACATAACTATAAGTTTTCATTGTCCCCAGACGAAGATTTGTGGGTTAAACGTGACCTGAAACGGTATTGGTCGTTGTCTGGGGCGAAATTCGCATTTGCGGCGTATGATATCAACAAAATGATTGGGTTTGCCCGTGGCAGTTGCTTTGACGGCGACGTATGCGTGTACAGTTTGTATGTTCGCCCAGAATACCAGGGACGTGGTGTCGGGCGCAGATTGTTGACCCAGGTGGAACGTATTATCGGTGCAAAAAATATTGAATTGATTTCTTTGGCGCACGCGGTTCAGTTCTATTGCAAAATGGGATATTCCCAGGTTCCTGTTGGGGCAACGCTGTCAAACAATATGTTAAAACAGGTGGCAAAAAAACCTGCGTGTACAGTGGTGCCGATGTTTTATGCGCTGCCCAAGGTTCGCAACCGTTGTCGTGAAATTGCATCGGCATACCAGGCGACATTTGATTATAAATTGATAAACCAGGAACACGCGACCGCATTGGTTTATTTCAATGAAAAATCTGAAATCATCGCATACGGAATACAAGAGCAGGGCGCATTACCCGAAATTCACGTCGCGCCACATAACAACAGTCCGCGGTTAAAGGCGTGTCTGGAACGCGAATTTGCTCGCCTGGCCACAATGCCCCAGAAAACAAAATAGGGCACAAAACAAAAAACGGGGCAAACGCCCCGTTTTTTATAATTGAATATATAAATTCGGATTATTCCCCAGGCGTTCCATCGCCGTATCCAATGTTTTGCGATATTCCAAGAATTTCTTTTTGTTTGCCGAATCCAGATTGCTGATAGCGGGCAATTTAACCGTCATCGGGTTGACGTGTTTGCCATTTTTAATAATTTCATAATGCAAGTGTGGCCCCGTAGACAATCCGGTTGATCCAACATAGCCAACGGTTTGCCCCTGGCGCACAGCGGTTCCAACAACAACACCCTTGGCAAAGCGTGACATGTGTGCATATAATGTTTCATACGAACCATTGTGACGCAGTTTTATAAAGTTTCCGTGCCCTCGGTTGTATCCACGTGCAACAACGCGACCGGCACCCGCAGCAGGAATTGGCGTCCCAGTCGATGCGCGGAAATCCACACCCTTGTGTGCACGGGTAAAGCCCAGCACTGGGTGTTTGCGTCGACCAGAAAAACTGCTGGTGATTTTAGCATTGTTTATTGGCGTGCGTTTCAGTGATTTTATTGCACCATTACCGTCTTCGTCATAATAGCCTGAGGTGCCGTCAGATTTGCGAAAGCGATACATTTTGACATCGCCGCGCAGTGCCTGGAATTGGACTGCCAGGACACGACCGTTATCAATTTTCTGACCGCTGGAAAAATTTTCTTCATATAAAACCGAGAATTTTTGGCCCGCGCGAACATCACGTTCAAAGTCCATTTCAAATGCCAGCAAATCATATACGTCGGCTAAAATGCCTGCCGGAATTCCTGCACGCATGCCAGCCAAGTAAAAACTGTCCCCGTCCAGGATTTCGCCCGATTTATATACTACGCGAACATCACGTTCAATATCAACTGTTTTGCTTTCCCAGTTGCCACCATCACCGCATGTCAATTCCACCTGACGCCAGGGGGACGGGATAATAACAATCTTGGACACAGGAGCATCATTGTCATCGCGAACAAATTCAATTTTATCGTTGTTTGCGCGCAATGTTGTTATTGACGCATCTGATTTCAGAACACGTGCAATCGCATCAACGTCATTGTGGGTCAAACCCTGTTCAATCAACAGTTTTGACAACGTGTCGCCCGATGTAACCATCACGACATTTTTACATTCATTGCGATTTCCCAGGCCAGAAATCGTTCCGGGTGTATGAAATAATACGACGACAAGAACCGCCAACACGACCGCAACCGCCGCCAGTGCAATGACAATTTTTGACAGATTGTTTGGGTTTATAATATCTTTTGCTTTTTTCATGTGTCCGATTATAATGGACTTATGGAAATAAATCAAGCGTTCACAATTCTAAATCGTGCTGGTGGAATTCGGGCAGCACGGATTATTACTGAAAATACTAAAAAGTTATCATATTTTAATGTCTGGCGCATGGCGCACCAGTTGCGTCGCGGTGTGCCAGTAGCAAAAATTATCGGTCAGAAATGGTTTTATGGCCTGAAATTTCGGACAAATCGACATACATTAGACCCGCGCCCAGATACAGAAACACTGGTTGCGGCGGTAATTGCTGATTGTGGGGCAAATAATGCGCCGCATATTCTGGACTTGGGGACAGGAACAGGGTGCATAATTTGTGCGCTGGTAAAAAATATTCACGATGCCACAGGTGTGGCGGTTGATTGGTCGTATGGCGCGGTACGGACGGCGCGTGCAAATATGCGTGACCTGGGACTGGCTGGTCGCGTGCGCGTAATTCGCAATCGGTTTGATAACCCACGCACGGCCCAGCCCCAGGCGTTTGATATAATCGTATCCAATCCTCCATACATTGCACGTGATGACACGCGTGTTGATGCGGGTGCGATGCACGACCCAAAAATGGCACTGTATGCGGAAAATGATGGTTTGGCGGCATACGAATCAATTGCGCCAAACGCGTGGCGTTGGGTGCGACCGGGCGGCAAGATATATTTGGAAATCGGTGCTGGACAATCTGTGGCGGTGCGTGACATTTTTACGCGCGCGGGGTGGCAATTTTTACGTTCTGAACGTGACTTGGCTGGAATTGAACGAGTTTTGGTATTCCAAGTGACTCAATAATTATTTGCAATTGCAACCACAATCACAATGATGACAATGGTGGCGACCATCAAAAAATGGATTGTGCTGTTTCAGCATTTTAATGGTTGAATCAACCCCGTGTCCATGAACAACATATGTTTCATCAGGTAAATTCATATTGTACAACGCGGCAACAGACAGCCGTAAATTGTCGATGTCGCCCGTGGGCAGGTCGGTTCGTCCGACACCATCGCGAAACAGTGTGTCGCCAGATAGCAAAATCCCATATTCAGGAAAATAGAACATCATACCGCCCGCCGAATGCCCAGGGGTGGCAATTACGTCCATATGCACGCCGGGTAAAATTTCGCGTGGGCCGGCGGTTAAATTTTCAGGGCGGCGAAAGTCAGACGGAATTTTGGGCATATTGAAATATTCTAGTAACATATTACCCCACGTAATCAATTCCAAATCGTGGTGATTCATATACCATGGCGTGTCATAGTGCGCCGCCAACCCGGGCGCGGCGGAAATGTGGTCACTGTGCCCATGCGTTGCGTAAATTGCCTGCAAATGCAATCTGCGTCCATCCAGCAATTTTATCCAATCATCCGCGCGCCCCCATGGGTCAAAAATCACGGCGTCCGTGCCACGCGTCACCAGGACAGAATTCGTGTTTTCTGGTGGCATGTAGATAATTTCAAATTGGACGTCGTTATTATTTTGCATTTTTCTTTGTGCGTGTTTTTGGGGCGGTTTTCTTGGTAGTTGCTCCAGAAATGATTTCTTTGATTTCGGCACCGGTCAATGTTTCGCGTTTCAGCAATTCATTGGCCAGACGTTCAACCGTTGCTCGGTTTTTAGTCAATAATTTTTTCGCATCTGTGTGTGCTGCGTCCAGCCAGGCCTTGATTTCACTGTCAACCAATTCGGCGGTCTTTTCAGACGCGTTTTCCAACGCAGTGCGATTGCCAAAGTTTGTTACCTGGCTGATTGCGGCCAGACCGACGCGTGGCGACAGGCCTGCTGTCGTGATAGAATACCGGGCCAGGCGTGTTGCCATGGCAATATCACTTTCTGCGCCAGTCGTAATTTTGTCAGGACCAAAGAACACTTCTTCGGCACTGCGCCCCGCCAGGGCGATGGCCAGGTTGGCGCGAACCTCGGCAATGGTCATAGAAACCTTGTCATCAATCGGCAGGTGTTGCACCATTCCCAATGCACGACCACGCGGGATAATCGTTGCCTTGTGAATTGGGTCAGTAATGTCGGCATACATCTGACTGACAAATGCGTGTCCAGCCTCGTGATAGGCGGTCAGTTTTATATCTTCAGGGCGGATTTTGCGTGCCTTGCGTGGGCCCATCAATATTTTGTCGCGTGCTTCGTCCAGGTCGATTGGGCTGATTTCTTTACGTCCGTTGCGAACCGCGTGCAGGGCGGATTCATTTAACAGATTTTCCAAATCGGCCCCCGAAAATCCAGTCGTTCCACGTGCCACATCTTGCAGATTGACATCTGTGCCAACTTTTATCTTTTTTGCGTACAAATCCAGTATCGCACGACGTCCCGACATATCGGGTAATTCAATATACACCTGGCGGTCAAAGCGCCCCGGACGCAACAACGCCGCGTCCAGCATATCTGGTCGATTTGTTGCGCCGATTACGATAATGCCAGTGTCATTTGCAAAGCCGTCCATTTCAATCAGCAACTGGTTTAACGTCTGTTCGCGATCTTGGTCGTTAAATGACCCCGTGCTGCGTCTTTGGCCAATGGCGTCGATTTCATCGATGAACAAAATGCACGGTGCGTTCCGCTTCGCCATTTCAAAGATTTCTTTGATTTTCGCAACGCCCAGTCCAACAATGATGCCAGAAAAATCGCTGCCCGATGCGGCAAAGAATGGGACGTTTGCCTCGCCTGCGATGGCGCGTGCCAGCAATGTTTTACCAGTTCCAGGTTCCCCAGCCAGCAATACGCCACGTGGCACACGAGCACCAACGGCAGTAAATTTGTCTTTATCTTTCAGGAAATCTACGACCTCCATCAACTCTTGCTTTTCAGAATCAATACCGGCGACATCTGCAAATGTTGTTTTAGGTTTGCCAGTTGTGATTTTTGTCGGATTCTGCTGCGCCAGGCCACGTGTAATGCCACCCGCGCCGCCGCGCACGCCACGGAAAATCCACCACATAAAGAACAAGCCCAGTATAATCGGGAACCACATTCCCAGGTATTCCATTGTGCTTTTTGATGAATCAATGGATATAGATGCGCCATTCGCCGATATTTTGGCTAGTAATTCCGGGTCATATGTAATCGTCGCGTTAAAAGGCGTTCCGTCGCGCAGTGTCCCGGTTGCGTCTGACCCGCGGATTTTCATGGTTTTGATTTCGCCCTCGCGACGCAGGACGTCTGAAAATGATAATTCTATGGGCTTTGTTGTCGCAGTGCCCGAATTTGCCATGATGCCGCCCGGCATGCCACCTGACATAAAACCGCGCAACCCCAATGCGACAAACAATACCGCGAACACCGCGACAAATATCATTGAACTGTCGCGGCGTGTTGATTTTTTACTGTTTTTTAACGTTTGCTTTTCCATGTCTTGTCCTAAAACTTGTTTTTGCCCCCTCGGGAACGATTAAAATCCGACCATTCAACCGACGCACAGTGCAATGCCCCAATGTGAATTTACAATCAGACTGCAAATTACTTAGTGCACGGCGTAACGAATTCAAGCGTGGCTGATAATTATCCCCCCCAATTTGCTGAATCAACGTCCCGATAAACTTTAACCTAATATTGTCGTCCTGGTCAAATAGAAAAGAATCTGTGAACATTGCGCGTCGTCCATCAGACACAGAAGCCACTAAATCCGCGACATCTGCTTCAATTGCGTCGCGCACCCGTCCCAGGTTTTGTATCGCTAACAAGATACGTTCGTCTGAAATACCTAGTTTATCTGCCACCAGATGGCGATTTTTGCGAATACGAACACGGGTGTATTTTTCGTCATTATTCATTTCATCTGTAAAATATTTAATACCGTGTTCATCACAATACTGTTTTAATTCGTGTCGCCATACACCCAACAGAGGACGCACAATTTTAACACCATCGCGCATTGATATATCGCGCATCGCCGCCAGTCCGGACAGCCCACTGCCACGTCCCAGGTTCATTAAAAAAGTTTCAATTTGGTCATCGGCCTGGTGCGCAACCAGCAATGCGTCAATGTTATTCTCGCGACACCAGTCGGTCATAAATTTATACCGTGCGGTGCGTGCAGCAGCCTCCAGTCCTGTGGCGGGCTTTTCGCCAGTCCATTGGAAAATATGACACTCAATCCCACGCGCCATACACAGGTTTTGAACATACGCGGCTTCGGTATCAGCACAGGTGCGTAATTTATGATTTACATGCAATGCGATGGGGTGTGCCCTAATTTCATCTAGCCAGCACAACAGACACACCGAATCAACACCCCCACTGACCGCAACAGCCAAGCGACGCCCAATAAATTCATTCATAAATTTAATAAATTTCTGATTCATTTTGGGTTATTTTATGCTATAATTCGCAAAAATAAAGTGAAAAAGAAAGGAAAAGAGAAATGGTAAAATTAAAATCTATGGCGGTATATTGCGGACATGAGTTTGGT
Source organism: uncultured Alphaproteobacteria bacterium (assembly GCA_934276735.1). Taxonomy (GTDB): domain Bacteria; phylum Pseudomonadota; class Alphaproteobacteria; order Rs-D84; family Rs-D84; genus Enterousia. Next base: position 265,739 of record CAKQTG010000002.1, on the reverse strand, counting down.
ACAGAAACTGCGTTCGCACGCGACGCGGCACTGGTCGGGGAAATGTTGGCGCGTAATGGCATTCGTATGGTATTCGGTGGTGGCGATGTTGGCCTGATGGGGACGGTTGCAAATGGGGCATTGAACGCCGGGGGCGAGGTTATTGGTGTTTCTACCCACAATGTTGTTGCTAAACAAGAGCCCGTGCACGCTGGTGTGCATGTCCAGGTGGTTGATGGTGTCAATGAACGTAAGCAACGGATGTATGAATTGTCTGATGCGTTTATCATTTTACCGGGCGGAATTGGCACGCTGAACGAATTGACCGATATTATGACGATGCAGCAAATTGGTGAAACGAAAAAGCCACTGTTTTTTCTGAATACGGACAATTTTTGGGCACCGTTCGCGCGCCTGTTTGTTCACATGCATAATTGTGGCTTTATCGAAGATATCAAGGATTACGATATACGTATTGCGGCAACGCCAGCGGATTTGGAACGTGAAATCAAGAGTTTCTAAATCTGGATAATTTTGTTCCTGGCGGTTTCTCCACGGATGATTTTAATGCTGGTTTTCGGCACGTCAAAATGTCGAGCCAGCATTTTTATTACGGCGGCATTTGCTGCGCCATCGGTGGGCGCAGCGGTCGTATGCACGCGAATTGTGCCATCAGGCGCAACATCAACACTGTTTTGTCGTGCCCGTGGCATAACGCGAACATTAAAAGTCTGTTTTGAATCGTTCATCACTCATGATATGCAAATGAAAATGGAATACCGATTGGCCAGCACCTGTGCCCGTGTTGGCGACTGCGCGGAAATTCTTATTTAATCCCAATGTATCCGCGGTTTTGCGTACTGCCGCCCAAAAACCGCGCTGTAATTCCGCCGGCGCATTTGCAGTAAAATCATAAATATCGGTATATTCGCCACGTGGCACAACCAGGACGTGCGTTTTGGCACGCGGGTTTACATCAAAAAAAGCCAGTGCGTATTCGTCACTGTAAACCTGTTTGCACGGGATTTGCCCCGCGATAATTTTCGCAAAAACATTGTCAGAATCATACATATTTGCCCCCTGATATTTTGTTTGCTCAGGATATTATACACAAAACGTAAAATCAAGTATTGAAATTCATCAGCAGCGCATTATATATACGTGGAACAAGGAGATTTTAACATGATGAAACCTTTACATAATTATGTTTTACTGACGCGGTTGAACGAAGAATCTAAAACCGCTGGCGGAATTATTATCCCCGATAACGCCAAGGAAAAACCATCGCGTGGTCGCGTTGTTGCGGTGGGCGATGGCGTATATGAACACGGTGCGCGCGTCCCTATGAGTGTCAAAGTTGGCGATACTGTCCTGTTTGCGAAATGGGCATCGTCCGCGAACGAGGTTAAAATTGACGGCACCGATTATGTTTTAATCAAAGAATCTGACATTTTGGGAATTTTGGAATAATCAAAGGACAAAATTATGGCAAAAAATATTGTTTTCGATACAGATAAACTGGCGGCGGGCGTTGATAAATTGGCCGATGCCGTTAAAATCACCATGGGGCCCAAGGGTCGCACGGTAATCATTGAAAAATCGTATGGCGCGCCGGTCGCAACCAAGGACGGCGTGACCGTGGCCAAGGCCGTATCACTGAAAGACCCGGCGGAAAACATCGGTGCCCGCATGGTCCAAGAAGTGGCGAAAAAGGCCGGTGATGATGCGGGTGACGGCACAACAACCGCAACCGTCCTGGCACAAAAAATTATACGCGAGGGTCGCCGTGTTATCGCCGCGGGTATGAACCCGATGGATGTAAAGCGCGGTATTGATATGGCGGTGTCGGCGGTTGTTGCCGATATTGACGCACATGCCCGCCCGGTCAAAGACAGCGCGGAAATCGCCCAGGTCGCGACAATTTCTGCGAATTCCGACCGTGATATCGGTGAAAAAATCGCCGGCGCAATGGAAAAGGTTGGCCGCGAAGGCGTAATTACAGTCGAAGAGGCCAAAGGGTTAGAGACCGAAATCGACGTGGTCGAGGGGATGCAGTTTGACCAGGGATTCATGTCGCCATACTTTGTCACAAACAGCGAAAAAATGCTGGCGGAATTGGACAGCGCGCAAATCCTGGTTTCTGAAAAGAAAATCACAGGACTCCAGGCATTGCTGCCAATTTTGGAACCAATCGCACAATCTGGACGCCCGCTGTTGATTATTGCCGAAGATGTTGAATCCGAAGCGTTGGCGACATTGGTGCTGAACCGTCTGCGCGGTGGCCTGAAAGTTTGCGCGGTCAAGGCCCCAGGCTTTGGCGATCGCCGCAAGGAAATGCTGAAAGATATCGCGGCGGTGACCGGCGCAACCGTTATTTCGGACGATATGGGTATGACATTTGAAAACATTACCCCGGCGGTGCTGGGCAGTGCGAAAAAGGTCGTCGTCAGCAAGGATTCAACCCTGATTGCCCAGGGCGCGGGTGACAAATCGGCCATTGACGCGCGTGCGGACGAAATTCGCAAACTGTTGTCCACAACGACATCGGAATATGATCGTGAAAAATTGTCTGAACGTCTGGCGAAATTGGTCGGTGGCGTCGCCGTTATCAAGGTTGGCGGCATGACCGAGGTCGAAGTTAAAGAAAAGAAAGACCGTGTTGACGACGCATTGGCGGCGACACGTGCGGCGGTTGCCGATGGTATCGTGGCCGGTGGCGGTATTGCGCTGGTTCGTGCGGCGGCGGCATTGGCAAATGTTCATGGCGCGAACACTGACCAGAATGTCGGTATTGATATCGTTCGCCGTGCAATCGTTGCCCCATGTGCCCAGATTGCCGAAAACGCGGGCGTATCGGGTGAAATCGTCGTGGGCAAGGTTTCGGAATCGAACGACTATAATTTCGGATACAATGCCCAGACCGGCGAATATGTCGATATGATGGCGGCGGGCATTATTGACCCGGCCAAGGTTGTGAAAACCGCAATCCAGGCGGCGGCATCAACCGCGGGCGCAATCCTGACCACGGGATGCGTAATGTCCGAAATCCCCGAAGAAAAACCAGCCACGCCAGCGATGGGTGGCGGCATGCCAGGCATGATGTAAAAAAACGCCCCCCCGGGGCGTTTTTTTAGAGAGCAGAGTGTAGAGAGCAGAGAGCAATGGATGTGTCCGCCAATGGCGGACACTCTTTATTGTCATTCCTGCGCAGGCAGGAATAGGGGCTATACAGTGCGAGCAAACGCGAGCCATATCCAAACAATCGCAGATTTTATTATTGGGGACCAATCGCCCGATTACGACATGCCAAGGAAACACAATGGTGACCCTCCTGCGCCGGTATGATGGTGTTGTGTGGTTAGGTCCTTATTTTTGCGTATATTGTGCAACAATGAGCATAAGTAATTTCTTAGACCCTATTCCTGCCTGCGCAGGAATGACAAGTTTTTAAGTTTTTTGCTACGAACATAATTCATTTTTCTGCGGAATATTATTTTTAAGTCGTCATACCGACGAAGGTCGGGGTCCATTGTGTTCCCTTGGTATGTTGTAATTGGGCGATTAGTCCCCAATAATAAATCCGCGATTGCTCGGACATGGGCTCGCGTTCGCTCGCACTGTATAGTCCCTATTCCTGCCTGCGCAGGAATGACAAGTTTTTAAGTTTTCTATTCTAAAACTAAATCACTATATCACTTACTCACTTTTAAAATACCAGGCTGTGGTGCGTTGCACTGATAAAACTAATCAATTGAAATGTATTTAAGGTATACCGTCCGACGGCCAGGCGTTCGTATTCGCCAGGCGTCAAATCCATGGCGTTGCACATAAACACAACAGACAGCCCCATTTCTTGGCGAATTTGCTCAATTTGAACACCGATTTTCATATGCGCCCCCCAAAAAAGAAAACCACCAGAAAATCAGGTGGTTGGAGGTTAAGAACTATAACTTATGAAATAGTGCCGTTTATTCAATATATTCACGAGCCCTCCAACCACATCGGTTGGAGTTTTTTACATCCCTGCGGATGCATAAGTTCAAGGTTCTTACACCCCACAATGGCAACCCGCCACTGCGTTTGAAATTATATAACAGTTTTGCCGAAAACACAAGCAGACATTATTCGCGCAACTTGGCCCTTGCCATTGATGGCGACGGCGTGCTATTGTGGGGATATAAACACAGGGACCGGGGGACCGCATTATGAAACGATTTTTATTTATTGCCGCAATCATTACCGCCATGCCATGCGCGGCACGCGCGGGTATTTACAGTATGGGCACATGGACGCCATATCTGACGTCTGATTTTGGTATGACATATTCAGACGTCCGTATTCACGGGTATGACATGGGTGGCTTTACCGGCGTTTTCAATATCGGGGCCGGCATGCGCAATAATCGCACGCGTATCCAGTTGACGTATCAAAAGCGCGACACGGTCAGTGAACTGTTTTCATCATGGCTGACCCAGACGGACGCGTCATTGGATCAACAGTCCTTGATGGCCAGTATTTATTACGACCTGGTCCAGACACGGTGGTTTGGCACATATGTCGGCCTGTCGGCGGGGGCAAACTATTATGATTTTTCGTTGGATTATAATGATGGTCGGCCGTCTGAATCAGAAACAGGGTATGGGTTTATCGGCGGTGTGTCGGCGGGCGTGGTGCTGCATATTTCGCACGTGTCGTTCACGTTGGGTGCCGATTACAATTACATCGCGCGACCACACGCAACCAGCATAACGCCACGCGTCGGATTATCCCTGGCATTTTGATAGGGGAATAAAAACACCGCACAAGGCGGTGTTCTTCATTAAACTGGCGCGCCCAGAAGATACACTCGGTATCGCGCACATGCGCAATACCTGCGTGGCATTCGTGACGGCTCGCCCGCGTTGTCACTTGGCTTGCCTACTCATTGTCGAACCCTCTGGTCGGGTTCAAATCCTGGGGCGTACAACACTTTAATGAAAAACACCGCACAAGGCGGTGTTATTCATTAAACTGGCGCGCCCAGAAGATTGGCTGACGCCGACCTGGCAAAATCCACCTTCGTTAAAACTACGGTGGACCGGCGCGTTTCCGCCTTTTTGCTGCGGTACGAACCCTCTGGTCGGGTTCGAACCCTTGGACACATAGCATAAATTAAACCGCCGGCAAGCGGCGGTTGAATTTATGGCGCGCCCAGAAGGATTCGAACCCTCAACCTTCTGATCCGTAGTCAGATGCTCTATCCAATTGAGCCATGGGCGCAACGTTGTTATATTTTATACATTTTTATTCGGATTGCAAGAAAAAATAATCTTTTTTATCGACTGCCACGTTCGTCCGCGCCGGCCGCGTGATACAGCGCGTTAAAATGCTGGCGACAGACGGATTTATAATTGCTGTCCCCGACGGCGATCTGTTCGCCTGCGCGCACGACGTTGCCGTTTGCATCAAAACGCAAATGGTGTGTCGCCAGGTGCATGCAACCCGGAATCTGGCATGTGGATTCCATGCGGTGCAGTTTTGCGCCAACCTCTATCAATCGTTGGGACGCCGGGAACAGGTGTTCGTTACTGTCCACCATCAGGCCATAACACATGATGATAATTGGGCGACTGTCCGCGATTTTGACCAGGCGGTCAATATCGGCAGGGGTGAAAAACTGAACCTCGTCCACCAGGACCATTTTTGTATTCGTGTCTGGTGCATAATCAACCAGATTTTCCCGCACAATCGCGTCAACCGATATCCCAACGCGCGAATCAACGCGGTCTGCACTGAATCGATTGTCGGTTTTGGGTTTCAGCACCTCGGTCTGGTTGCCGTTTTTGTTCTGGTTATACGCATTGATAATCAGTTGTGCCGACTTGGAACATCCCATTGTCCCATAATGAAAGTGCAGGTTAGCCATCACATACTCCTTTTATGCCATTGATTCCAGTCTTTCAATACGTTTTTCCACCGGCGGGTGCGTTGCCATCAGGCTGGACGCGAATTCGCGCAGTCCCCGCGGATCGGCGATACACACGGCCGCCATTGATGCCGTCTTGTCCAGGCATTCAACGCGCGCGTCGGTTGTAATCTTGCGCAATGCCGACGCCAGCGCGCGCGGGTTGCGTGTTATCTGGGCCCCGGTGGCGTCGGCGGCGTATTCGCGGTTGCGTGATACCGCCATCCGCAACAGTGGCGTGATAATCAAATTAAATACCATAAACGCCAGCCACACCATCAGCAGCACGGCAGCACCGCCGTTTTTATTATCATCGTCGTTGCGCGCGCCACCATACATAATTGTGCGACCAATCACATCGGCGGCAAAGACTGTGACACCGACACCTGTAATCAGCAACATATCCAACCGAATATCGCGGTTGCCAATGTGCGCCATTTCGTGGGCAATTACTCCTTCCAGTTCCAGACGGCTCAGCCGCTTTACAATGCCGCGTGTCAATGCAACCGACGCGTCGCGGGGACTGCGCCCGGTGGCAAATGCGTTCATAGAATCGTCATCAATTATATATACGCGTGGTCGTGGCAACCCGGCCGCCAGTGCGACATTTTCAACCGCGCGGAAAATTTCGCGATTCTGTTTGTCATCATCGTGTATTTCAGTTGCGTGCGCCGCGTTCAGCATCATCGAATCACCAAATGCCCACGATATTATCATCCATACGCCACACGCGATAAATGTCGGAATTGCAACCTGGGCGGTGGTGCGCACGGCGGTTTCAATCGGTGCCACGCACCACACAAACAAAAACACCAGTGCGATAAAAATCAGTGGAAATGCCGCGACCAGAACAGCGGTCTTGATGTTATTACGGCGGATATGATCATATACTGTCATTTATTAGGCCTCTGGTGGGGATTATACACAAAAAAGCCATCACGTCAGTAAAAAAATGTGTTATAATATCTGGGACAATGAAAGCGCGGAATATATTTGTTTTGGGTGGATTGATACTGGTGGCGTCAGCGGCAACGGCGGCCAGTCTGTTACAGGCGCAACAATTTCCGAAAACATTTAACGACCTGTCATTTACCCAGCGGATGGCGGTTCTGACCGAAGGATACACGCCATTTGAATCAGAATACGATGAAAATGGGCATTGTATTTCCGGGTGCCCATACGCCGGCATTACATTCGAGGAAGAGCAGGCCGAAATAGATCGTCTGACCCGGGCGGCAATGGCCGACCTGGCCGCGGCGGGATATACGACGCCCACCACGCCGGCGGTGCCGACAACGCCCGCCGTCCCAACGCCAGATGCGCAACCCGTCACGCCGACCCCGATTACGACGACACCGCCGGTTACCGCACAACCACAACCGCCTGCGCCCGCGCCAAATAATCCGATTGTCGCGACACCCGCGCCGTCGCCGTCACCATCGCCCGTTACAACGGGGGCGGTTGCCGGCACGCGCACATGTCGCCCGGTTGTTGAAAAAACGCCGGTGGGGAATCGCCTGCCTACGGGGTGCCCACTGATAGCGGACCCAATGATTATAACGTCGCCGTTTGGGTATCGAATTCACCCTGTGCATAAAACGCGGCGTATGCATTACGGTATTGATATTTCGGCGACCATGGGCACCGATGTATTTGCCGCCGCCGATGGCACTGTCACCACGGTCGTGACCAACCCCAGAGTCGATCCATGTGGAATCTATATAAAAATCACGCACGATAATAATTATGCCAGCACGTATTGCCACCTCAGCAAGGCATTGGTAAAACAGGGCGAACGCGTATCGGCCGGCTGTCGTATCGGCCAGGTGGGCAGCACAGGCGTCAGCACGGGACCCCATCTGCACTATGCCATCACGCCAGACGCGGCCCGGGGCAATAAATACTCGATTGACCCAACAACGATGATAAAACATTGCGGATATAAACACCGGTAACAAACTATGCGTCGCGCGTCATGCGACGAAAGCGAACATCAAAACTGCCATTATTGATTGGTGCAAATTCCATTATATATGGGCTCAAGATACTTTCGCGTGCCCATTGCGGAAATTTCTGGTGCAAAATGCCCGACGCGCCAGTGATGATTTGTGCGCGCCGCACGCCCGACATGGCCAGTTCCATGATCGCGTTCCACGCCTGGTCTTCGGTCATCTGGTGCAGGTCCAATCGTGCATATTTTGGCACATCGTTCGGCGTGTCAGGTATCAGTGTCCCCAGGCGTAATTTCGCCCGCACAGATTTGTTGACGGCGCGCGCATCCGGGACAAAATCGCCCCCCGCCATTGCCAAGATATCATCATCACTCAGTTTCTTCATGCCCCGATTATACCCCACCGCCCGACAATTAAAAGCGAATTGTTATTACAAACGAGTATGTGATTTCTCTGTGGCGTTTCGGCAGGCCTGGTAAAAATAAAAGATCTGGTGAAAAATATCACAATGGGCGTTATTGTGCGCAGAATAAAATACCCCACCGTTCCTTTCTGTATCACTTACCAGCGATGCATCCGGCGGGTATTTTTTTATAGAGAGCAATGCGCAGAGAGCAGAGAGCAATGACGCGCGCCATCGGCGCGCAACATTTATAAGACCTGGATCCTGTGGTCAAGCCACAGGATGACACCTAAGAAAAATTCTGCGACATAAATTTGAACCATGTCCGAAAAAATTGGACAACAAACCACACGCTGTCGTCACCCCGGCGCAGGCCGGGGTCCATTGTGTTCCCTTGGTTGGTCGTAATTCGGCAATTATTCACCAATAATAAATCCGCAACTGTTTGGATACGGCTCGTGTCCGCTCGCACTGCATAGACCCTATTCCTGCCTGCGCAGGAATGACAAGGGCGGTGTATTTGTGTTTATTTTATGTCTTAGTCGCGGTCCAAGTTCCCCTCCGGGAACCTCCCACGGAATTTAACAATTCCGCGGGGCCCGGGGCGGGGTGGCACGCAGTGCCGGGGTGGTCTTGAGAATTCGTAATGTTGATATATGTATAAAAAAGACCACCTCTCCGCTGCGCGGGACTCCTCCACAGGAGGAGAACTTGTTCCGCAACGGAAACGAAATAAAGTTCCCCTCGGGCGAGAGGGGTGGTGCGCAGCACCGGGGTGTCGTTTTATGGATTGCCGCGCTTCGCTCGCAATGAAACCGAGCGGTACGCGAAGGTTGCGGCAAGGACGCAGTCCGCAGGCGACACATGAATAGTTTTCTATTCTAAAACTATATCACTTTATCACTCTGTCACTTACTCACTTTTTCATTGCTCTCTAATAAAAAAAACGCCCCGGTGGGGCGTTTTTTAAATGCTGTCGGCGTTTATCCAACGACCATTTTTTAACAGGCCTGGGGCCATTCCTTCGTTATTACGCAGGGCGTCAATAACCGCACGTGCCTTTGGCGCATCCAGATTCACAATACGAACCTTGTACATGTCGCCTTCTTTGACAACGGTGGCATCACCGTATGTGCGCATACGTGCCGCCAGGTTTTCTGCACTGTCTTCGGCATAGAACGCCGCAACTTGGACGCTGTATTCACCGGATGTTGCAGTTTGCGCCGGCTGGACAACCGTTTCAGTCACAGTCGTTGTTTCAACAATTGCTGGCTGTGCTGGTGTATTCGCGCCAATCGTTGCATTTTTAACCGCGGTGGATTCCTGGGCCATAACCTGGACCTGGACCTTGGACTGGCCATTCATACCGATACGTGCGGCAGCGGCCGGCGACAAGTCCATAATACGTGTGTTCACAAATGGACCGCGGTTGTTCACGCGAACGACGACCGATTGACCGTTGTCCAAGTTGGTTACACGTGCAATTGTAGGCAGTGGTAACGTCTTGCTGGTTGCGACCATCTGGTTCGCATCAAATGTTTCGCCGTTGCTGGTTTTTGTGCCGTTCAATTCGGTTGGGATAATACCCGCGATACCGGTCTGGTTATAGTTTAAATCTTCGGCTGGGATATACTGAACATCTTCGACCTTGTATGCGCTGCCGACATAGTATTTAGGTGCCGGTGCCATCAGATATGCGGCATTCAGGCTTTTGTCGCCGCCGCTGGTAACCAGGGTTTCTTCGCCAAAGCCATCAGAACCATAGCCCGCCGGTGCATTAGTTGCGTTGTTGCCCGCGCAACCCGCCAAGATAGCAGTCAAAGCTGCCAATGAAACGATTTTTTTCATAGTTGGGACTCCTTACATTCTCTTATGATTTCAATTCTATCACATAAAAGTCCCAGTTTCAACTTTATTATTTGGGCTATATTTTTCGGTCAATTACGTATGCCACCGGCAGATAGATTGCCCCATATCCCGCGATTGCCGCGAATAACATCCAAATACTGGTAATCGGCACGAACCACAGTCCCACGCCCAGCACCGCGGATAAAATCCCAAAAACAGCAATTGCACGTATTGTGCGGCCATCATGGTGCACCAATTCACGTTGACGACACGCCCGTCCCAACAGATAGTTTTTCAAGTACCCACTGGCCACGATACCAATTGGTATCGCCAAATATCCCGCCACCGGAAACAGTGCCAGATAAATCACCGCCGCCACCCCCAGCGAAATCATACTGGTGCGGACAGGCGTCTTGACATCTTGGGACGCATACAGGGTCTTGCTGTAAATCTGGCTGACCATCATCGCGGGCAGGGCGAAAACCTGAATCATAATCGCCAATGCAACCGCGTGTGTTGATTCTGCCGTCCACGCGCCATACTGGAACAGGTATCTGATAATCGGGTGCGCCAATACGAACAGCCCCGCCACGCACGGCATAATCAACATCATTGACCGGCGCAGTGATGAATTCTGTTGGATATATACGCTGCGCATATTCTGATTCGCCAGGGCGTTTGATATTGATGACATCAGCACTGTTCCCACCGCTAATCCAATCATCGCAAATGGCAACTGGACAATTCGGTCAGAATAATACAGCCATGACACCGCACCAGACTGGAAACTGGCAACCAATGTGCCGACGATAATCGTAATCTGGTAAAATCCGTTGCCGATAATACTGATACCCAGGCGACTGAACATATGCTTTATGCCCGGGGTCCATTTTGGTCGCACCAGTCGCAGTCCAAAATGCTTGCGTCGTATGCGATGCCACAGGATTCCAAACTGAATCACGCCCGATGCGACAACCGTGCCCGCCATCAGATACAGCACGCCATCGGTGATATTAAAGTATGCCGCCGCCAACAGTACACAAATCAGCATAATATTCAACAGCACCGGCATAAATGCCGCCAGCAAGAAACGCGAGCATGCGTTCAATATCGCCGATAAAAACGCCGACGCGCACACAAATATCACATAAAAGAACATAATGCGCGAAATGATGACGGTCAAATCCATCTTGCCCGGAACATTGGCAAAACCCGGGGCCAGTCCCCACACAACCAACGGCATAAATATTTCGAACAGTATCGTTATTCCCAGCAATACGACCATCAACCACGAAAACACATTTTTTGCAAACGCATCGTCTTTTTTTGAATCGGTATACATTGGGATAAATATCGCCGACAGGGCCCCTTCGCCCAACAGGTCGCGGAATAAATTCGGCAACTTGAACGCTGCCAGAAACACGTCAGACAGGCGTCCTGCGCCCAATACACGCGCAATCAGCATGTCGCGCACAAAACCAAATATGCGGCTGATGCCGGTCATGGCACCAACCCCGAAAATATGTTTGCCTAGATTCATAGTTTAGATTATACTCACCTTTGTAATGTAAAATCAAGGCAGGAAATAAATGAAAAAAATAATTGCGTTATGTGGTGCGATTTTTGTGCTGGCATCGTGCGGGGGCGGCGAAAAGATTGAGCCACAACAGCCACTGACACAAATATATGCAACGGCATATGATGAATTTAATGACAAGAATTATGACGCCGCTGCAACCGAATTCTTAAAGGCCGAATCCCAGTATCCGTCCAGTCCATGGGCCGCAGATGCACTGGTAATGGCGGCGTATTCGCATTATCTGGACGATGACTTTGCGGGGGCGATTTTGGCGATTGACCGTTTTATGCGTTTTCATCCGGGACATGCCGATGTGCCATATATGATGTATTTGCGTGGTATGTGCTATTATCGCCAGGTCAGTGACGTTCGTCGCGAGCCCGGTATGTCAGCATATGCCATGCAACAATTCCAACAACTGGTTGCGCGTTTCCCGAATTCGCCATATGCGAAAAATGCAGAAAACAAGATTTTAATATTAAAGAATTATCTGGCTGGCAAGGTTATGTATTCTGCGCGTCACGATATGGCGCAACAAAATTGGACCAGTGCGATTTCAAATCTGCAATCTGTGATTGATGGTGCCCAGGAAACCGCCATGACGCCCGAGGCATTATTTCGTCTGACGGAATGTTATACCGCAATCGGTTTGCCGTCCCAGGCCGCCGGATATGCTGAAATGTTGCGGACTAATTTCCCAGATAACGAATGGACGAAAAAGTTAAAGTAAAATAAAAACCGCCAGTTGGCGGTTTTTTATCAGCGTGTTTTGATATTATCAATCGGGATAATCGCCGCAGCGGTCGGACCGCGCTGGCTATTATAATGGCTGGCAGGGTTTTTATCGTATGGATTACGTGCACCGCTGAATTCTTCGTAATAAATCTGGCCTATGCGCATATTCGGGAATACAACCGTTGGATACAGAACACGGATTTCTAATGTCCATTGGCCACAAAAACCGTCGTCGCCGCGCCCTGCCGTGTGGTGGTTTAATATAAAGTTGCGCCCCACCGATGATTTGCCATCAATATACGGAAACAGGTTGCGCGTTTCGGTGTATTCAACCGTCGCGCCCAGGTAACCAATACTTGGTGATAAAATCAGACCCGAATCCGGAATTTCAATATCGGTTGTTCGGTGCGATTTTTCATCACATGGGTTTAGCAAATATTGTGGATTACGAAAATCATATTTTTCAGGGTGTGCCAGATAATCTTGGTATTTTGGCGCGTCATAGAACCAATCGCGCATTGACCAATCGTGGCGCATAGGGTCGTATTTAATCGCAGGCCGCATACCTGCTGGAATTGTCTGGGTATATACGCGTAACAAATTCCCCAGGTGCAGGTCATAACTGTTACTGCCCAGGCATGTGCTGTTAAACGGTTCAATTACAATGTCGGGACGCGCGTCAGGGTTGTTTGGATTTTTTATTTGCATACGGCGCAGAATTTCGGGGCCAGTCAGTTGCATGGTATTTTGCCTTTTTTGTTGCACCCTCTCTCTCTGGTGATGAATTTTACAATCTGTATATTGATTTGCAAGATTTTTATTCACTTTTAGTTTTGCTGTGGTATTCTGCGCGGTATGAATACGAAAAATGAAAAAACATATTCGGGCTTTGTTGCCATTGTTGGTCCAACAAATGCCGGGAAAAGCACATTATTAAATCGCATTATGGGGCGCAAGGTGTCCATCGTTTCGCACAAGGTGCAAACCACGCGCACTAATTTGCGGGCGGTGAAAATGGTCGGCAATCGCCAGGTTATACTGGTGGACACGCCGGGCGTGTTTGTGCCGAAGCGTCGCCTGGACCGGGCGATGGTTGGTGCGGCTATGTCAGCAATTTCAGACGCGGATGCGGTGCTGTTGATTATGGACGCACAAAAGGGTGTGACGGCGACAATTCGTGGCCTGGTTCAGAAAATCAGTGAACATAAAAATCTGTTTGTTGCACTGAACAAGGTTGATTCCGTGCGCAAGCAAGACCTGTTGCCGATTGTTGATGAATTGTCCAAAATGGCTCCCTGGCGCGAAATATTTATGATTTCTGCGCTGAAAAACGACGGGATTGATGGAATGTTGGAATCGTTGGCGATGGTAATGCCAGCGTCTCCGTATTTGTTTGATGCATCGGATGCAGTTGATGTGCCTGATAACCTGTATTTATCTGAATTGACCCGGGAAAAGATTTACAAATATATTCACCAAGAACTGCCGTATCATATCAATGTTTTGACTGAACGCGTTGATGTTGACCCAGATGGCGTTCTGGACATATATCAAAAGATTGCCGTGCGAAATGATGCACACAAAAAGATTGTAATTGGCCGTGGTGGCGAACAGTTAAAGCAAATTGGCACCGCGGCGCGTCACGATATCCAGAACCAGTGGGGCGTGAACGCGCGTCTGCATTTATTTGTGCGTGTTGAACCAGATTGGGAAGACAAGGCGGAAAACTATGCTGACCAGGGATTAGATTTCAAGAAATAATATGTTACACACATCGGATTTTGATTTTGAGTTGCCGTCTGAATTGATTGCGTCGCATCCGTTGGCGCGCCGTGACGCATCTCGTATGTTGGTGGTGAAACCAGTTCCCCTCTGGCCAGAGGGGTGCCCGCAGGGCGGGGTGTCGGTGTTGCCGCGAAATAAAGAATTGTTGGCACGTGCCGCAGAATTGCGTCGCGCTGGCAGTTTGCCAGAAGCATTATTGTGGCGTCAAATAAATGGCAAAAAAATAAACGGATTGAATTTTAACCGTCAAACAGTAATCGGAAACTATATCGTTGACTTTTTTTGTCCGACAACCGGTTTTGTAATTGAGATTGATGATAAAGCCACACACGATATGAAATTTTCATACGATGATGAGCGCGAGCGTTATTTGTTGTCTCTGGGGTTGACAGCGTTGCATGTGCCGGCCAAAGATGTGCTGAAAGATGCCACCGCGGTGGCCGAGATGATAAAACGACACCCCGGCGCGTTGCGCCACCCCTCTAGCCAGAGGGGAACTGGTTTCGGTTTCAGAAAAACACAAGATGCAACCACTGCAGAGCAAAGTTCCCCTCTGGCGGAACCACCCACGGAATTTAACAATTCCGCGGGGCCCGGGTCGGGGGTGCCCGCAGGGCGGGGTGTCGGTGTTGAGCTATTTGACCGGCATATTCGGGATTTTTTGGATTATATTCGTCCAGGCGACGTGGTGGTGTTTAATAATTCGCGTGTTATTCCGGCGCGATTTGATGCGACCGACGCTGTCGGGCACACGTATGAAATCACGTTACATACCGCGGCGGGCGGAAATATGTGGTGGGGCCTGTGCAAGAAATTTACACGTATTGCGGTGGGCGACACGTTGACAATGACCGACGGCACGCAAATCCGCGTTGTGGATTCTGACGCCGACAGTGGTCTGAAACTGGAATTTTTATGCGATGATGTTTTTGCTGTTCTGAATAAAATCGGCAAAATGCCATTGCCGCCATACATGCACCGCGACCAGGAAGATTCTGATCGTGAACGCTATCAAACGGTATATGCTGACCCAATCGGGTCAATGGCCGCACCGACCGCAGGATTACATTTTACACCTGAATTGATGGACGAAATCACGCGCCGTGGTGCAACGATTGTCAAGGTCACTTTGCACGTTGGGGCCGGCACATGGATGCCGGTTAAAACCGAAGATTTATCCCAACATAAAATGCACAGCGAGTGGTGCCAAATCACACCGGCCCAGGCAGATATTATAAACAACGCAAATCGTGTCATTGCGGTTGGAACGACGTCAATGCGGACATTGGAAAGTGCGGCAATACGCAATCGTGAATTGCCAGTATCGCAACGCAGTCGCCGTGTTGTGCCGTTTTGTGACACGACAGATATATTCATTACGCCGGGATATAAATTCGGCGCGGTTGACATATTACTGACGAATTTTCATTTGCCAAAATCAACGCTGTTTATGTTGGTTTCGGCGTTTGCGGGACTGGACAAAATGAAGTCTGCGTATGCGCACGCCGTTGCCGAAAAATACAGATTTTTTTCATACGGTGATTGTTGTTTATTATTCAAAAAGGATGGGGAATAAATGTCATTAAAATTCAATTTAATTGCAACAGATGGCATGGCGCGTCGTGGTTCAGTTGAAACTGCGCACGGGACATTTCAGACCCCGGCATTTATGGCGGTGGGAACGGCTGCCACGGTCAAGGCACTGACAATGGACCAGGTTGCCGCCACAGGCACCCAGGTTATTTTGGGTAACACGTATCACCTGATGATGCGCCCAGGTGGCGATTTGGTTGAAAAAATGGGCGGCCTGCATAAATTCGGCGGTTGGCATGGGCCGATTTTAACTGACAGTGGCGGGTTCCAGGTTATGTCGTTGTCCAATCTGGTTAAAATGACCGAAGAAGGCGTCCAGTTCACATCGCACATTGACGGCGGTATTAAACACTTTTTACGGCCCGAGGATTCTGTTCATATCCAGCACCAGTTGGATTCTAATATTACAATGGCGTTGGACGAATGCCTGCACCTGCCGGCCCCACGTGAACGCGTTGAAAAAAATGTTGAAATGGTTGCCCGCTGGGCGCGGCGCAGTCGCGACGCATTTATTGACCGCCCAGGATACGGCATATTCGGTATTGTCCAGGGGGCGGATTTTCCAGACTTGCGCAAGAAATCAGCGAAACAACTGACAGACATTGGCTTTGATGGTTATGCGGTGGGCGGTCTGGCGGTGGGCGAACCCCAGGATGTCATGTTTAATATGATTGCTACGACGACGCCACTGTTGCCGTCGGACAAGCCACGTTATCTGATGGGGGTGGGCACGCCACTGGACATTTTGGGGGCGGTTGAACGTGGAATTGATATGTTTGACTGTGTTATGCCAACACGCGCTGGCCGCACGGCCCAGGCATTTACGCGCCACGGCACAATGAATATGAAGAACGCGCGCTTTCGTGATGATGCGGCACCACTGGACGATAAATGTGGCTGTCCGGCGTGCAAATTATCGCGGGCATATATTCATCATCTGGTAAAGTGCAATGAAATTCTGGGGGCAACATTATTGACCCAGCATAACTTGTGGTTTTACCAGGATTTAATGCGCGGCATCCGTGAAGCGATAGAGCAGGGACGTTTCGCCCAGTTCAAGGCAGATTTTATTGAAACATATACAGGAGGCAAATAAAATGACAGAAAAATCCGTTCCCGCACCAAACGTTGTTATCAACGATGTTGATAAATTGTATCTGGCGGTGGCATTAAAGTCGTCTGCAAAATTGTCACATGTCTTTACACTGGTATGCGCGTCGGCTGGCAATCGCAAATATGAAATGATTCCGCATACAGAAATCGCGACATTTACCGACGCGTCTGCGGCAAATACATACTATCGCGCGGTTCGTGAGATGATGGCATACCAATCGCGTGCGCGTGGCGTTGCCGAATTGCATAAAATTTTAGAATCATACAAGTTGACATTTAACGAACGTATCAGATAAAATATACCCAGATTGTAATATCACAAGGGACAGGGGATATGGACACACAAAATGGGTTTGCAAATGCGACGCGTGAATTAAACGAGCGTATTCGGATAATCACCGAACTGGCCCCAGCGTTCAAGCCACAGAGTGCACGCAAATTTGCGGAATCTTTTGCGCGTTATATCTATGATAATTTTCCGGATAAATTGGCCCGTGATATTGAACAGTGGTCGGCGGACTATCCATACGATGCGGATAAAAAGACCATACTGCGCACGCTGATTTATTTCCTGGCGGCATACAAGCATGTTGATATCAAGCGCGTATCGTTTAAGACGGTTGACCCGGACGAGCCTGATATTGTCGGCGGATATGTTGATGGTGTGTTCTATTTGTATAACGAGTTTTTGCATGAACCGGATTTCAGCGTTGTCTTGGGCTATCTGGTGCACGAAACTGTTCACGCGTTCCAGGATAAATATCAAACCACATTGCCAAAGAACGTTGTTGAATCCAGCAAGGAAAACTATGTTTCTGTAAAAGAAAACGAACAAGTCTATGATATTGACCCGCGCGAGCAAGAGGCAAACGCCATCGAAGAAATAATCAAAGAAAAATTCAGGGGATAATAAAAAGGAGCAAACATGAAAAAGAAAGAGGTAGAGGTCATCGATATGCACGGCGCAAAAACCGTCGCAAAAAAGACGTCTTATATCACATGGACCAAACGCATATTTGCGATTGTATCGGTGTTGTGGCTGGCATTTGCGTTCTGGGCACCGTTGCACGTTAAAAACACGTATGCGGGTCCGATAAAGAAATCAATTGTTGTGTCAATGTTCTTTGACCTGCAACGTAATATTGTGGAACAGTATGAAAAATTGCTGGACGGTATTAAAAAGTCTATTGATTTGGAAAAGCCTGTATCCATGGCCATTGACCAGGTCAAGGTTGCCGAAAAGGCCGTGGGCAAGGTAACAGATGCCACCGCTGCGGCGAAAAAGACCACGGGCCAGGCCGCCCAGGCCACTGATGACGCGAAAAAGGTCACCGGTCTGATGGGACGGTTCGGCGTTAAAACCGGTGGTATCGATCGCGCAATTGCATCGGCCGACCAGGGAATAAAGGACGCGAACAAGGGTATCGCCCAGGTTGACCAGACAGCGGCAATCGTGAACAAAAAACTGGACCAGGTGGAACAAGAACTGACCAAGGTATTACAGGTCCAGGTTGACCAGATGATTGACGATGCGGTCAAACAGCAACTGGATAAAAATACGGGTGGCTTGGGCACAACGCTGTTGACCAATTATGGAATCAAACACGTTTATCCATGGCGTCCGTCAACATGGCCGGTTGCGACCAAGATTTACAACGATTTATCAAAATCTGATGTCGCAGTGATTAAAATCATCACCAGCACAGTTGATAAATACTTTGGCTATGTCGCATGGGGATTGGTAATTGCGGTATGGGCGGCGGGTGCGCTGGTATGGCTGATGCTGTTCAAAAAGGTCAAGGCCATGATTGCGCCGTTCATCGTATGCCCACGTTGTGGCCATACGTTTGCGGACAAGCGCACGGCATACGGGTTGTTAAAGGCCCTGCAACCGTGGAAATGGTTATAAATATCAACGAACGCCCCATCTGGGGCGTTTTTTTTGTATTTTGCTGATTTTTGTGATATAATATCAGAAAACAAGTAGATGTGGAGAGAGAGACCGAAACAAAAAAGGAATTCGTATAATGTCAGAAATTAAAACAGATAATCAAATCACTGTTCATGGTGCATTGAAACATATAGCGTTTAATATATTTACATCAGGAACCTTTCGCAATCCTGCGGAAATGCAGGACTTGGTTCACAAACAGAAGTTAACGAAAGAGCAATGGGAAAAAATAAGCGAATATGTTAATGCCTTGCCAGGTGATATTGGAATGGCGGTCGGTATGTTCCTTGGTGGAAATTCGCGAGTCATGTATAAAGATGGGATTCTGGCAAATTTAGAGTCGGTGCAGGCGGCAGTGAACATTGCTGCAAAATTAAATGATAAAGATGACAAGTTGTTGTTTTATCAATTGGCGGTACAGAGCTATCATGTTCTAGACCCGAATTCTTTGGGGCGGTTGTTGTTAAATGTTGCGCGGTTAGCAAAAACGCCAGCTGAGTATAATAGGCTGTTAAATGGGCTGGCGAGCGAACGAGCAGAGCTCCCCAACAACCAGATTAAAGAGGTTTTTCAAGAATATTATGATTTGAAAAAACAGGAAATCTTGAAGACGCTTAATGAAGATATTCCAAATATAAATAGAATCAAGTCGTTTATGTGGGACGGCGACGATTTGGCAATGTTGACAAAGGATGATGAAACGAAAGAAATGGCCCGTGTATTGGGTAATGATTTGGCGCAAATGGTCAAAAAAGCATACAGATTGCAGACACGTGAAGAATTCGTGCATGACGCCATAGAAATCCCATTGCTGGAAAAAGAAAAACAGAACGCCGAATTGACATCACAAAACAAACAACTGAATGCCCAGGTTGACCAGTTAAAAACCGAGATTGATCAGCAGAACGCCGAATTGATGTCACAAAACAAACAACTGAATGCCCAGGTCGACCAGTTAAAAAACCAGGTTGACCAGCAGAATACCCAGGTTGACCAGTTACAGGCACAAATTGCCCAGATGCAGCGTGAAATTGAAAAACTGAATGAACAGGTCGCAACGGTTACCACCGAACGTGACACCGCCCGTCGCGAAAACGGCACGTTGAAAATGCGTTTGGCAAAATTAAAAATGCTGTTCAAGGATTTTTCCAAGAATTTCAGCGGACTGTCCAAAGCATCAACCATCCAAGACAAGGCGGACGAGGCCCTGGCCCAGTTCGATCGCGATGGTCGTTAAATAAAAAATCCCGTGCGTTCGGCTCGGGATTTTATTTTGCATTTTTGAAAATAATACTTGCAATCGTATAAAGTTTATGTCAGAATATGCCACGCAGTGCGAGCGTAGCTCAGTTGGCTAGAGCGCAACCTTGCCAAGGTTGAGGTCGAGGGTTCGAGCCCCTTTGCTCGCACCAGATATTCAAAACCACCCGTTTGGGTGGTTTTTTTGTTTTGAATTCGTGGCGTGTATGTCGTATGATTGGCGAAATGAAATGTTTCCGGCTTGCATTTTTACTGGTGGCGTCTATGCCGATGTTGTCGCGCGCCAATGCAACGACGACCGCGCCCCAGGGCGCAACCGAAATTACAATGACCACGACCCAGGCCATGCAACTGGCGGGGAAATTGGTGCAATCGGGCGACACAGAACACGCAACCCAGATTTTAACCATGATGCCGGACACCGGGAACGCCGAATTGGAAACCGAGCGTCAGTTTTTACTGGCACAAATCGCCAGTCGGCGCGGTGATATTGATGCTGCCATCCGCATATACCAAAAAATACTGGACGCGCGCCCAGATGCGGCGCGTGTGCGGTTTGAATTGGCACTGTGCTATATGCACCAGGGCCGTTGGTCGCGTGCAGATTATCATCTGCGCCTGGCAATGGCAGGGGACAATTTATCTGACGATGCAAAACGTATGATGAACTATTATCGCTATGTCGTGCGCCAGAATAAAAATTGGAACGTGTATTTTAATTTTGGTGCCGCGCCTGATAATAATGTCAATAATGCCACCGGTGGTGACGAATGTCTGATGACGATATTCGGCCCGTTTTGCCGAAAATTAAACGAACCAGAATCGGCGGTTGGGGCGAATTTTCAACTGGGGGGCGATTACGAATTCAAATTGTCTGACCAATGGCGGTGGAAATCAGATGTTGGTATTTACACAAACATTTATGACAAGCACGACTATGACGACCTGTATTTAACCGCCAGTACGGGGCCACGGTATCTGTGGTCGCGCGGGGACGTGTGGCTGGCGGGTGTGGCGGCACGTCGCTGGTATGGTTGGGACAGATATAATTGGGCGGCCGGGGCGAAACTGAACACGAATTACGATTTTACGCGCAAATTATCGGGCGGTTTGTATTTACAGTTCTTGGATAATAAATACGATGACTATGGCGATATTCTGGACGGGCAAACGTATTCAGGAACGGCGCGACTGACGTATTCGTTTAATGCGCGTCTGTATACGACTGTACGTGGGGGCGTTGCGCGTAATACGGCAATAAATGACGCCTATGCGTATTGGCAACCCAATGTCGCAATCGGCATTGGCGCAGAATTGCCGTGGGGATTCAGTGTATATGGCGAACCCAGTGTTTATTGGACGCGATACGATGATGGGCTGTATACGGCGCACAATGGGGCGTTGACCAAGATTACGGCGCACGATTTCACGCATCGTTATTCGTTGTCTGTTTCAAATAATAAATTGGACGTGTGGGGATTTGTTCCGACCCTGACGGTCAGTTATACCCAGCGCGATTCCAACCTGTGGCAACGCGAGTTCAAGAAAACCGCCATTGAATTCACAATGATGCAACGGTTCTGAACAGAGAGCAATGAAAGTGGGCAAGTGATAAAGTGGTTTGGTGATAGAGTTTGGCACACCGGTGGCGCACTTGTTTTTTCGTCGCGGACCAGGTTCCCCTCCGGGAACCACCCACGGAATTTAACAATTCCGCGGGGCCCGGGTCGGGGTGGCACGTAGTGCCGGGGTGGTCTTGAGAATTCGTAATGTTGTAAAATACAAAGACCACCTCCCCGCTGCGCGGGACTCCTCCACAGGAGGAGAACCTAGTCCGCGACAGCCGTAAAATAAAGTTCCCCTCTGGCCAGAGGGGTGCCCGCAGGGCGGGGTGTCGTTTTATGGATTGCCGCGCTACGCTCGCAATGACAAGAGTTTGACCCTATCGAATTCCCCTTCGCTGGCGAAGGGGTGGACGCCCCCAGGCGGCCGGGGTAGTGGTGGCGGTCCCTGCGGGGCAATGGATACCGGCCTGCGCCGGTATGACGACTTAAAAATAATATTCCGCAGAAAATGAATTATGTTCGTAGAAAAAAACTGTATCACTTTATCACTCTGTTACTTACCCACTCTGTCATTGCTCTCTGCGCATTGCTCACTAAAAAAACGGGGCGATGCCCCGGTTTTTATTTCTGGTCTGTGGTTGTCAGACCCAGATTTTCTGGGGTCAATTTGCCAGACGCCGCCAGCACCGAAAAGAACGCCGACATACGTCCGAACTTTGCCTGGGCCAGGGACACCTGGGTATTCAGCAATTCTTGTTCCGCGTTCAGCACGTCCAACACTGTGCGACGGCCACGCTTTTGCTCGTCACGCGTGCCGTTCAGTGCCATCTGGTTCGCCTTGACCCCGGCCTGGGCGGCGGCAATCGCAGATTCTTGGGCCGTGTACATATTCCACGCCTGGTGCAGTGATTCCGAAATCATACGACGTGTGTTTATGGTATCTTCTTGGATACCGTCAACGGTGGAACGAACCTTGTCCACGTTGGCGAACGCGTTGCCCTTGTCATACAGGGGCATTTTCAGATAGACACCAATACGACTGTCGCGTGCGCGGTCAATGTATGGAATATCGTCAATCTGCATAACCGCACCGCGGACGTCAACCGACGGCAATATAGTCTTGCGTGCGACGACGATTTTTTCACGTGCGGCCTTTTCCTTGGATTCCAGCGCACGCAGTGCGGGGTGGTTGGACATCGCGTATTCATTGGCGGCGTCCACCGATTCTGGGAACAGTTTTTCAACGCGCGACAAATCAATTTCTGTGAATTTATCAGGCGTATTTCCGGCAATGCGACGGAACGTTTCAATCGCGTTGTCATATTTCGCCTGGGCGTCGGCCAGACCATATTTTGCCATTTCAACACGCGCAGATGCCTGGGCGACATCGGTCTTGGTCAATCGGCCAACACGCGCGTTATCGGCGCAATAATTATAGTATTCTTGTAAAACGCGCTGGTTGTTTTGGTTCAGTTTCAAAACCTCGTCCGCACGCAGGACGGCGATATAGGCGTTGATTGTGTTCAAAAATACATCTGATTCCGTCGCATACAGCGCAGATGTTTCTGCGTCACGAACGGCGCGTGCGCCCTTTATCTGGGCAATGGTGGAAAATCCCTGGAATATATTTTGTTGAAATTCAACGCCAACTTGCGTTGGGTTATAATCAAATGTGTAATCGCCGACCTTGGTTCGTGCCGCGCCAGCATTCGCCGACAGTCCCAGATACGGTTTTGCCCCAGATGATGCCGCTGATACATCTGCGTCCGCCGCACGAACAGCCGCACGCCCACTGTTGATAACCGGGCTGGATTCATACACAGATTGCAATTCAGAATACATATCAGCATTTGCTGCCAGCGTCACCAACGCACCCAGTATCCCGATAAATCCATAACAGTTTTTCATATCTTTTCCCCTTATAATGTTGTTTTAAACTTTTTAATTGCAAAAATCCATATTATTATGCCCACCCCCAGCATATATGCACACTGGCGCGCAAAGTATTCAATATCTGACCCTTTTAGAATAATGTTGCGAACCATATACGCGTAATGCGACAACGGGTTTATTGAACTGACATACTGTAATAACGTTGGCATATTTTCGGTTGGGATAATCGCGCCTGATAACATCAGCGACATAAATGCAACAATCACGACACCCAGTAATGCCTGTTGCTGGGTATTGGTATAGTTGGACAATAAAACCGCAATGCCCGACGCAGGCACGCAAAAAACCAAGAACCCCAGAATAAACATAAAGTTTGACCCAACAAACGGAATACCAAACACCGTGCGACCAATAAACAGGATTGATAGCATAATCAAAAACGACACCAAGATATACGGCAAAACCTTGCCCAAGATGATTTCATATTTTGATATTGGCGCAGACACCAGTGTTTCAATTGTGCCACTTTCTTTTTCCTTGGTAATAGAAATCGTAATCAAAATCAACAACGCCAAAAACACCAGCACCGCAATCAACGACGGCACCATAAACCACGGCGTGCTAAGTTCTGGGTTAAACAGAATACGCATATCAAACCGAATTGGCGACGCAGGCAGGGCGTAATTCATTTCGCGCACCGTTGACATCACAACGCCGGCCAGATAGCCTTCTATGCTTTGGGCCTTTAATATATTCATTGAATCAATCAGAATTTGAATTTCGCCTTCGCCACGCATCAATGCACGCGTCAGACCGCCACTGGGCGCGACAATCGCCACGTCGGCCGCCCCAGACTGAACCACAGATACCGCGTCGCGTGTGGAATCGTCGGCGCGAACAAACCACCCAGAACCAATCGCGTGATTATAAACCTTTTCCATAACAACGTCGCCAGGCGTCATATCAACCGCCAGACGCAGATTCTTGGCCTCTAATGTAATTGCGCCACTGTAAATAATCAACTGGACCGCTGGCATAACCATAACCGCGACCAACAACACAGGGTCACGCAACAGCGCGATAAGTTCTTTTTTGAAAAATCCAAGCAGACGTTTCTTTTTCATTCCAGCGTCCTTTTAAAACGTGTCAGACACGCCACCAACAGCACAACTGCAATCGCACTGATTGCGGCAAACTGACGCCATAGGGCGGTAATAGGACTGCCCTTTAAGAATTGGTCGCGTGTGATTTCAATATAAAAACGCGCCGGAAATACGTCAGATACGGCCTGGTATATGCCGCCCATATATTCAACCGGAAATACAAAGCCCGATAATACCACCGTCGGCAACAGCCCGATAATCAATGCGAATTGAATTGCAACCTCTTGTTTATGTGTGGATACAGATATTAGCAATCCCATTGATAAATACCCCAGGATAAATATCAATGTCGCCAGCGTCATTGTTAAATAACTGCCGACAAATGGAACACCAAATACCGTGCGTGCCACAATAAACACCAGGATAAATCCGATAAATGATAAAATCGCATACGGCAAAACCTTGCCCACAATGATTTCCAGGGTTGTTGCCGGCGTGGACAGCAGCATTTCCATTGAACCCTTTTCCCATTCGCGACAAATCGTCAGCGTGGTCAGCATAATTGCAACCAGTGCAATAATTGCCGCCGACAGGCCCGGTACCGAAAACCACCGCGAATTCAGTTCTGGGTTAAACAGGTATCGTGATTTGAACGACAGTGGCGATGCAGATGCATCAACCTTTAAAATCTTGGTGGCGGCATTTGTGTTTATTGTTGTCATATAATTTGTAATCGCGATAATAGACGAATTGTCTGCGCCATCAACCATAACCTGGACGTTGCCGGTGCGACCGGCAAAAATCTCGCGTTCAAAATCAGGTGGCACAACCAAAACGGCGCGCGCGCGTTCGGCCAATATTTCATTAAACCCATCATCAGGATTGTCAATCGGGTACGTTTTGAAATAATCTGAACTGCCAAACGTGTCAATCAGTTCGCGCGAACTTTCGGTGCGGTCGGCGTCGTAATACGCCATCTTGATTGAACGAATATTAAACTCGATAGAATTCCCCAATATCAGCACGATTGCCAACGGCAACAGCAACGCGATAATCAGCGTGAACGGATCGCGCAAGATGTGCTTGCATTCTTTGGAAAAAATCGCCGCCGCACGTTCGCGGGAAAAAAATCTCATCGGTTTTGCCCCTCTACCAATCTGATGAATACGTCTTCCAGTGATGGTGAAATCTTTTTTATGTCAAAATATTTTTTGTATTTAGCAACCTGGGCGGCGACGTCCACACCGTCACGAAATCTGATGTGCCAGTGTCGTCCATACGGTTCGCAAATATCCAAAACTTTGTTCGGCGGAAATACCGGATTGTCCACGCGTGGGGTAAAGTTATACAGACTGTCGCCAAATGTCTGTTTTTTTAAATCCGCCGGTGAATCAATCGCAATCAATTCGCCTGCACGCATCAGCGCAATACGGTCACAGTTTTCTGCCTCGTCCATATAATGTGTGGTGACAAAGATGGTCTTGCCATCGGCAGCCAATTTTTTTATCAGCGACCAAAAACGCACGCGTGACATTGGGGCTACGCCGGCGGTCGGCTCGTCCAAAAATATAATCTTGGGATCGTGCAACAGGGCAACGCACAGTGCGATTTCCTGTTTAATGCCGCCGGGTAAATCGCGCACCACGGTGGATAACTTTTCATCAAAACCGATAAATTTTAATAATTCACGCCGCCGACGCAGATACACGGATTTCGGTAAATCACGCAGGGCGGCTGCAAAATCAAAATTTTCTTTTATCGACAGACCGTCATATAACGTAAAATGCTGAGACATATATCCGACACATTGTTTGATAATGTTTGCGTTGCCGTTGGTGAAAGTATGCCCATCAATAATAACGCCGCCATCAGATGCCGGCAACAATCCGCACAGCACGCGTATGGTTGTTGTTTTCCCAGCACCGTTCGCGCCCAAGAACCCAAATATTTCCCCACGGGCAACCTGGAACGATACATCGCGCACGGCACAAAAATCGCCAAAACGAACATACAGATTTGACACATCAACAATGCATTTCGTCATTTTGCGCCCCCGCGTTTCAAGAAATATTCATCAAAATTCGCAGACCGCGAGGTGCGCAATAATTCGCGTGGCTCGCCTGTGCCAAGAACGCGGCCGCGTTCCATCAGGACAACCGAACTGCAACGTTCGGCCTCGTCCATGTATGCGGTGGTCATGATAACCAGAATACCTTGTTGTTGCGCGTTATGTAATAAATCCCAAAATTCACGGCGACTGATTGGGTCAACACCGTTCGTTGGCTCGTCCAACAGCATTACGCGTGGACTGCGCAACAATGCACAAATCAGCCCCAGTTTTTTATACATTCCCCCCGACAAATTTCCAGCCGTTCGATTCAGAAATTTATCCAGACGTGCCATATGTAACAATTCGGTTCGCTTCTTTTTGTATTCATCATCTTGGATTCCATACAGACGTCGAAAAAAATCCAAATGTTCGTCCACCGACAAATCGGCATATAAACTCTGACTTTGTGGCATATATGCGATTGATGCACGGGCGTCGTTAAAGTCAATTGGTGCGCCGCCGGCCGTGTATGTGATTGTGCCACTGTTTTGCTTCATCAAATGCAGCATCAACCGAAACAGTGTCGTTTTGCCTGCGCCGGCCGGGCCAATTACACCATACAGCGTCCCCGGGTTAAATTGCATGGACACATCGTCCAATGCGATAATTGACCCAAAACGCTTGGTTACGCCCGAAATATCAATACCAATTTGCTTATTCATGTAACAAAGTGCTTTCAATTGTCATGCCAGATTTCAGTGTTAAATCTGGATTTTCAAATTTGACTTTGACACCATATACCAGACGTGTGCGTTCTTCGCGGGTCTGGACGTTTTTCGGTGTGAATTCGGCCTGTTCATTGATTTTGATAATTTTACCGACGAATTTTTTTCCGTCTGCCTCGGGCAGGGTTCCAACAACATTATCGCCTACGTTTAGTTTGTGTAACATATCATATGGAACATAGAAATATGCCCAAATGTCGTATGGATTGGCCAACGATATCAGCGTTGTTCCCGGGGCGACGATTTCGCCAACCTCGCGGAATTTGGTGATAACCATACCGTCAATAGGTGATGTAACATTGCACCACGACAGTTTCAGGTCATTGTCATGCTTGTTACGGGCAACGACGTCGTATTCGGCCTGGGACATATGCCCCTTGGCGACCAGGGCGTCAGCACGCGCATAATCGTTGTCAATCTGTTGTGCTAATATTTTATATGCATCGCAAGACATGGTCAGCAATGTCTGACCCGCGGACACCGTGTCCCCTTCGGCAACATTGAATTCAGAAATATCAGACGAAACACGTGCCGACACAATAACCTTGGTCGTCTCTAACGTTCCGGCATATGAATATGGTTTATGCGAAATTACGAATTTCACAACCAAAAATACTGCAATAATCACCGCCGCCGCGATGCCACATGCACGTATCATTTTTTTCTGTTTTGCTTTCATCAGAAAAGCCCCCCCTGTGTTTTTGTGTAACTTGATTATTGCAAATTTACGCGGTGACGTGCCCCGGGTATGAATTCACAATCCATTGTTGCGATGAAAATAACATTTTATGTGATTTAATACAAGTAGAATTATTATTTTTTTTAATAATTTTTTTTCTTGCACAATTGTTATTGGTGCAGCGTGGTGCAATTTATGCTTTACATTTGCAAATTTTTCCGTAATAATCTGGGGGCTTGGGATAATCCCTGGCGTAGAACAGGTCAAACACAAAATGAAAGCGATGAATTTGAAAAAAAAATTGTAATCGGGCGTGCGACCATCAGTTTTAACGACGGACGCACTTTCTCTGCGTCCGTTTTTTATAACAGTGCATCAAAGGAAAAAATAAAATGTCAGAAAACACAACCATTTCATCTAATGAATTACAGGCGCGCCTGCAAAAGGCGGAAAATATTCGCGCCCGCGACGGCGTTGTGTGGAAAGATAAATTTGATCGCACACACACAATTTCAGACGCCCGCGAATTGGCGGACGGCACACCGGTTAAACTGGCGGGGCGCGTAACGGCGTTGCGTTGGCTGGGCAAACTGATGTTTGGCCGTATTTATGACATCGCCGGTGAAATTCAGTTTTCTATGTCCCGCGAAGAATTGGGCGAAGAACAGTACAAGTTTATGAAGGCGAATGTTGACCTGGGCGATTTTATCGGTATTGACGGCGAATTGTATCACACGACCGCAGGCGAATTGACGGTGCGCGTTGCAAAATACACCATTTTGTCCAAGGCACTGCGTCCGTTGCCGGAAAAGTTCCACGGTCTGACCGACACGGAAACCCGCTATCGTCAGCGGTATTTGGATATTATTTCAAACCCAGAAACCCGCAAAACATTATTGGGGCGTTTCCAGATGACACAGTATTGGCGTGAATTTATGAATAATAACGGATTTTTGGAAATAGAAACCCCGGTTATGCAAAATGTTGCGTCTGGGGCGGCGGCGCGTCCGTTCTTGACCCATCACAACGCGTTGGATGCGGATTTCCAGTTGCGCATTTCGCCGGAATTGTTCTTGAAATTGGCAAACTGTGCCGGGTTTGACCGCGTGTACGAGGTGGCCAAGGATTTCCGTAACGAGGGTATGGACGCCATGCACCTGCAAGAATTCACAATGGTAGAATGGTATGCGGCGTATTGGGATTGGAAACGTAATTTGAAATTCACATGGGAACTGATTCAGAATCTGATTCAGCGTTGCCGTGGCACGTTACAGATTTCATACCAAGGCACCGAACTGGATTTTTCTAAATACGAAATGATGGATTACACCGCGAAAATGAACGAACTGTTCGGGTGCAATATTCTGGACTTTGACGATGTTGATGCATTGCGCAAACAACTGGTAGACCAGGGCATGTTCCCCGCAGGCGAACTGGACGATTTGAAATCAGTGCCGACATTGGTTGACTATGTGTATAAGCGCAAGATTCGCGACAGCATTGTCCAGCCTACGTTCCTGTATAACTATCCGACATATATGGTGCCATTGGCGCGCCACAGTGACGCCGATGACCGTTGCCTGGATATGTTCCAGTTGCTGGTATGTGGCGCAGAATTATGCAAGGGATATTCTGAATTGGTCAACCCAATTCAGCAATTGGCGGCATTTGAACAACAGGCGAAAAACATTGCGGGTGGTGACGAAGAGGCATTTAACCCCGACAACGATTACGTTCGTGCAATGGAACACGGTTTCCCACCGATTTCTGGGGTGGGTGTCGGCGTTGACAGATTGGCCAGCATTATATTCGACCAGCCAACCCTGCGCGATGTGATTCTGTTCCCAATAATGAAGTAAGTATGGAGTATATGTGTCATGACAGAACCGTATACCGATAGCTATATCGCCGATATGGTTGCGGATAATGAACGGAAAAACCTGGCAATCATAGAAGAGGCGCGCGCGTCCGGTCGTATAAATGACCAGGCGGCCCAGTATCTGACCGCGCTGTATTCAGACAGTTTGACCTGGTATCGCGAAATGTTCTATTTCCTGGGCAAATGCTTTGGTGCGCCCAAGGCCCCCGTTGCGCGATATGACTATGATACAGATAGCGCGATTGATGAACCATTACGTATCGCAGATATAAACCCACTGTTGCCATATATTGTCCATCACCGTTTGGATGCCGACCCGATGCGTAATCAATTCTTTACCGCGGTTGCGGGGCATAATATTGACCTGTCGGTGTCATCAATTGTCACGGTTATCGTGGGAGCCCAGAAAAACATCCATCGCGCATTGGAAAAGGTTGTTGGGAAATACTATGCATCATACGTGGACGAGGTTGCAGACACCGTCTATGGCGTTATTTCGGCGCATGAACGCCCCGCGTCGGCGACGGCGATCGCCGATAAAATCCGCAAGAAATTATCAGAAAAATACATTTCAACCCCGTCGGAAACAGTCTTGTCGATTATCGGGTCGGGTCACGAACAGATTGCGGTTGATTTGGTGCGTGCGCTGGATAAAATCCAGCCGCCGCGTCTGCGCCTGCAAGATGTGTGGCGCGTAAAGTGTCTGTTTGACCTGATACCCCAGGCGCGGACGTTTATCGAACGCGTGCGCCAGATGATGCCGGAACGCATTTTGTCGGTCAAGGACGGCTTCTATGATATGGAAAACCCACGTAATTATCGTGATGCGAAACTGATAATTGATATCGGCAAAGATGGCCTGGTCGTGCCAATGGAAATTATATGCCAGGTTCGCACGTTCTTTGAATATGAACGTAAAACGCATGCGCACTATGAAATTTCGCGTAAAAAGAAATCCGCCCAGAGCAAGAATATCGAACGCCGCCTGTCCGATTTTATGGAAGGGGGCGCAAAAGAATACAATCTGTTGATATGCAACTGTCTGGAAGAACTATTTGACCGTGTCGGCTGGAATATCTTGTATGGTCAGGGCAATAATGTTTCGTTATTCGAAGGATTCCCGAAAAAGTGCACGATGTATTATCCCCAGCGGGTTGTGGATTTAATCATGGGCAAACTGGAAGATGCCATCGAGAACGAGGTTTTTCACATCACTGACGCGCCAGCCCCATTGACCCAGGCCCAAGAGATAGAGATTTTCCGTTTCATGACGAACTTTATCCTGGTTGCGGCAATGCCATATGGTCACCGTGGTTGGTCGGTGCCACTGGACAGCCTGTCAGGTCGCCTGTTTAACTTTGTCATGACCGAGGTCCAGCGTTACTATAAAAAACCGACGGCGTAATGAAAAAAACGCGGGAATTTCCCGCGTTTAATTTTTTACCGGCGCGTATTATATCATATTTTCACATAAATCCATAGGAAAGTTATTTTCTTGCATTGCATCGCCATTTCAGACAAAATTATCACAGGTTCTGGGGGGAATTACACAGAACCATAACAAGCATAAGAAAGGATAGGATTATGCGTCAAGGCAAAGTAAAATGGTATAACGGTAAAAAATGTTTTGGTTTTATTACACCAGATACACCGAATGCCGATGGTAACACCGATGATGTTTTTGTTCATTCCAGCGCGTTAAAGGCAGCGGGTATCAGATTTTTAAATGAAAACGACATTGTCGAATTTGACGAAGAAGTTCGTAACGGCAAATTGTCGGTAACTGAATTAAAATTGATTCAGCGGGACGAGGAATCTGCGCGTCGTTTCCACGAACGTCGTGCCGAACACCGTCGTGCAATCGAAGACAGAAAACAGCGCGAGGAAAAATCAACCAGACGTGGATTTGCATTCTGGAAGAAGTCATAAAAACGGGGCATCGCCCCGTTTTTAATTAGAGAGCAGAGTGCAGAGATCAATGATTATCGGTCACTGTCGCGGACCAAGTTCCCCTCCGGTGGAGGGGTGGCACGAAGTGCCGGGGTGGTCTTTTTTCTTAAAGAGAGCAGAGTGTAGAGAGCAATGTTTGTGCTCGCGTCTGCTCGCAACATTTATATGACCTGGATCCTGTGGTCAAGCCACAGGATGACGAGAGTAAAGAACGTGCTAAGTTCCCCTCTGGCGAGGGGGGGGCGCAACGCGCCGGGGTGTCGTCATTGCTCTCTGCACTCTGCACTCTGCACTCTGCTCTCTATTGTTGTTATTTTCTTGTAATTTTTATCATTTGCACTACAATAAATGGGAACAAATAACCAAAGGATTTTAATCATGTGGACAGCAATCGCAATTGCAGCAGTTTTAATTTTATATGTTATCGCCGTTTATAACGGTCTGGTTGCGCGCAAGAACCAGGCGCGCGAGGCATTTGCCACAATTGATACGCAATTAAAGCGTCGATATGATTTGATTCCGAACCTGGTGGAAACGGTGCGTGGCGCGGCAAAACACGAACGCGAAACACTGGATGCCGTCGTTGCCGCGCGCAGCAATGCAATGAACGCCACCGGTGACGCGCGCGCGGCGGCTGAAAACCACCTGTCGGCAACATTGAAAAGCATTTTCGCATTGTCTGAAAATTATCCGACATTGCGCGCAAATGAAAACTTTCTGGAATTACAGCGTGAAATTACCGACACAGAAACTAAGATTCAGGCGTCACGCCAATTCTATAACAGTGTCGTTATGGCCCTGAATACCCAGGTTGACCAATTCCCATCAAACATTATCGCGCGTATGTTCGGCATAACGCACGAAAAACTGTTTGAAATCGATGACACGGCCCAGCGTAATGCCCCGTCGGTGAAATTCTAAAGGTGTTATGCAAATGGCGACGGCCCAGGATTTTACACTGCACACACATACAGTTGGGTTTGATGGCCGCAATACATCGGCCCAGATGGTGGCGCGTGCATGTGAAATGGGTTTTCGCACAATTGGAATATCAAATCACTTTATCGTCTATCCCGGAATCAGTCGCGCGCGTATGTATTGGTATGCGCGCCGTGGCGGATACGACGGGATTTATTCAGAATCTTTTAACGCGACGATTGAAAAATTCCGCGCGCATTATGCCGAACTGGACGCACTGGCGGGCAAATATGACATAAGAATCCTGCGCGGGATGGAGGTGGACTTTTTCACATACCCCGCCTGGCGCGATGAATTTGAACGTGCGTTGCGCATATTGCGACCGGATTATACAATCGGATCGGCGCATTTTGTGGTGCACGATGGGCGTTTATGCAATACGCACGATGCGGCAAATGCCGCGCCCGCGGACCAGATGGCGATATTAAACAAATATTGGGAAAATGTTGCCGTGGCGGCATCATCCGGGTTGTTCACGTGGATTGCGCACCTGGATTTGTTCAAGAAGACGGGTCTGGGCACGGGCGACCAATGGGCCCCGGCGGAAAATCGCGCGTTGGATGCAATTCGCACCGCTGGCATCGGGCTAGAGGTAAATACGTCCCCATATTCCGCGCATTATTCCGAACCGTATCCGGGCGCGCGCATTATGCGTGGCGTTGCGGCGCGTAATATCCCCGTATTGGTCAGTGATGACGCCCATGCGGCAAATCAAATCGGGCGTGATTTTTCCCGCGCCGAACAATTTATTACCCAAATGGGTGTGAAAAATCGCCTGGGAATTCAGAAAATACTTGATTTTCGGTCAAAAACACTATAAACTGGGCGTGCTGGGTAATCAGAACTGATTACGGCGACGGTGATTTTTTGGTCCCGCACGCGATAAGGAATCTGTGACAAGCCTGGCACCTAAAAACCAAAAACAAAGGATAACATTATGGCAAGAGCAGGCGCAAAACGCAGCACTCGTAAATTGAAAATCGCCCGCAGTTTGGGCGTGAACCTGTGGGGCCAGGCAAAATCCCCATTTAACAAACGTAAATATAAACCGGGTCAGCATGGTCCAACATCACGTGGTGGCAACTCGTCTGATTACGCAAAACAGATGCGTGCAAAACAGACATTAAAGGGTTATTATGGCAATGTCGGTGAAAAAAAGTTCCGTGCATATTACCTGGAAGCCGACAATATGAAGGGCGACACCCCAGATAACTTGATTGGTTTGCTGGAACGTCGTTTGGACGCAGTTGTATATCGTGCGAAATTGGCACCGACTGTTTTCTCGTCACGCCAGTTGATTAGTCACGGTCACATCTATGTCAATGGCAAACGCGTTAAAATCGCATCATACCAGGTAAAGCCGGGCGATGTTATCACTGTCAGCGAAAAAGCGAAACAGATGCCGTTGGTTGTTTTGGCACTGGAATCTGCGGAACGCAACTGGCCAGACTATATCAACGTTGACAGCGCGAATTTCACTGCGACATTTGCACGGATTCCGGCGTTCCAGGATGTTCCATATCCGGTTCAGATGTTCCCAGAATTGGTCGTTGAATTCTATTCTCGGTAAAGATAATAGGAATCGAGACAATTATGAAAAACGCGCTGAAATGGCGCGTTTTTTGTTTTGATTTTTACATACAAATATCGTATCATTAAGCACAAGAAAAACAGTAAGAGTATTATCATGTCCAAAGATATTATTTTAACAGGAATTCGTCCCACCGGCCCGTTGCATATCGGACACATGGTTGGGGCATTGATGCCAAATGTCGCAATTCAAAACGCCGGCGGTTATGCAAAAATGTATGCGATGATTGCCGATGCCCAGGGGCTGACCGATAATTTTGATAATCCGGCCAAGGTGCGCGAAAATGTCATGGAAATCACACTGGATATGTTGGCGGCTGGCTATGACCCGGCCAAGACCACAATGTTTATCCAGTCCGAGGTATCAGAACTGACCGAACTGACGTTTTATTATATGAATCTGGTGACGGTCGCGCGGTTGCAACGTAATCCAACGGTTAAAAATGAAATTGCACAAAAAGAAAAGTTTAACGGTGGCGTGCCGGTTGGATTCTTTACATATCCAATATCCCAGGCGTCTGACATCACGGCGTTTGACGCGAATATTGTGCCCGTGGGCGACGACCAGTTACCTATGCTGGAACAGGCGGCGGAAATCGTGCATAAATTCAACAGTATTTATGGCGAAACATTGACAATGCCACGCGCGGTTGTTCCGCAATCTAAATCGGCGGCGCGCCTGCCAGGGACGGACGGCAATGCAAAGATGAGCAAGTCTTTGAACAACGGTATTTATCTGAAAGATTCTGCGGACGAAATCGCGGCCAAGGTTAAAACAATGTTCACCGACCCAAATCATATTCGTATAGAAGACCCAGGAAACACAACAGACAATCCGGTGTTTATATATCTGTCGGTGTTTGCACGCCCAGAACATTTTGCAGCGTTCTTGCCAGAATATGCGAACTATGACGAATTGGCGGCGCACTATGAACATGGCGGCCTGGGCGATGTAAAGGTTAAAAAATTCTTGAACAACGTAATGCAGGAAACATTGCGTCCAATTCGCGAACGTCGCGAGGCATTGGCACGCGACCCTGCGTCGATAATGGAAATCTTGCGTCGTGGAACGCTGGATGCGCGTGCCGCGGCGGCTGAAACCGTCAAACGCGTCAAGGCGGCGATGAAGTTAAACTATTTTGATTAAAATATAAAACCAGGGGGCAAATATGAAAAAATCATTTATCTGGATTGGCAGTGTGATTGGCACTGGGGCTGTGTTGGCGTTGGTGTTCGGCTGGCTGGAACGCCCACGCGAAGTTCGGACTGTATCCGTATCTGGGGAATGTCTGACCACTGCGCCCAAGGACAGAACTGCAATCACGTTGCGCGTGACGACGCTGGATACGTCGGCCGCCGTATCAATGAAGCAGGCCACGGCCAAGGCCACAGAAATCACAGAATATCTGAAAAAGCAAGATGTCCAAATGCAGACTACGGATTTTAATTCGTATGAAAAATCTGAATGGAATCGCGAATTGCAGAAATCAGAAACGTTGGGAATTGAAACATCTATTGCAATAGAGGTTTCGACCGCCAGCATTGATACGATTGAAAAAATACTGACCCATTTTGCCGGCCAGCCAAATGTGTATTCTGAAAACCTGCGTATGTTCACTAGCAGTGAAACAATGAAACCGATTATGGAAAAGTGCCTGGGGACAGCGGTGGAAAATGCACGCACACGTGCAGATGCACTGACTGCTGGGGACGGGCGTCACGCGGGCAAAATGCTGGCAGTGTCATACGACGTAAATACGCGTTCGTCGTATCAGCCATTGGCGTCTAATTTCCTGCGTGCCAGTGTCAAAGAATCGGCGGACGCCGGCGCATATGTTGGTGGTGGTCTGGTTGCCAAGGATACCGAGGTTTCGGTCACTGTATCCGCAACATTTGAAATCAGATAAATATAAAAACGTGTCCGCATTTGCGGACACAAATCAAATATGAACGAAATCGTTGCTGAATTTATAGAATATTTAACGAATACGAAAAACTATTCGTCGCATACGGCCACGGCATACGAAACGGACATTTACGATTTTATAAAATTCTGGGACAACTATGCCGGTGGCGTGGCGAACATTTCTGATATGGCACGTGCCGACACATTGTGCTTTCGCGCGTGGCTGGCGGACAGGGCGCGTCGCAATCTGGCGCACAAGTCCACGGCGCGTGCATTGTCGTCGCTGCGTGGATTTTATAAATACCTGGCAAAAAAACACGGGATAAAAAACAATGCGATTGGATTGATTTCTTCGCCCAAGGTTCCGCGTAAATTATCCAAGGCCATAGAAGTCACCGATGTTGAAAATATGCACGACGCAATTCGCAGTATTGACAGCACTGAACCCTGGATTGCGGCGCGTGATTGGGCGTTGGTGGTGTTGATATTCGGCTGTGGCCTGCGTATATCCGAGGCGTTATCCCTGACCAACAACGATGTGCGCACGCACCCAGACGTTTTACGCATAATGGGCAAGGGGGCCAAGGAACGCATTGTCCCCGTTTTGCCGGCGGTCTGGGACGCGATTGATAAATATGTCGCGGTGCGCCCATTTGGCAATTCGCCCGACGACCCATTGTTCCGCAGTGTGCGTGGCCTGCCGATGTCGCCACGTATGGCGGAAAAGGTTATTGAACACGTCCGCAAATATTTACAGTTGCCAGACTATGTGACACCGCACGCGTTGCGCCATACATTTGCGACGGCGTTGTTGGCCGGTGGCGCAGATTTGCGCAGTTTGCAAGAATTATTGGGGCACGCGTCATTATCCACGACGCAATTATATACCAAGGTAAATATGGCCGAAATCACCAATATTTATAACCACGCCCACCCATTGGCAGAAAAATAGAGCATAGATAAGAGAGCATAGATAACAGATAGTGCGCCATCGGCGCACTTGTTTTCTACCGTTGCGGTCTAAGTTCCCCTCCGGTGGAGGGGTGGCACGAAGTGCCGGGGTGGTCTTGAGAATTCGTAATGTTGTAAAAAAGACCACCTCCCCGCTACGCGGGACTCCTCCACAGGAGGAGAACTTACTACGTTCCTGTTGCAGTCTAAGTTCCCCTCTGGCCAGAGGGGTGGCACGCAGTGCCGGGGTGTCGGTATTTTGTGATGTTTTTCTCTTTTTTACGTATATTGTGCAACAGTGTGCGTGGGTAATTTCATAGACCCTATTCCTGCCTGCGCAGGAATGACAACGTGCTGGATATTGTTTTTGTTTTATGAACATTGTTCGTGTTTGTGCTATTCACTTGATTCCTACACCGTCACCCCGACGAAGGTCGGGGGCCATTGCCCCGCAGGGACTTTTAAAAAAAACGGGGGTTGACCCCGTTTTTTATTTCAGCACAAAGTGCACACTGTATTGCGGTTTTTTGTCCGCGCCCAGTGACGCACGCACGACCTTGTTTGACGCAACCTGGACCGCGCGAGTCAAATTGTCGCGGTCTTTGCGTTCGGTCTTGGTCAGGGCGTCAATCGCCTTGGTGATTTCAACCTGAATCTGGCGTTTCATAAATCCAGTATCGTCGGTTTCAAATATACCGGCACTGGAAACTTCTGGCACGCCTTTCAGGAAGCCGCGTTTGTCCACCGGCAACGTCACAAATACTGCGCCGTTTGTCGCGATTTTACGACGGTTTTTATATACCTGGTCGTCGGCACTGCGTTCTGTTTCGCCTTCCATAACGACAAAGCCTGTTTCAATCGTTTCGCAAACATACGGTTCTGCGCCGTCGGCCAATGCAATCATTTCGCCGTTATGCACAACCATCATATACTTTGCGCCACCGCGTTCCATCGCCATTTTGCCGTTCAGCATTTCATTGATGTAATCGCCGTGCATTGGCACCGAAACCTGGGGGTGAACCATATCATAGAATCGTTCAAATTCCGGGCGTCCTGCGTGGCCAGACGCGTGCAGGTGGTCGGTATCAAATATCGTGTGCGTCTTGATACCCATACGCGCCAATTTGTTATACAGATACGAAACATCTTGTTCGCGGCCCGGGATAATAATAGAACTGAACAACACGGTATCTGTTGGCATCAGTTTCATTTCCTTTACGTGGCCACGGCACAGACGCGTCAACATTGCGTATTGTTCGCCCTGGGAACCAGTCAAGAATATTGCCTGTTTTTCGGCCGGCAAATCTTTGATTTCGCTGTGCAGATACACGTCGTCTTTGTTTAAATAACCGAATTCCATACCCATTTCGCGGAATTCAGGCAGACCAACGTACGGCACCGGATTTGGATTACTGCGTTCTTTGATTGCAGCGACGCGGCCGGCGGCGTGTGCGGCCTCGGCAAACATTTTCATACGTGCAATAGAACGTGAATATCCTGTCACGATGACACGGCCTGGGGCCTTTTTCATCAGCTCAATAAATGTATC
Organism: uncultured Alphaproteobacteria bacterium; assembly: GCA_934276735.1. Taxonomy (GTDB): domain Bacteria; phylum Pseudomonadota; class Alphaproteobacteria; order Rs-D84; family Rs-D84; genus Enterousia. Next base: position 226,719 of record CAKQTG010000002.1, on the reverse strand, counting down.
GCGAACCTGGGTTTCGGTTGTCTGTTTTTCCTGGCGCGATGCAGACGTTGAATCAGACATACACGCCAACAATTTCGGGTCAGACCCAATTTCGCGCAGACGTGCAAAATCGGTTGGTTCTTCAATCGGGTTGTCGTCGTTGAATGTCCAGTCGCCCGTGTGCAGAATCTTGCCCGCCGGGGTTTTGATAATCAGCATTTGCGCCTCGGGAACCGAGTGGGAAACGTGGAACGTTTCAACCGTGAACGGATTCAAATCCAATGTTGCCCCGTGGTGGTCAAACACGATAATATCTTTTTCCGGATTGAAATCCAATTCAATGCCGCGAAATGTCGCACGCAAGATTTCTGCCGGGAAACGTGTGCAATAAATAGGCTTTCTGAATTTTGGCCAAATGAATTTCAACGCACCAATGTGGTCTTCGTGGCCGTGGGTGATAACGAATCCGACAACGTCTTTCTTGCGTTTTTCCAGCCAGGTTGTATCACAGTATTGCACATCGCCGGCACCGATTTCTTCTTCCAGAAATCCCATACCGCAATCGACAATCAGATATTTACCCTTGTATTTATAAACATACATGTTCTGGCCGATGTGTTCCAATCCGCCCAACGCCATGAAATAGATTTTGTCATCATTTTGGTCGTTTTCATGCTTGTTCATGCCTGAAATTTTCGCAGGCTTTTTGGGTGCCACACCCTTGCGCGGTGCGCGTGCCGGTTTTTCTGCGACAGATTCTTCGGCAACCGGTGCCTTTTTCTCTCTAACTTTTACCATATAAATAATCCTTTTGTTATGGTTATACGTTTATTGCACCGCCACACAATCCATTGCCAATAAAGAAAATTCTTTATTTGTAGTGAATCTGTGGCGGGGCGGGTTTGTTGTGCGAAATCAAATTTATCAGTTTAAATTACGCACAGGATAAATCTCTTGCAGGCGCCGACATTACGTTCGGGGCCAAAACAGATTCTCTCCTCTCGGCGTAATATGATAGTATTTTCCGTGACAAATGCAAGTAAAAACATCATTGTTTGCCTTGCTGGTATTGGCACGGTGTATCTATGATTTCATAATATCCGCCGTCGTCTTCGACTTTACTGCGCACGGCCAGCGCGCACGACGTCACACCGATGTCGGTGCCGGTCGCATCGGAATATTTATAATTGTTCCCGGGCCATGACGGTGACGATGGGGCTGGACAATTTGTGCATTTTGTTGCGGTTGTCGATTCCTTGTAATACCCAGTTTTGCACTCAAATGTTGTTGAACCTGCCGGACAGTCTTTTGCATTTTCTGGGCATTTGGTGCACGATGTCGCGTTATTGGACGCCTTGTAGTATCCGGCCGCACACGAAAATGCCGTTGTGCCAGGGGTGTCGCAAATCGCATTATCTGGACACCGCTTGCACCCGGTGCGTGATGAGGTTGGATTACCGTAATACCCCTTGTCACAGCGATACTTATATGATTTGTTGCATGTTCCGGTGCGATAGTCGCATGTGGCGGTTGTGTAGACCTGGTATCCGCCACCGTCAGACGTCCAGTCAATAATCGGCTGACAATTTTGACATTCTTTTTTATACCGGCACATACCGACCGAACCCTGGACAGACATATCGCAATACAGGCCGTAATTGCTGCCGCAGTTGACGATATTATTTTCGTAATCATAACTGTCATTTGAATTACAGGACAATCGGATATACATCATTTCTTTATCGTCGGCAATACATGTGCAATATGGGGTCTGGAAACTGGAATCCCGGCATATTACCCCATGCAATACATTGTTGTAGTGGCAATCATATTTCTCGCACGTTCCGTCGGTGCATCCGCTGATTGCGGCACCGTCCAATACGTCAAATGTTTTCTCGGTTGCTTTGCAATACCAGTTTGTGTTTTTGCTGCATTCATATGTCGTTACAACAACCGTGTCGCCGGCGTCGCGGTATGTCGGACTGGATGGACAAGATTCGCGGCATGTGGTGACATCGGCCTCGCATTTTTGGTGGGCGATACAAAAGTCCTTGGCCGTATAATCTTTTTCTTCAAATTCATAACAGATTTTATCGTCCATTTTACTGAACCCGTATGACAGACATTCAGACAGATACGTGGCACCGATTCCAATGCAATAATTTTCCATTTCGGTATCAAACGATGAATCGCCGCATTTGTTCGGGCCGTTTTCACCATAACTTTCTTGATACAGTTTCTGCAATTGTGGGAACATTGTTTTCTGGCACCAGTTACACTTTTCGTCCGCCGACAAATCCGCCAAACATGGTGCGGTGCACAGCAAAACGCCGCACATAAATCCAAATAAAATTTTTGTAATATGCTTCATAATTGCGCCGTCCCCCATTAGCATTTATTTTATATGTGTATGATACTGATTATTTAACAACTGTGTCAACCGCATTTTACGCACAAAAAAACATCGCCCAATCGGACGATGTTTTTATGAAACAAAATCAAACGATTTAGTTCAATGCATCTTTCAATGCCTTGCCCGGTTTGAATTTTGGCTGTGTAGATGCTGGGATTTTGATAGCAGCACCAGTCTGAGGGTTGCGGCCTGTTGTCGCCTTGCGTTTTGCAGTTGCGAATGTGCCGAAACCAACCAAGCGAACTTCGCCTTTCTTTTTCAGAACTTTTGTAACAGTGTTGATAAATGAATCCAAGCATGCAGCAGCAGTTGCTTTTGTAACTTCGACATCATTTGCGATTGCTTCAATCAATTGCATTTTGTTCATGTGTTTCTCCTTTCATAATTTATTTAAGGTGTCCCGCAGTGCCAAGGCAATGTCATTGGAACCAGAACCCGCGGATATGCGCGTATTTATATCGGCACGCCACCCGTAACACTTGTATTCCAAGGACATTGCCTGTCCTGCTTGTCCGAATCGTAGAGAATTCAGGCCTTTAAGTCAAGGGCATATTTAATTTTCTGAAATTTTTATAATTTTGCCGCAAAATAAAAAATCCCGGATTTCCGGGACTTTAATTATGAACCGCGTCGGCACGCACGGCCCGCGCGCCCGGCGTATCGTTGTCACACAGGACATATTGGTCCGGCACCCCGCTCAGGTGCACGGCGCGAAAATGATTCGGTGTCGCCACCGCCAACAGGATAATTATACCAGCCCAGAACCACATTTTTGTGAATGCCCACGGGTTTTTAAAACTTTCGCGTTTGAACGAATCCTTTAACAAATTCTGATACAATGCCCAGCCCCAACTGAACATCAGCAACATTGCCGCAAAAAAGAATCCAACTGTTATTGGCCGCACAAACGGTTCCAGCGATTTTGCCACGGAATCCCATGTCGAACTGGCCATTGGGCATACGTATAAGACCGAGCCCGCCATATTTTCAGGCACGCTGATTGGCGTTGTCGCCGCAAATTGCAACCCAAACGACGAAATCAGCACAATCGCCGCCAGCATCACAATCGCAAATAACATTGTTGGTTTCATATTTTCGTTCTCGTTGTCATAATTATATCACAAATAACATTGCAATTCCAGAAACATTGAATTACTATATTACTATATGTTCGGACGAAAGGAAAATCTTGTTGTTGGTTTGGTCGCGTTTGACTGTGACACGCTGCGCATTGCGGTGGGTGGACTGGGCCGACTGCGTTCGAAATTCACACTGATTATATATAATGGTAATCCGGCGACACAACTGCGTCGCCCAGATGTGCGTCGTATGGGGTATTGCGGTCGCGTCCATATTATAAATGGCACGGGCGGGGTGGATATGTTCGGCGGTGTTTCCGCGATTGTTACGGCGGCGCGGACGGTCGCGCGCAATGCGTGTTGGATGGTCTGTATCCGGGACAGTGATATATTGCTGGACGTTACGGTGCCACATGTGTCCAGGGACACATTTGCCGTGATTCAAAATATGGCGGTAATTCGCCATCGTATTTCTGACGTGTTGCGCGTAATGCGTTGCCCCACAGACTATAACATCGATGATGAAAACACGACATTGTCGCGTCCGCATATGGGATTTTTTGGCAGTTTGATTCGCATTGATACAATTACTGGCCTGTGCAATGTTATGGGAACAATTTCGGATAAAATCCGCACCATGGACGATGACCTGGAATATTGGCCACCATACGACGCCATATTGTGGACGATGCTGAACACGTTTGCGCGCACGGTCAATCCAGACGCGGTGCCAATATATATGGACCGGGTCGGGCACGTTGCCATTATGGTGGACAGCGCGATAAATAAATATGGGCGCAGTGCGCTGCCTGCGCGCGCGACATCAGAACACTATGCACGTGCGGTTGCGCGTTTTGACGCCGCACTGCGTGCCGCATTGGCCGCCCCGGCGGGGCAAGACATTTAATTTTTCACACTTTTTCACGTAAATATGTATTGCACTGGCGCAATAATGTTTATAAAATTGCACCGAAATTAAAACAGGACAAACACAATGAAATACAACGAAATTCGTAAAACTTTTTTAGACTATTTTGAATCGCACGGGCATAAAATCGTGCCATCTGCGTCGCTGATTCCGAACGACCCAACATTGCTGTTCACGGTCGCCGGTATGGTTCCATGGAAGGGAATATTACAGGGCAGTGAACCTGCATTCGCACCACGTGTTGCCGACGTCCAGAAATGTATCCGCGCGGGCGGCAAGCACAATGATTTGGACGAGGTTGGATTTGACGGTCGTCATCATACGTTCTTTGAAATGGTGGGCAACTGGTCATTTGGCGATTATTTCAAGGCTGGCGCGATTGAAATGTCGTGGGATTTCCTGACCAATGTATTAAAACTGGACCCGGCAAAATTGCGCGTGACGACCCACACATCGGACGAAGAGGCAACCGAACTGTGGCGTAAAATCGCCGGCAAAGAGGCAATCCGTTTGGGCGATCACGACAACTGGTGGTCGGCGGGCGACACTGGTCCGTGCGGTCCGTGCACCGAAATATTCTACGACTTCGGCGATGAATTTGCAAATGATGATGATCGCTGGGTTGAAATCTGGAACAATGTGTTTATGCAATTTGATCGTGATGCGAACGGTAATCTGACACCACTGCCGAAACAGAATGTTGATACGGGGGCTGGATTGGAACGCTGGGCCGCAATGATGCAGGGTAAAACAGATAACTATGACACCGACCTGTTTGTGAACCTGAAACGCGCGGTCAGCGATGTGACGCATGTCGCCGAAACGCCGGAAAATGTTTCCAGTTTCAAGGTTATTACCGACCACCTGCGCGCGGTTGGGTTCGCGGTTGCCGATGGTGTGATTCCATCTAATACTGACCGCGGTTATGTGATTCGCCGTATCTTGCGCCGCGCAATGCGTCATGGCCAATTGTTGGGGCATCGTGGGGCGTTGCTGTCGGAACTGTATCCGGCACTGGTGTGCGAAATGGGTGCTGCATACCCTGAACTGGGCCGCGAACAGGCGCGCGTGGTTGAAATCATCCGCAACGAAGAAAATGCGTTCGCAGATATGTTGCAAAATGGTATGAAATTGCTGGAAAACGAATTGCCGAAATTAAATACCAATGTGTTGCCGGGCAGTGTTGCATTTAAACTGTTTGACACATACGGTTTCCCATTGGATTTGACGCAAATGATTCTGCGTGACAGAAATATTGATGTTGATGTCGCCGGATTTGAACGCGCGATGACCGAACAAAAAGAACGCAGTCGTGCGGATACCAAGGGCACGCGCACACTGTGGGAATCCCAGAATTTACCTGCGACCGATGACAGTTCGAAATATGCACCAAATCCAGAAATAGAATCAACGGTGCTGGGGATTTTGCGTAACGGCGAATTTGTAAAATCGGCAAACGCCGGCGATGCAGTAGAAGTAGCATTGGACAAAACTAATTTCTATGGCACCCAGGGCGGCCAGGTTGGCGATAGTGGTGAAATCACGTGCAATGGTGCAATTGTTATGACCGTGACCGATGCCGTGCGTGCAGACAACGTCGTTATTCACAAAGGAACGCTGGCGGCGGATTTGGCGGTTGGCGATGTGGTAAAAACCGTTATCAATTCTGCGGTGCGCACCCAGACCACGCGTGCGCATACGGCAACGCACTTGTTGCAAGCTGCTTTGCAGCACGTCTTGAACCAAGATGTGCATCAGCGCGGGTCCAAGGTTTCACCAGATTCTGTGCGTTTTGATTTTTCGTTTGGGCGTGCAATGACCGACGATGAAAAACATGCTGTCGAAGAACTGGTAAATAAATGGATTGCAGCGGACATGCCGGTTAGCCACGAAGAAATGTCGTTGGCCGCGGCCCAGGCCCGTGGGGCAACTGCGCTGTTTAACGAAAAATATGGCGACACAGTCAAGGTTATTACGGCAGGCGACGTATCGTGCGAATTGTGCGGTGGCACACACGTATATCATACAGGCGAAATACTGCGGGCCCGCGTTAACAAGGAAAAATCCATCAGCAGTGGCATTCGTCGTATTACAATGTCTGTTGGGACATTGGCCGAATAAAAAATGGGGCTAAGTTCCCCTCCGGGAACCACCCACGGAATTTAACAATTCCGCGGGGCCCGGGTCGGGGTGGTGCGAAGCACCAGGGTGGTCTTGAGAATTCGTAATGTTGTAAAAAAAGACTACCTCCCCGCTGCGCGGGACTCCTCCATGGAGCCACCCACGGAATTTAACAATTCCGCGGGGCCCGGAGGAGGAGAACTTGGCCTGCGACGGAAACGTAATAAGTTCCCCTCTGGGGAGCCGGGGTGCCCGCAGGGCGGGGTGTCGGTTTATGGATTGCCGCGCTACGCTCGCAATGACAATAAAGTAGCAAGTGCGCCATTGGCGCACATGTCATTTGAACTTTGCACTTTGAACTCTGAACTTTACACCAACCCATTGCGGCACAGTTCTGCAAATATTGGTTTATCCAACCCCAGCATTGGAATCAGGATACTGGGGCGTGCATCAATATTGATGTCACGGGTGTGCGTAATGCCATTTTTAATTGTTTTAACAACCGCACTGGGCAAATCAGCACGCCCAATACATGACGACAAATACACAAAGCATTCATCGTTATCGCCCAGATTTTCCACCGCCAAACGCCGCGCGAAAATATTCAGTGTAACATCGGCCTTGGACGCGTCTTTGGTCCAGGGACTGCCCCCGCCAATGGGACAGGCGGTTGAATAAAAATCGCACGCCAATTTTCGCCCGGTTATACCGCAATCGGCAACAGACGCGTGATATGTATATCGTCCTGTGCCGTTGATTATCAGGTGTCTGGGGCGCGCAGATAACGTGCGCACAACAAAATCGGTCAAATCAATATTGCGCAACATCGGAATTGCAACAATCGCGGTATCAATTTCGCCATTGTCATCAACTGTGATTTGCGTTTTTATATCCAGCCCCAGGTTATTTGACGCGCGCGCCAAATCATACAGTGCGCGATTCAATTTCCGGGCCAGGTATAATTCGCGATTGATGTTTCCATCGCCCTGACATGCGTATCCGACAAAGACACCTTGGTCGCCCCAACCATCGCGCGCAACGCCCCGATTTATGTCGGGTGATTGAACACCAATCATGTTTATGATTTCAATTTTATCGGGGTTGATTGTGCATTCGCCCCAGCGCGCGGCATAATCTCGCGTGTATCCGATTTGTGCCAACGCATTGGTGACATATTGGTGCAATTCGCGTGTGTCGCAATGCCCGGTGATTTCGCCGCCCAGTGCAACGGTGTTGTTTTTTACCATAACCTCGACCGCGTATTTAACATGCGGGTCTTGATTAATCATTCGGTCCAAAATATAACTGGAAATATAATCGGCAATTTTATCAGGGTGCCCAATCGACACCGCTTCCGCAGTTTTCTGCATTTTTCACTCCTTGTTTAGTCCGCTGTTGTGGGACAAGTCAGGTTAAATCCACATCGCCACACCCGTCATTGGTTGTGACAGTGTAATGTTTTATCTTTATGCGAAAAAAGTCAAGTATCAAAAAATTACTTTACATATTTTTCAATATTTCTTAAAATAGTCATGTCAACAACAAAGGAAGGAAAAATGGCACAAAAATCAGTTAAAAAAGCCCCTGCAAAGAAAGTTGCGGCGGCCAAGAAAGTCGCACCTGTGAAAAAGACTGTCGCGGCCAAGGCGCCAGCCAAGAAAGCGGTTGCGAAAAAGGTTGCACCTAAAAAGGCGGCAAAACCAGAAATCAAACCAGTTATCGTCGCCCAGGAAGTCACACACGATTGTGGCTGTGGCAAAGATTGCCATTGCGGTCACAAATGTGGTTGCCGCGCTGGTCGTTTCTTCAAGAAACTGGTAATCGTTCTGATTGTATTCGCGCTGGGATTTGCGGCGGCAAAAATGTTGGGCTGCTGCAAGAAGCCAATGCCACGCTTTGTCGATGGTTGCATGGATGTAACATCGGTAAAATGCCCAAAATTACAGGCTGAATTGCCAATGATGGACATCAATGGCGACGGTTGCATCACACACGAAGAATTTGATGCATACAAACACGCCACGACAGCGGACACACCAGTTGTCGAAGAAGTTGTAATTGACGAAACAGTTGCAGAATAAAAAACGGGGCAATGCCCCGTTTTTATTTTCCTTTCAGGATTCGTGCTTTGTTTTTATTCCACTCGCGCTGTTTTATTGTTTCGCGTTTGTCGGCGCGGTTTTTACCGTAACCAATGCCCAATAATACCTTTAATTTACCGTGATTGTTGAAATATAATTTCAGTGGCACAATAGTTGCACCACGTTCCTGTAATTTGCCAATCAGGCGGTTGATTTGCGCGCGGTGCAGTAACAACTGGCGCGGACGACGTTCATCAAAATTCACAATCCGTGCCGCCGTGGGCAATTTCTGAATTTCAACCCCGGCCAGAAACAGGTTATCCCCGCGACGCTGGACAAATCCGTCAACAATCGTCACCAGTCCGTAACGGATTGATTTGATTTCTGCCCCAGTCAGGGAAATGCCAGCCTCTATCGTGTCCTGGATAGAATAACTGAATCGCGCCTTGCGATTTTCGGAAACCTGGCCAAATTTAATAATATTTCTGCGTGTCATAATAGAAATATTTTACATACATTGTGGCAAATTGCAAATATTTCGGGAAAATAAATATGTTGAACAGGTGGCATTAGATAATCTATAATTGGCATAACGGGAAAAGGGGACAATTATGAAAAAATCTGTATCTTTGGTGGCGATTCTGGCGTTGGCGGCATGTGGTGGCGATGGCAGCCCCAGTGGCAACGGAAATTTGCGGTCTAATTATCATACCCGCGACCAAATAGGGGCGTTTCCAAATGTCGCCGTGGAAAGCAATAATAACATCACACGGGTTATGTCGCGCACCGATGCCCAACGTGCAGATTTTGTTAAATACAGATTGACCCTGAACGGATATGACAATATTCCAACCCAAGAAGCGGACTTGCTGGCGATTGCCAATGCGGCATTTAGTATTGCCGCGATAATGCCCGATATTACAAAAGACGACAATACGGGTGTAGCAATGCCGTCCTATGATGAAAATGTTTTGCGGGCCGCGTTGTCGGTCATCATGAAGGATATGGGTGCGTGTGCCACCGCCACAGATGTTAAAAATTGTATAAGAGAATTAAAAAACACGTCTGGTTTTTCCAGCCGGGTAAAACAGGTCTATGCGAATACCGAAGCAAACCTGACCGCAGACAAACTGAATTTCAAGCGCAATGATGGCAGCGACGCAAAATTTACATTTGTAATTGATGATGCCAGCGGCAAAATCACCGGCGTTAAACTGGACGATACGACAACGTATACCCGTGACAAGAACATATTTAAAAACGGTGACAAAACACTGACATACGTGTCGGGTATGGACGCACTGTCGCCATTGATGTATTCTGATTTCGGCAAATACACAATAACAGACGGCACAACAACATCGGCCCAGTTGTTCTATGCCGGCTATGATGACAAAAAAATAGAACCCAGCAATATTGAATTTGACGGGGCTGAAACGACGGCTGTGTTCAAGGGACGTGCCGTTGGGACGGTTGAAAACGCCACTGCGTCCCAGGATTTGAACGGTCGCGCAGAATTGCTGCTCAACAAATCTGATAAATCTGGCCAGTTAAATGCGTTTTTTGACAACTGGTATGACGTCACTGTGAGCACGAATAATAACATCAGTTTTGATAATTTCCAGGGTGACGCGGCATACAAATTTGCAACATCGGGCGACGGCGCGGCGCACAGTGGCGCAACGTTTAATGTAGAATATTACGGCATGCATGAAAAACAGCCAACCGAAGCCGTCGGTGGTGCAAAATATGACGAAGGCGACATAAAATTCAATATGGCGTTCGGTGTAAAAAAACAGTAAAAAAATCACCCACATTATGTGGGTGTTTTTATTTCTTGGTTGCCCAAAACATTGCCCACAACCAACCGATTCCTGTCCAACATAAAATCCAACTGGCCAGGCGAACCAGAATCATATCCTGTTTTCCCTTGGCCGTTTGACGCGCGACCCAGGCCGGGGCCAATAAAATTCCGACGAATATCACCGACGCAATCACGTATTTAACCCAGATAAAAATCGTGTGCAATGTAATCATTGTATCGCTGTGTTATGACAAAACGGGGCAACACATTTGTGTCTGTGTCCCCCGTTTCATCTCGTTCTCTGGTAAAATTATATACCATACTTTGCGGATTTGTCCAGTTCTTCTTCGATACGCAGCAACTGGTTGTATTTCGCCATACGGTCTGTGCGTGACATAGAACCGGTTTTTATTTGACCTGCGTTTGTCGCCACGGCCAGGTCGGCAATCGTTGTGTCTTCGGTTTCGCCACTGCGGTGCGAAATGATTACACCGTATTTTGCGTCCTGGGCCATTTTGATTGCACGCAATGTTTCGGTCAGTGTGCCAATCTGGTTCACTTTGATAAGAATCGCGTTCGCGACGCCGGCGTCAATTCCGCGATGCAGACGCGCCGGATTTGTCACAAACAGGTCGTCGCCAACCAACTGGCATTTTTTGCCGATTGCGTCGGTCAGTTTGCGCCACCCGTCCCAGTCTTCTTCGGCCAGGGCGTCTTCAATAGAAATAATTGGATACTGGGCAATCAGATTTTCATAGAATTCAATCATCTGGTCAGATGATAATTTTTTGCCTTCAAAATTATAAACGCCGTCGGCATAGAATTCAGATGACGCAACGTCCAGGCCGATTGAAACCTGGTCTCCGGGGACGTATCCTGCGTCGCGAATTGCCGCGATGATTGTGTCCAGTGCCTGGGCGCAACTGTGAAAGTTTGGCGCAAAACCGCCTTCGTCGCCGACGTTGGTGGAATTGCCACCTGATTTCAGAATCTTTTTCAAGTGGTGGAATATTTCAGATCCCATACGAATTGCGTCGGCTTCGTTTTTTGCGCCATTTGGGATAATCATAAATTCCTGGGCGTCCAGACCGTTGTCTGCGTGCGCACCACCGTTGATAATGTTCATCATAGGACGTGGCAAAACGCACGGATTTTCATTGCCATAGACGTTCGCGATGTATTTATACAATGGCAACCCAGATTGTGCCGCCGCCGCACGTGCCGCCGCCAGGGACACCGCCAAAATCGCATTTGCCCCCAGTTTTTCTTTGTTCGCAGTGCCGTCCAGGGCCAACATTTTTTCGTCCAATGCGGTCTGGTCATCGGCCGGCATACCGATAATGGCCGGGGAGATAATTTCATTTACGTTTTTGACCGCGGTCATAACGCCTTTGCCCATATAGGCGTTGCCGCCGTCGCGCAGTTCCAGTGCTTCAAAACTGCCGGTTGATGCGCCAGACGGCACCGCTGCGCGACCAAATGCGCCACCCGATAATTTAACATCACATTCAATGGTTGGGTTGCCGCGACTGTCCATAATCTGGCGTGCGTGAACTGACTGTATTTCAAACATCATTTTCCTCCTTTACAGTAATTTAATAATTTGTCTTGCCCTTATACCAGAAAATTTTTTATAATGTAACTATAAATTCAAGGAAACGGGAAAAACATGCGTATTACATTGAAAAAAGTCATATCATTTTTATGCTGTGTGGTGCCGTTTGGCGCGACCGCGGCAAGTTATCCAGACGGTCTGACCATTGGACAAGGTGCGGATAATGTCGTTGTCCCTGCATCAGATAACAGTTTGGTTTTGGGGGCAAACGGTCTGGATGTGTATGGAAACGCTGTCATTGGGGGCCCCAACCAGGCGGGCAAGGGCCAGTTATACGCGGAACAAACATCTGGAACGTTTACTATCCAGTCTGCTGGCAACATATTCATTGGCCGTGGTAGCAATAGCGAAGTGAGCTATGGTTTAACCATAGAAAGTGATGTGCAATTGGGCATAAAAAGTGGCACAAGTGATAATATTGATGTTGCTTTGGGTGCGGTCAATGCCAAGGGCGGATTATATATATCTGAGAATATCGGTCGCGTTACGGCAACTGGTATTACGGCCCAGAAGGCACTGAACATTACCGCAAATTCGGCGGATTTGGGTACGGTTTCGGTCAGTGGGGCGGACGCGTTATTGGCGTTAAATATCACAGGAACATTGACGGTTGATGGCCTGTATTACCAATACACTGGCACCAATGCGGATATCGTCGGCGTGATAAATACTGGCACGGGTATCCAGTCACATGGCACTATCCAGAACCTGGAAGGGTCGGGCGCACTGACCATCAAAACCACCAATGGCGATGTTGATGTAACGGGCAATATTGATAATATGGCCGCCAGTATGATGACGTTTGACGGCGGTAATATAATGGTGACCGGCACAATGTCAAACCAGGCAACCGGTGGCACACTGAAAATATTAAATGCGTCGGGCTTGGCTGTGACGGGTGCTGGCACGGGCGGCGTGTCATTTGTGAACAAAGGTGATTTTACCGCGATTGTGTCGGGCAGAACAGTGTTTGCGTATGGTATGGATTTGTCGGGCATGACATCGTCAAATGCGTTTAATTTGACGACAGGGGCACTGGATTTGGGAACTATGCGTGATTTGCAATTGACGCACGGAACCGTGAATATTACAACGAAGTCAATATCAAATGGCGAAATGTCGTTTGACACGATTGGCAACGAAAACGATGCCACAATTACATTGAGCAGTGCTGGCGATTTCTATGCCCAGATGGTAAAAAATAATTCTGTGTTGGCAATTAAAACAACGGGCGAAACGGCGGTTATGACTATCGGCGGCATTGTTTTGGGCGCGAACAGTGATACAAAATTTGAAACCAATAGCACGCTGAATATGGACGATGATATTTCCAGCGCTGGTAAAATGTTGATGGTTGGTGGAAATATGACACTGCAAAACGTCACGAATACAGGCACTATGACGATAAAGGCACCAACTGATACAACTGGCCATATCAGTATCGTAGGAAATCTGGTGTCGTCTGGAAATGCGCATACCGTTTTGCACACGCGCCAGATGCGCGTGACGGGTGATGTTACCAATTCTGATAACGCAGTAACCAATATCCGTGGGTCTGACACATTGGGCGGTGATATTCAGTTGGGCCAGCTGGTTGTGTCAGGTGGCACGCTGAATCTGAAATCGCTGACCGGGGGCGTTGCCGCGTCATCGGTTTCGTTGACCGGGGGCGCAATTACAACCGATTCTGTGACGCGCAGCGTAACCGCAACAAATAACATTGATATCGCGGGAAATTTGTCCGCAAATGGCACAACGGCGACGTCAGGGGGCGATATGTCGGTCGGTGCAATTGGAACACCGTTTGTCATGACATCAACAAATGGCGATATTACAATCGGTGGCAATGTTTCGGCGGGCAGCAACGATGACAACGCACGTGCAATGCAATTGAGTGCGAAAAACATCAACATCGCGGGTCGCGCGTTTGCCGGTCGCAATGGAACGCTGATTTTAGGCTCTGACACGAACCAGACATTAAATGTCACAGGCGACGTTGATACCGCCAGCGGCACGATAGAGGTTTATGCCGGCAACGCAACCGCGGCATCGTGGGCGGGTTACGTTGGAAACCTGATTTTGCATGGGGGCACAGTTACGGCAAAAACCGGTTACATAGAATTCAGCAATGGTTTGGTGTTTAACGATTCTGTTCTGACACAACCGGCCCAGGGCGTCTGGGTCAAAGATGGCACCAGCCTGACCCTGCGTTCTGAAAACGCGACCGATGCGGGTATCGTATTGGGGAACTTGAATCTAGGCACGGGCAAGACATTGACCATGGATTCTGCGTCCTCTATCAATTTCTTTGGTGACGACTATGTAACAAATGGAACATTGAACATTTCTGCGGCAGATGTGATGTTCTTGGGTGGCAATATTACAAACGGTGGTGAATTAAATGCAAATGTCACGGGTAATTGGGACGACAGTTACAAAACCATCAACACCGGCACCATAAACATTACGGCAAATACCGTGGCATTGGGTGACGTTGATAACTCTGGCACGTTTGGCTTAAATAGCGCGTCTGGCGTAACGGCGGCCAATGTGACGTCTGGTGGAACACTGAATATTACGTCGGGCGGCAATGTTGAATTGTCGGGGCTGACGGTGTCTGGCGGTAACGCGATGATTGCCGCATCAGATATTTCGGTCACAAATACGGTGAGTGTGACGGGTGATTTGACCCAGGGCGCGGCGTCAACAAACGGATTAAACTTGACGCAAAATGGCACACTGGCGGCACGGAATTTGACTGTGTCGGGTGCGTTAAACGCAAATTCGGGCTCGGTTGATTATGTGATTGGTGCGGCTGCGACAATCGCAGGCGATATCAATGTTGCGTCTGGCGCAGAAATCAATATCGCCGCCACCGAAATCACCGGTAATGACGTCACCAATAACGGCACGATGACACTGAACGGCGTCGCGACGGTCAATAACTTTACAAACGATGGCACGGCGACGTTGCACGGGCAATCACTGGGTGTAACGAATACATTTAATGCGACAAATTTGTATCAAAAATTCACAGGCACACTGGCGGCAGGTGATGTGAATATTGACGCGGATTCGTATCGCATTTCTGCCACAGATTTCAATCTGGGGGGCAATTTGAACGCCACAAATTTGACTGTATTCGCCGCACCTGCAAACCACTTGGATGCTAATATTACTGGTAACGTGTCGGGTGGGGTAACATTTGCTAATCTGGGTAAAATGCACGTTGGTGGCAATTATCTGTTTAATGACAACAGCAAAGTGTTTGCAAACATCAGCAATAAATCAAGTATGGCCGGATTACCGAATTATTGGTCGACAGTAAGTCTGGTTGATGATAACACACTGGGCCAGATTACGAATGCGGTATCTGGCGATGGTGCGTTGATTACGATTGATGGCAAATTTACATCTGATTTATCATTGGGGTTGACGCCGGCTGGTGGTATTGGTGGCAGTGCATCAGACCAGGTCGGTATTGCGTTGCGCGAATTGGCCGACGCAGGTGACGCGATTTGGCTGGTTTATGCCCAAGGCGGCATCACAGAATCAGGCGACAAATTGCGCAATCTGAACGTTGTGATTTGCAACGCGTCGGGCAGTATTTGCTATGATTATTTTGATGGCACGCCGGCTGGTAACTCATCAGCATATTTGACGGTGCGTGATACTGATGGCAATGGCACATCTGACAGTATTTATGTTGTGTTTGACCCACGCTTTGGTGGACCAGTGGAATTATTCAAGATTCAGCCGATTGTTGCGCGTAATGCCGATCATACCGATGGCGAATATGTGTCTGCGGGTGCATTAGATGATTTGATTGCAGGCCAGATGGCAAAACAGGGATTCACAGGCCGTCACGCGATTGAATTGTTGCCTGTGTTGTTCCGTGGAACAAACCTGGAAACAATGTCGAATGAATTGTATAACCGCATGGAGCACTATAACACGTATCGTGATGGTGTGCCGTTATCACGGTTCAGCCGTCTGTTCCAGGCGCGTGAAATTGAACAAATCGCTGGCAGTGTAATATTGAACGAACACACCAGTGCGCGTTCATTTGAAGACCACATGCTGGACGAATTTATTTGGAATCGTAATCGCAATCTGAAAAAGGCGTGGGTTGACGCCGAATACGGAATGTTGTTCCAAAACGTTTCTGATGGCAAACATGCCGACGGTAACCGTTTCAGCATCACCGGCGGTTTTGATTGGCAGCATACAAATACGCTGATTCTGGGGCTGGCGGGCCGCGTGTCGCATATGTCAACCGATGTGTCAGATACGATAAACCTGGGCTATACGGCCGAAAAACCGTTTGTTGCCGGTCATATGGATGCCAAGGTTGCAAATACGAACATCGGCCTGGGTGGTTATTTGATGCAGACATTGGGCGAAAAAACACGCGCGTATGGAAATGCGTTCTTGGATTTGCATGTGTTTGACATCACACGTCACCAGACATACGTTGACGGCACAATTGATGGCAGTGGCACCGCGTTCGCATTGAACACCGAATGGGGTCTGTTGCACGATTGGCTGAACCAATATATCGTCGGCAATATGTATGCGCGCCTGGGGTATAATTTCGGATTCAGCGTCACGGAAAAGGTCGGCGGTCACGACTATATGAAAATGGAATCAGACGGATATCTGTCGTTCACGCCGGGGTATTCGTTGACCGCGCAAAAGCGTATTTACCCGTCAGTCTGGTTCCAGGTGCGTCCATACGCAACAATCGGTGTTGAATACGACGTTCTGGGTGCACCGGACAACGCAAAGTATAAATTTGCGACAGCCAAGAAATTCACGTCATACGACATAGATATTGACCCACTGTGGGCAAATATCGGCGGTGGTGTGGAAATGCTGTCAGCAACTGGATTCCAGGTCGGTCTGGATTACCGTTACCAGTATAACCAGGATATCCAATTGCATAATATCAAGATATCCGGCTCATACCGCTTCTAAGGTAAAAAACACCCCACCGATTGGTGGGGATTTTTATTGACCCAGAAACATTTATATTACCCGTTCATTTTTGGATACAACGCGTATGTGTTTTGTTCCAAAATCGGGGCGAATTGTTCCAATGTTAAACCGTGAATTTCTGCCAGAATGCGCGCGGTTTCTGTGACCATAAATGGTTGGCATGGTTTACCACGATATGGTACCGGGGCGCAATATGGACTGTCGGTTTCAACAACCAGACGATCGGTTGGAATTTTTACAAATATTTCGCGAATTTCACCGGCGTTCTTGAATGTTAAAATCCCACTGGCCGAAAAATAAAACCCGCGGTCCAGCATTACGCGCGCCATATCCCACGAACTGGTAAAGCAGTGCATAACGCCACGAACGTCGCCGCGCAATATATCCATCGTGTCACGTTCGGCGTCGCGTGTGTGAATCGCCACCGGCAGGTTATATTTCCGCGCGATATCCAACTGTGATGTGAACAATTTAATCTGGGCATCACGTGTGTCACCACCGCATTCATGATAATCTAGTCCGATTTCCCCAACACCGACAACGCGCGGATGTGTCATAACCCGGTCGGTCAAAAACTGGGCCGCGTTGGTGCCGTGATATTCGGGGTGAATACCGATTGTCGCCCATACGTTATCATATGTTTCGGCAATTTTGATTGCATTTTCGATGTCGGTCGGGTCGGCAGTCGGACAAATGATTTTTGTAACGCCGGCACCAGCTGCGCGTGCAATAACGTCACGCAAATCGCCCGACACATAATTGTCGGTCAGATGACAGTGGGTATCTATAAGCATTTTTTGATTTCCATAATGATTCTGAATATCGCGATTTCTGGTTCCAGATATACGTTTCGAATATCGGCAATCGCACGCGTTGCCATCGGGTAAATATCGGCCAGGCCAAATCGCGCAATCGCATCCAGCAATATTTCATACAACGCCGGGTCCCCAGAAATCTTTTTCGCAACCGCCATAATATCCCCAGAATTTGCGTGCGGATTTTCCAGCGTTTCAATCAGTTCGTTATAAATCACATCGCCGCCCGTGCGTTTCAGTGCCGCAATTTTACCAAAACTGCCATTGGCCAGTTTCAATGTTTCGGTGCTGATATCGCCATCGGGTATAAAGTGTATGCACAGTTGCCGCAGTTGTTCCACCGTCAGCGGTCGCATTTTTTCAACGCGTGCCCTTGAACGGATTGTCGGCAATACGTTTGATAATTGATGCACGACCAACAAGAACAAGGTCTTGGCCGGTGGCTCTTCCAGTAATTTTAACATTGAATTTGCGGCCGAACGACTGAGTTCGTCCACAGAATCAATCAGTATCACGCGCCATTCGCCCGACATTGACGACATCTGCATTTTATCAATCATCGCGCGCATTGTGTGCACAGATATCGTGCTGGTGTCCAGTTTTTTGCCCTTGTCGTCAAAGTTATGCGCCAAATCCACGATAAAGAAATCGCCGACATTGCCATATACCATACGGGCAATTTTGTATGCCAGGGTCGCCTTGCCAATGCCACGCGGCCCCGCCAGCATCCACACCGGATGAATTGGATACGCGTCGCGATTTGCCCATGCGGTCATAAAGTCACGCAGCACGCCATCATGTCCAACCATAAAATCGTTGTCCATCGGATCTGGGAATTTATACAATGGTGCGTTTTTCTTGGGTGCCATGGATTTATACCTTTATCGTGCGCCAAACATCACGCGAATATTGCGGATAATGCGGCCAAAGAATTGTGTCTTGGCCACGCGGTTTTGTGCAACCAGTGGCGCGCGTGCAATCGTGCGACCGTTTTGTTCAACAATAATTTCGCCCAGTGTATCGCCGACGGCAATTGGTGCCGGGTGCGGGTCATCATATCGTGCCAATACGCGAATCCCGTCCATGGTCTGTTTTTTAGGCATTGTTATGGCCAGTGGTTGGGTTATGGTTGCGATAACAAAATCCTGGCGACCATACCATACGGGGACCTTGGCAATCTTGTCGCCGGGGCGATAGAATACCTGGTTCTTGGTCGTTTCATATCCATAGTTTAACAGTTTTTTCATTTCCGCCGCCAGTGCGTCGTGACCGCGACCGCGGAATCCGTTTATCACACCGACCAGACGACGCCCACCAACGCGACTGCTGGCGACCATGCCGTAACCGCCATTTTCGGTGTGGCCGGTTTTCAGACCATCGGCCCCCGGCATAATGAACAACAGTTTGTTATAATTCAACGTATGTGTCCGACCCCAATCGCGGCACCAATCAGTCTGGTGTTCGGCGAATTCAAAACGCTTGGTCGCGAACATAGGATAAATATCCGGGTAGTCACTGATAATATGTGTCGCCAATGTTGCCAGTTCGCGGCTGGTCATCAAATTGCTGGGGTGGGGCAGGCCGCTTGCATTTCCAAATGTGGACTGTGGCATACCGATTGCGCGCGCCTTGGCCGTCATTTTTTCGGTAAATGCAGATTCAGATCCAGAAATGCGTTCGGCAACAACAACCGACGCATCACCACCCGACAGCACAATCAGTCCCAAAATCAAATCACGCACGGTAATCGTTTGACCCGCACTCAAACAAATCTTGCTGGCCGGATACCACAACGGGTTTTTATAGTCGGCATTTGGCCCAACGGTTATCCGGTCGTCCATGCTGATATTGCCAGCCTGGATTTCATCAAACAGAACGGCCAGCGTCATCAATTTTATCATCGACGACGGCGGCATCAGTGTGTCGGCGTTTTTTGCAACAATCTCCGCCCCTGATTCATAATCAATCAAGAACGCAGATTTTGCAGATGTTGAAAATTCGGCATGTGCCGCGGTTGAAATCAGTGCAATTATGATTGCGAATATTTTCTTTGTCATGGTGCTGTGATACTAGCAACAATATCAGAATTTGCCAACAGATTTTTTATTGCATTTTTCCAATAAATGCGTCGCCATCAATCCCGACCAGTGTGACATGGCATACCGTGCGTTCGGCAACCGGCGCACCATCAATTTTTACGTCAATATCATGCGGGTCGCGGGCGATGTTTTTTTCTTCGACCAAGACCTGGACCGTTTTGCCAATCTGGCGCGACATAAATGCGGCCCGATTTTCATCGGCGACGCGGGTGATGATTTTTACGCGCTCTTTACTGGTGTGGCGGTCGACCTGGTCGGACATTGTGGCGGCCGGCGTCCCCGGGCGGGGCGAAAATGGAAATGCGTGAATCTTTATCGGACGCGTCGCCCGCACCAGGTTCATCGTCTGGTTAAAATATTCGTCTGATTCACCCGGAAAACCACAGATTATATCCCAGCTGAACGTAATATCTTCGCCACCAGCTGTGACGATTTTTTGCACCAGGTCAGCATTGTGTCGGCGTCGCATAGACTGTAAAATCGCGTCACATCCCGATTGCATCGACAGGTGCAGGTGTGGCATCATACGCGGATTTTCATGCATTAAATCAATCAATTTGAAAATCTGGGGCGACGCAGGGTCCATTGACGACAGGCGTAACCGACGGATTTCCGGCACGTCGTGCAGTAATTTCGCACACACATCGGAAATCAGCATTCCGTCACGCGCATATGACGCGGTATCAACCCCCGTCAGGACAATTTCGAAATATCCGTTTTGAACGGCCGCCCGCGCATCGGCCAAAATGTCGGCATAGTCAAACGACACCGATGGCCCACGCAGTGCGCGCGTTATGCAGTATGCGCATTCGTGATTGCAACCGTTTTGAACCTGGATAAATTGTTTGGACAGTGCTGCGTCCCCATGTGCAAACGTGGCGATGCGCGGGCTGTCAAAATGGCATGGTGCGTCCGCCATCGCGCGCAGATACGCGTCCAGGTGCATTTTGTCGCGATTGGCAACGACCATTGCATTTGGAATTGTGGCGAACAGGTCTGGATTGCGCGTCGCCGCACATCCTGTTACAAAAATAGGTGCGTCTGGGTTTTCGCGTGCAATGCGGCGGATGGTTTGCCCAGACTGGCGTTCGGCCTCGGCCGTGACGGCGCAAGTATTGACCACAATGGCCGCATGCAACGCGTGCGACAACATTTCTTGAATCTTTTCTGATTCCAGCGCGTTCAGCCGGCACCCCATAGAAAGCGTCTTTATATGATTTTTATTATTTTCTGCTTGCATTTTTACCGTCCTTGGGGCATTATAACGTGGTTAAAAACGATTTCAACAAAGGATTTAATAATGGCCCGCACAACAAATTCAGATACATTACCATTTGTGGAAAGCCGTTATGAACTGGGGATGTTGGCATCTCAGCGTGTTCGTGACCTGAACGGTGGGGCGGCACCCGTCGTGGACAAAAATGACGACAAACTGACGGTTGTTGCATTGCGTGAAATTGCCAGTGGCAAACTGGATGTGAACAACGTTCGTCACGAATTTATTCAGTCATACAAGGACGCACCATCCGCAGCCGAAGGCGAAGATTCATTGGAAGTTGGCGCGACCGAGGATCCGTTGTTGCGTGAAATTGACGCCGAATTGGAAAACACACTGGTCGAAGAAGGTGGTGTTGACGCGGCCCAGGCCGAAGATACCGCAGAATTGTCGGCTGAATAACACCAGGCACAGAATCCGGAGACGTCGCATAGTTGGTCTAGTGCGCTACATTGGAAATGTAGTATACCGGCAACGGTATCAAGGGTTCGAATCCCTTCGTCTCCGCCAGGAGTATCAGACATCCCGTGGTAATCCCGCGGGATGTTTGTTTTACCCCGGGTTCCGGGGATTTTTATGGGCGACGGTACCGATGTATGCTTGCAGCCACACCCAATCTCAACAAAATCCATCCCGTCACATACAAACACTAAATTCAGTGAGGCAATTACTTGAATTTTATTTCCACAAATACTATATCATAGCATATGAATAAATGATTATAAGGGTTGTCAAATGGCAAAAATTAAAATGTCAGATAAAATACTGTTGGAAAATGCTTTCGGAATGCGAGACGGATATGTATTAAAATTTTCAGACAAGTCCTTTGCTGACTTTTTTGCAGAATTGGGTATCAATATTAATGATGAACAGTATTTGAAGAATGGGGATTCTAAGGCTAACAGGTTGCGTGCATTTTGGGAAATAGAAAATGAATCGCTTGTGGCACAATCAATAATAGAAATGGCAGATTTGGTTATTAATGAGGAATTGGTTATGTTGACTAATCCACTCATTTTGCCGGTGGCAAAACAAATGATAGAAGCGCGCCGTATTCAAATGGAACGTGTAAAGGATATAGCAAATAAGTTACGTGCTAATGGAGCAAGTACTCGACCGGTAAAGAAGTTAATCGCAATTGAAAAAAACGTGCAATTATCAATAAGGCCTGAGATATTTGATCATATTAAGCCATATTTACAGAATGAAGATTATTTTCATGCAGTTGAAGAAGCATATAAGTTAGTTCGGCACAAATTGCGTGAGATAACAGGCTGCGAACGAGCTAGTGAAGCATTCAATATGAATGCAGAAAGCACAAAATATTGGCAACGGTTATTTGGTAAGGCACCAGCCCCGGGTACACCAGAATGCGATTTTTGTCGGGGAGTCGGGTATTTACATTTGGGTATTCAATTTTTAAGAAATGAAAAAGCGCATATGCCTGCAAATGAACTGGATACAAATATGGCCATGCATTATATCGTGCTTGCAAGTTTAGCCTACGAATTAATTTCTCGCGGCGTTCCAGAATAATGTATGCTGTTCATTAAAGTCGTATGATTTTGATGCCTTGTCTAGCACATCGCGAACGGGCATTGAGCATTTACCGCTTAATAAGTGGTTTATGATTTTGGGGTTAAGATATGCAAGCGCTAGATGCTTATAAACAAATCTTGGTGCTACATGTTCTGAGTTTATAATTTTATCTACGTCCCCACATTCTTCATATAACTCACGATAGCGCCATGCAGTGGCGAAGGCTTTGACGATCAGGTGGTTGTTGTCGGTAATGGTCAAGACCCCGTTCATGGACTTATCAAATACTGTATTCACGTATTTGCGCAGGACAATCGGGACGGTTATGACTATTCGGTTGTCAACGACCGTGAACTCCATCGGGTCGGATTTCTGGTTGATGAAGTTGGCCTTCGCGAACAACTGTAATTTTGCGATGTCTGACGTCAGATAAAATATCAATTTTTCTTGCGAATATATAACTCTATCAACCAGTGATTGAATGAGTGCTTTCTTTTCTGTGTATTGTATGTTGTGTATGTTGATACGTTTTAGTATGTCAACGGTCGCGGGCGGTAGCGCTGATAAATCTGCATCTAAGAACCGTGTTATGGTTTTTATTGCGATTTCGTCCACCTGGGGCGCGGGCAGATAAAAGCCACGTGTGGCATAATAATGAGTATTTGTTTTGCCTTTGCCACAGGTTCGTTGATTGGTAAATCGTATGCCATTATGATTAAACAGTTTACCGGTCAGCAAATTTGGTGAACCGTGTGTTTCAGATTTATTATTCGCATTGTTCCGTAATGCCACCTGAACGCGCTCAAATAGTTCCGCCGGCAATATCGCCTGATGCTCGCCCAGGGCAACGGTGTTGTCGGTCTTATTTACAATCTGACCAATATAGGTTCGGTCGCGCAGAATGCGATGCATACTCATTTTTGCAATTGGCCGTCCACCTTTTGTGATGCCTTTGGCGGTTGTCCATTGTTTTGCACTTATGTTGTGCGCCGCGGCATATTCGGTCAACGCATTTACAGATTGCAGTTCTAGATATTTTTCAAACAAGTGTCGAACGTTTGCAGCTTCGGCCTCGTTCGGAATTAACTTTTTATTTACCACGTCATAACCAAGTGGTGGATTGCCGCCCATCCATAGACCTTTGGCCTTACTCGCGCGAATTTTGTCGCGAACCCGTTCCGATGATACTTCGCGTTCAAACTGGGCAAATGATAGCAACATATTCAGTGTCAATTTACCCATAGATGTACTGGTGTCAAACGACTGGGTAATGGACACGAAATTTACGCCGTACTTTTCAAAGTACTTCATCATATTATGAAAGTCCAATATGGAACGCGAGAGTCTGTCAACCTTGTACACAACCACCGTGTTGACCAGGCCGTGCGCCATATCGTCCAGCATTTGTTTTAACGCAGGCCGTTCCATCGTGCCGCCAGATATCGCTGCGTCGGTATAAGTCTTGTAATATTGCCATCCGTTAAACGATTGGGACGCAATATATGCCTTGCAGGATTCTTCCTGATTTTGCAGGGAGTTAAATTCCATATCCAATCCATGCTCGGTGGACTTACGTACATAAATCGCACATCTATTTGGCATTTTTGTTCCTTTTGGTTAGTCCAAAGAACTCTGTCCCGGATATTTTTATCCCGGTAATATCACGGGCGATTCCGGATAGTGACCGAAACTTGCGACCGCTATAACAGAATGTGCCGTCGTCATTTGCTGTAACATTATGTTCAATTCCGCGAAATGTGCGCGTCAAAACCGTGCCGGGACGGATAGCGTATTTGTTTTTATAGACTCTTATAGCGCATTCGGCAGGATTATCTTTGTATTTCTTGATTTTGTTCAGGAACTTTGGCTCAATCCGCAGTTTCAGGCGGTCGCATTGTACATAGTACCAAAGTGACCGCATTTGTCGTTTAAAGGGATGTGGACTGTATTTTGCCCATAGCGCCGCCCGATCTGCAAATGGCATCGCCCGCAATTCATCCAGTGTTGTTGGTAATTCAATTTTCGCCATAACCGACTCCTCTTAAGGTTGTGCAATGAATGCTTACAACGGTGGCGAAGTCAAGTGAAAGAATGCGATATTAATCAGTTGATTTAAGCATTTCTTTGTGCAAAACTGATAGTGAATCCAATGGGAATTGGGTTCGGGGCTGTAGTAGGCCTAGATTGTGCGGTGCGAATGCATCGTTAATTTAATATTTCGGTGTGTTTTGCACCGTTATGTCCCTGACTTATGGTCGGGGAGCTGTTGATGTATATATGAAGATCAACGGAATCACTCACAATCTGATTTACTAACTCCCCGGCCGTCAAATTCCTGTTTGGCGGTCTTTAATTTTTTACAAAGGGGAATGTTATGGCGAAATCGGCAGGTGTATTACATACAACAATTGAAATATCGGACAATATTTTAATCCAAGAAAGCACATATTCTTATATAGACGGCATGGATGCTAAAAGGCCAAATGAAAAAAGCGGTGTGTCAAAGCGCGGGTGGACATGGATTGGTTCTACGGAAGAGAGTAAAAAGGTCATAAATGGCATCCTGTGGGTTGTACGAGAAATTTATATAAAAAACGACAAAAAATATATGTTGCCAAAATAAAAATTGATAAATCTCTCTAAAGGAGAAAGAGATGAAAAAAACTATTATTGTGAGTATGCTATTGTGTGGGTGCGTTGCTGCGCAGGATCATGATGTAAGTAATGTTTCTAAAACACCTCTGGAGGAGTATAGAGAGTGTATGGGGTATTCTGCTGAAAGTTTTACTTACACTTCAGACAATGTAGCCAGATACATTGTTCTTGACAGCGAAAAATCAACGGACCAACCATTTGGCAATAAACAAGAGTATGGCCAAGTTTATTACACCAGTTTATTGGAATGTCCGTCTGGCAATACATTAAAAGAGTGTTCAGAGCAACAAAGTTTAATAATTCGTGGTATTGGTACCAAAGATAAGTGGCAGGTTGGTAGTATAAAGAAGTTTAATAATGCGGATTTTATGTTTGATAAAGTTGTCCGTAGCCAATTTCTAAAGGATGGCAGATTTATTAAATTTACAGATTATTGTTATATAGACAGAAATAATATAGCTAAAACTTATTGTGGGCATTTTATTCGTAAATCAGATTGGCGCTCTGAATGTAAAGCTAAATTGACTGCCGGCACAGAAGAAAAATAACAAAGGGGCAATTGCCCCTTTGTTATATCAGTGTTTGCGCATAATTTATGCACTGGGTCAGGGCGTCAACTTGGTCTTTGTATTTCGTGCCGGGAAAGCCCAGCAGTTCTTTCTTGAAATCGTTCCACCAGGGCTTTTCATCCTGCGGAAATTGCAACGTGCCGTTTTCTATCAGTGCACTGCACCCAGTCAGACGCGAAACCTTGTCCCCATTTGGTTTTATCGGTATTATGTGGAACGCCCGGCCACATCGGTCGCGTTGTGATTGCAGGTATTGAATCAGTTGCGTACCGCTGGCGGCATCTTCTATCAGCATCTCCACCTTTGCCCCCGCGCCGAACTCGTGTTTCCACATGTCATAGATGGTTATAGCATCTTTGACCAGACCGGGCATATCCCATCGGTTGCGGTAAACATCAACCAGATAAAAACGCCGGTCGTATGTCATTAACACGGCCACCGCCGCAGAATATGCGTTCGTTGTGCCGGTTTTGTTGGCGGTATCCCAACTGATAAATACGCGCGCCACTGTACTTATATCAAATGTCGGGTTGGAATAATAATGCAGCCATGATTCCTTGACTATGCCCCCATCAGGCGGGCATGGTTCTTGCTGATATTGTGCCGACCAAACATACGAACCCAGTTCTTGACGTTTAGATTCGGTCATTTCCAACGATATGCGTTTTGGGTTCAGTGGGCGCCCGATCGCGCGGTGAAATATTCTGGAACCTACGCGCCATTGCTCGTCCGTGGTTGCAATCTCTGGGATTTTTATATGTGTCCAATCGGTCGAGTTTTCTAGCAGGCATCCCGTCAGGTCATCTTCGTGCACGCGTTGCATAATCAATATGATTGTGCCATTTTGTGGGTCGTCTAGTCTGCTGAGCAGAGTGTTTTTATACCACTCGTTGACCTTGGTCAGGGCGGTTTCGCTGGCCGCATCGGATGGCTTTATCGGGTCGTCAATTATGATGACGTTACCACCACGCCCGGTCATTGTGCCGTCAACAGACGTTGTGTATCGTCCGCCACGTGCGGTGGTGTTAAAGTCACTGGGCGTGGAACGATTTTTAGAAATCACGGTGCGCGGGAATATTCGCCGATACCAATCTGATTCCATAACAATTTTGCTGTCGCGTGCAAATTTTTCAGCCAAATCGACCGAATATGACGCGCTGACAATGCGTTCACGCGGATTGTGCCCCAGCAGCCATGTTGAATATGCTACATTGACCACGATTGATTTCAGGCTGCGTGGTGGCACGTTGATAATCAAGCGTTTCATTTCGCCACGGCGCGCCCGTTCCAGTGCGTCACACAACACTTCCAGGTGCCAGTTGGGAATGAATTTCTCATTCCCAAGCTCGTAAAACACCCGTTGAACATAACTGTAAAAATCGTTACGCAACAGGACATCCATTTCTTTGCGTTCAGACATCAATTACCTCCTTGGTTTGTTCGGCCATCAGTCGGGACTTCAGGTTTTTAAGTATTTCCTGGTCATTGGTTGACAGACTTTCGCGCACGGCGGCCAGGCGTTCTTTGTTTTCATCTATGGCCAGCATGTGTGGCAACAGGGTTTGAATCGCACGCTGGTCGCCCCTGACAGAGTGATTGACGGTCTGTAATAGAATGGCGGTCTTTTTATCAATTTTTGTTTGCTTGCCATCTTGGGTGACCGGTATTTTTTGATTCAGCAAATCGTCCAACACCGAATAGGTATTGCGGCGACCGTGGGGCCGCCCCTTTGGGTTGCCAGATTGGCCAGGCTTGAATTGACTGTGGGTTGGTGGAATTTTATATCCTGTCATTTGATTTCTCCTATCTTTTCGGCCTTTTGACCGGTCAGTGTTTCAAAGCGCTTTATGGTTATGTCACAGTATTTTTCTTCTATCTCTATCCCGCGGCAGGCGCGCCCGATCAGTTCACATGCAATCAGTGTTGAGCCAGAGCCCAGAAAGCAGTCCAGCACAATATCGCCCCGGCGTGTGACATCCAATATCGCATCACGCAACATTGCCACAGGTTTTACAGTTGGGTGCAGTTTTAGGTCGTCTTTTGCACCACCAAATGTGTTTGCGCCGGCATAGTCCCAGACGTTCGTGCGGTATCGTCCGTGCGCCCCCAGTTCAATGTTGTTGATATGTGGCGCGTGTCCAGATTTATAGATAAAGCACAGTTCATGCTTGCTGCGATACAGGCTGCCCATGCCACCATTGGTCTTGTTCCATACACAGATGTTTTTGAATTCATCGTATACGGATGCGGCGGCGGTGCTGATTTCGCGCACGTGTTTCCAGTCCATAAAGAAATAATGCAGCGCCCCATCGGCGGAATAGTCTTTTGCATGGCGCATAAAAGTGCCGAGGAATTCCGTGAATTCATCACTGGTCATTTCGCCTGATGCCATGGCAAACTCATCATGTTTGATTTTGCCCATGGATCCGATATTCTTGATCCGCACATTATATGGCGCATCGGTCAGAACCATTTGCGCCTTGGTATCACCCATAATCGCGGCATAGGACTCTGATTTCAGTGCATCACCACAAATGATTGTGTGTCGCCCCAGACGCCATATATCACCACGCCGGCAACGGCGGTCATCGTCAGTAAGTGTTGGCACCATGTCATTTTTTGGGCCGGACGTACCGTCGCCGTCCAGAATCAGGTCTATTTCACTGGTTTCAAATCCGGTTATACCCAGATCAAAATTCAGGTCCAGTTTTGACAATTCTGTAAATTCCAGGTTTAACAGCTCTATGCTCCATTTGCCAAGTTCGGTCAACTTGTTGTCGGCAATGCGGTATGCGCGCTTTTGTGCGTCAGTCAAATGCGACAGGATAATTGCTGGAACATCGTGCAGCCCCATGTCGCGTGCCGCCGCCACACGGCCGTGGCCGGCGATGATTTCCAGGTTTTCGTCCAACAGCACCGGGTTGATGAAACCAAATTCGCGAATAGATTCGCGTATCTTGGTTATTTGCACCCGGTTATGCAACTTTGGATTGTTTTTATACTCCCGTATCCGGGCGATTTCTATGTTTTGTATGTTTAAGTTGTTCATAAAACACTCCTTATAAGTTTTTTATCGGTCCTAAAAATTTTTAGGGGCCTCTATATATAAGGGAAAATGAAAGTTTACTCGTGGCACAGCCATGAAAAACGATCCGTTCCCCTCTATATAGGCGATTTGAAAGTTAATGTGTTAAGGAATAGGTAAAAACAATATGTTAGGATGAAGTCTTTATTTGTTTGCTTGCTTTTTAATCTGGTAAATTAATATAAAAAATGAAGGACAAAGGATGAAATTTTTATATTGGCTAGTTCCAGAGTTATCTAGAATATAGAGTTATTACAGGGAATAGGGATGAGATATTTTGTCCGTATACGATTTACATGTATATATGCTGAAATATATTGAATAATAAACAGTAGATTTTACAAAAAGTTATCACAACGCATAAATCGGTCATGCTCACAAAGCTATTATATATAATAATTACTTGATTTTTGTACTATAATCCGCAATCATATGCGCTATAAATTATAGGTTTTTTTATGGGATCCAGAAATGCAAGTGCAGTGATGTTCGGTTTTGATTTTCAAGTCAATGCAGCGATTGTATTGATGCTAGAAAATCTTAAAAATATGAAGTGCATAAGATTAGAAGGAAACGCTGAAGATATAGAACTTGAACTAAACAATAATGAATTAATACTGGCTCAAGCTAAAGCTGTTGTCCAAAGTAGTAGTGATTTTCGTAACGTTAGAGCAAATTTGATGGCAGCTCTCGAATCCTTATCAGAAGGTGCTAAAAGCACAGGGAGTACACGACTAATATTTATAACAAATTCTCCCAATCCATTTAAAGATGAGAAGTCAAGAAGTGTTTTTTGGGGACATACTCATCGTAGATTTAATGATATTCCTCCAAGCGCACAAAAAATAATAAATGGGTGTTTAAAGAAAATAACAAATCCATTAAACCCCGAAAATTTGACCATTCATGTATTGCCGTTTGAGACAGATGATAAAATAGAACGCTATAAGGTTATTCAACAGTGTGTTCAAAATTTTATTGGAGGGCTAGGTTTAAATGATTATGTTCTCGGAACTAACTTATTACCTGTTTGGCAGGCTGATATTTTTAAAAATGGAACAATGCGTGATACGACCTTAAAATTAAAGAAAGAGGATATTGTATGGCCCATTATAGCTATTTTAACGGATCTTAAAAGTAATAATGATTATTTGGAGGACCTCGATTTTGGAAGTCAAGACGAAGTAAAACAAAAATATTCAGATATAATTAATACATATACAGAAAGAATAGAGTTTTTTACAAAGGTTTTATATGATTTTAATGTGTTTTCAGGTGGAACACAAAACAAACAAAAAGTACAAATTTTTGTTGAAACAAAATGGAAGGACTATGCTTTAGAATTTGAGAATGCCGATATGGAATCGGGCTTACGAGAGATTCTAGTTAAAACTATATTACATATGGTCATATGTAAAAGGCATAAGATCAATACAGTCAAACAGGGGACAGGACTATGAAAATTTTGTCTTTGACTATAAAAGAGGGGGTCTTTGAGAAAACTTTTAATTTTTCAAAAGGCGTGAATTTAATTTGCTCTAAGCAAAATAGCAGAGGAAAAACAACCTTGTTACGTTGTTTATTATATGCCTTAGGCTATTCTGTTCCTAGTACAAGGGGCTTTTTCTTCGACAAATGTGACATACAAATATATCTTGATGTTGAGAATTATGGGGTGGTTTCTTTTATACGAAACAATAAAAATAGCATAACAGCAGAAGTCTTAAATGAAACAAGAACATTCATTCTTCCAGAAGAACAGGTGGAATTACACTCATTTGTTTTTAAAACAAATAATTCTAGTTTGATAGATAATATATTGGGAACATTCTATATCGATCAAGAAAAAGGTTGGACTCTTTTGAATCGTGGAGTTGTTATTGGAGGAATACGATTTAATATAGAAGATTTAATACGTGGACTTTCGGGAAAAGGATGTGAAAAGTTATTAGAACAACAACAAAATTTAAAATCCAAATTAATAAAGTATAAAAACATATTTAGTATAGCGCTTTATAGAAATAGTGTGATTGAATCAACAGGAGATTTGTGTCTGCCTCAGTACGAAGAGCAATCTCAAACCAAGTTAAATCAATTGTTGGTACAGCAGCAATTATTAAAAAAAGAATTGACCCGTATAGATAAAACTATTAAAGGGAATAAGAACTTTAAATCATTTATTGCAGGGATTAAACTGTTGGTTAAAGGATCGAATGGTGAGGAAATCCCTGTGACAGAAGATAATATAATTGGGCTAACTGATTCTATTGAGCTCCTTCTTGCAAAAAAGAAATTAGTAATACGGGACTTAGCTGATCTTTCTCAGCAAATAGCATCCTTACAATCAGAAAAGCATGAAGAACGACAACAATTAGAATTTTTTTCATCAGAAAAACTGATAGATTTTTTCGACAGAAAAATAGCCTCTATTCCAATAAATTCAAATGCTATAAGGGAAGAAATTAAAAAAACGGAACAAGATTTAGCTCAAATAAAGCATCAGATTTCTATAGAAACAAAAAAAGATAATAATATTGCAGAGTCTATGTACAATAACATTGTGCGATATGCTACAGAACTAGGAGTCGGAGACAGTGAATCCATAGCTAAAAATTATTTGTATACATCAAATCTAAAAGAGCTCTCAGGTGCAGTGTTGCATAAAACAGTGTTTGCTTTTAAGTTAGCATACATAATAGAAGTTGAAAAAGTTTTAGGTATAAAACTACCAATAATATTAGATTCTCCTAGCGGTAAGGAAGTTGATCCTGAAAATATTCAACTCATGATAAATATTTTAAAGAGAGATTTTGCGGATAATCAAATAATTATAGCTTCTATATTCGAATATAATTTTGATCACCCTACTGTTATTAGATTATATAACAGATTAATGGAGTCATAAAAGTTAACAAATGTTTTTTTGATTGGTATAACACTTGCTTTTGTTCCTGAATTTGTTGCTACAAGGCTTATGATATTATTTACAATAAATTTTAATCAGAGCCTGGCACAGATGGAGGGTAAATTTATTGCCTGATATGGTGGGCGTGAATCCCTGTTCTATGAATTTTAATTCCCTGTTATTTTTTGTGGGAATTTTTGCAAAAGTGGCGGGAATCTGGTGCGATGGGCGAAAATGGGGACTACAAAATATCAAAAATTCCCTGATAATCCCTGTATTTAGTATGGGCGGGGCCGTAGAATGTTCTAACACCGCCACAAAAATCAAACACCCCGAATGGGGTGTTTTATTTTTGTGCCGGAAATTTTTTGGGATTCGAACCCGACCAAAGGGTTCGAACCGCCGCAAAAAGGCGGAATAACGCCGGTCGCCGCAGGCGATTTTGCAAGGTCGGCGTCAGCCAATACTTCGTCTCCGCCATATGTGGCCAGACAAGAAAAATTACAATATATATCCTCATATGGGCTAGTGGTCGGACTTTTAAATAAAGGGACGTGGCCAGGCAGTTTATATTCTTGGGGCAGTTCCAGAATCGCGCTAGAAGCGTCAAAAGAAACTAACACTTTTGATAGAGGGGGCTTTTATATTCATGGCGGTTGGGAACCCGGTTCTAATGGCTGTATTGACCTGACATCACAAATGGATGACTTTACAAAATGGTTTGAAAATAATGGACATGATTTGATTATTAATATAAAATATCAACGATGAGTTTAATAGGCAGTTTTTTATCTATGGCCTTCGTGTTATTTTTTTTGAATGACCTGGGTGGTCTTTTAAATAATAGCAAGTGGGATGGGTTGTTGTGTTTTATATGCGAACACAAATGCCTTATACTTATTGATAAAATAGCATTAGTGTTATTTGGTGCTATGTTTGTATTATTTTCTATTCGTGCAATAAAAATATATAAATGGAAGTTTTTAGTTGTTCCTTTTTTGGCATGCCTTACATGGTTATTGCTAATGATGTTACATTTACTAACTTTTTATATAATATTTTAAACAATAGACGTGATTTGTTTATCAATTTAAAAAAATACATCTGTTGTTATATAGCATGATAATTTTATGTCGTGGCTTTTTATCGCAATTTGTGGTATAATGAGTGCATCAATCAGACGGCATAATGCCGTCATTTTTATTTTCCCGCATCTGCGGGATTTTTTATTTACAGGGGGGTAAAAAAATGCAAATCAGTAATTACGGATTAGATAAACTGAAACAGTTAGAGGGCGCGGTTAAAATTGCCGGGCGGCACTTTATTTATGACGATGCAACCGGCCGGCCCATTGCACCAAACGGGTCATTACCGCGTGGCGCAACCATTGGTTATGGCCATCTGATAAAAAGTGGCGAGGATTTCACGCGCGGCTTGACCGAGCGCGCGGCACTTGACCTGTTACGCCAAGATGTCAAAAATGCAGAACGCGCCGTCCAACAAAATATCACGGCACGTTTGCGACAAAATCAATATGACGCATTGGTAATTTTTGCATACAATATTGGCGCAAAAAACTTTGCCAATTCAACAGTGGTTAAATATATAAACGATCCTAATTTTCACGATTCCAGATACCCAACATTGGAATCTGCGTGGCGGGCGTGGAACAAATCCGGCGGCAGGGAAATGCCGGGTTTAACCAACCGCCGAAATCAAGAATTTAATTTGTATTCTTGTCACATTTAATCACAGTCCGGCACGCATTTGCCATCAACCCAATATTGCATAATGGCCATTTGACGCAACGGCATCCATCGTCATAAAAACAATAAAATCTTTTTTCGTTACTTTAATCCGGCGATGGTGTCGGCGATTTTATACGACAGACGCGCAACCAGGTGACTTTGTTCAGCGACAATTGCGTCATAGTCTGGCGCACCAGACGTCATCGGTGTTTTGGCGGTCAGTGTGTTTTTCTTTTGCACCAGGACATCGCCACGTTCGTTTGTAATCATCCACCATGCGGCCAATGTTATATCGCCATCGGCAATGGTGTCAAATCGCACAAATTCAACCGATACGGTGTACTTCGCCGCCTTGCGTGTGCCGATACGCGCAGGACGCGCACTGATATTTTTCGCATACGCATTCATATTTTCAGAAATCACCACGGGCAGGGCGTTATCCAATCCTTCTATCCATCGATCAAATTCGGCAACAGTAACTGCGGTTGAATCATTTTGACGCACGACCATTTGTGGACGTGCAACCGATTGCGGAACAGTAACCGATTCAATCACAATATTCGTTGTCGTGGCAGGACCACGTGTCTGGGTGACCGACGGCGCATACAGTGCGTAAAAACGGGACTGGGGACTGGTGTGGCCGCCGAAGCAACCCGTCAATGCCAAACCAACGGCGGAAACAATTAAAATATTCTTGCGCATATCAATATCCTCCTTTGCCTTTTAATAATGCCTCGGGGTGACGTTCCAGATAGTCACTCAATCTGGACACCGCCTGGGCGGCCTCGCTGACGTCGCGAACCATTTTGTTGAAATCTGTGACGCTGGCCGATACGGGGTCGCCCAACGCGTTCACCACGCGATTGATGCCCGCGACCGCCGCACTGGTTTGGCGTAACAAATCTGGTATTGTGCTGTTCAAGTTTTGCAGCAATGCGTTCGTGTTGTTGGAAATATCCTGTAATGGGATTTTCTGCAAATTCTGAGATAATTCATCAAATATTGACGGTATAGTTGGAATTTCTGGGTCGTCAATGCCGTATTTTTTTGCCAAGAATTTCGCCGGATATTCCGGATAGAAATCCAGTTCAATAATCATCTGGCCGGTCAGGACGCTCTGGCTCTGTAACTTTCCTTTCAGTCCGTGTGCGACCAGGGCTTCTAGCCATGTTGAGTCGCCCACAGAATCAACCGCGGCCTTGGTCGCGTTGGCCATAACCTTGGGGTCAAATGTGATATAGACCGGAATAATAATTTTATCTTCGCTATTTGGCATCAGTTGAATCTTTTCAACCTTGCCCACGGGAACACCACGAAAATACACCTGGGACCCGACGGACAGACCGCTGACCGAGCCCTCAAAAAATAACACAGGCGTCATTTTTGTGCGCATAAATCGATGACCGAAAAAGAACACCAATGATAATATTGCTAGCGCGATACCAAAAATCATAAATGCGCCGACCGCACGTTTGTTTGGTTTTAACATTTTTTCCCCTTTGTGTTTCCACGTGTCAAGAATTCGATAATTTCGTGATTCTTGGTTGTTTTTAGTAATGTATGTGGATTGCCGCGACCGCTGATTCCATGCGTCGTGGCATCGATATAGATAGAATTCGTTGCAATGGTATTTATTGAATCCAATTCGTGCGTCACCATGACAATCGTCGTGCCCGCGCGATTGATTTTTACGATTAAATCATCCAGCTGTTTTGAACGTATCGGATCCAGTCCCGCCGACGGTTCGTCAAAAAATACGACGTCTGGGTTCAGTGCCAATGCCCGCGCCAGTGCCGCACGCTTTATCATACCACCACTGATTTCGGTTGGATATAAATCACGCGCATCACGCAGCCCCACCAGGTCCAGTTTTTCATCTACCCGATGTGCTATTTGTGATTGGGATAAATGTCCCATCAATTCCATGGGTAATGCAATATTTTCGGCAACGGTCATAGATGAAAATAATGCGCCACTTTGAAACGAAATACCGAACGTCTGTAAAATCTTGTTCCGCGCGGCGTCATCAATCGCCCACAGGTCGGTGCCGTTGATAAATACGCCCCCGGTTTCTGGCCGCTTTAACCCAATCAGTGTTTTCATAATGGTGCTTTTACCACTGCCACTGCCGCCCATGATGACGAATATGTCGCCACGATTTACGGCAAAGTCAATATGCGACACAACAACCCGATTGCCATATGCAATGGTTAAATCTGTTACGGTGATAATCGGTTCGTTTTTTGTTCGCATTTTTGTTATATATCCAGCCAGTTAAATATCAATGTTAAAATTGCCGTCACGACAATGCACCAAACGATACTGTATACCACGGCGCGTGTTGTCGCACGTCCAATGCCGTCGGCACTGCGCTGTGTATTCAGACCACAATAGCATCCGCAAATGCCAATGACCCAGCCATATACCCAGCCGTGCAAGACGCCGATTGCAAAATTGTTAAACGTCAGCCAGTCAAACGTCATCGCCCAGTATTCTGTCATTGAAACGTTCATCAATAACAGTGCAATACACGCCCCGCCCAATATTCCAACAATATCAGCGATGATTGTCAGTATCGGCATGGTCAGCGTCAGTGCCAACACGCGTGGTAACACCAAGAAATCAATGGGTCGCACGCCCATTGTGCGCAGTGCGTCGATTTCCTGGTTCACCTGCATAGATCCGATTTCGGCGGCATATGCCGCACCAGTGCGACCCGACATAATAATGCCCGTCATGATTGCACCTAATATGCGCGTTGTTGCGATGGCCAGCAATGCCGCAACATAGATTTCGGCACCGAACATTTCCAATTGCATCACGCCAACGAACGCAATGATGACGCCAATCATAAAACTGATTAAACATGTAATTGGAACGGCGCGAATTCCCGCCTTTTCCAATTCTGTCCACAGGTCAATTCCACGAAACACAGCACGCCGCCGCAGTAACCGGCCAAACGACGAAAATACCGCCATACAAAACGTCACACCGTCGCGAACGTGGTCCAGTAATTGCAACGTGCGACCACCAACACAGTCAAATAATCCTGTGCATGCCGCCCGACTTGGTAAAAGTGACCGTAATCCCCGCATCAAACTACATTCCTGGTATCTGATATATGAATATTGGCATAAATTTGCAGGCCAAGTCAAACATAAAAGATTTGACAATTATCCCACGTGCGCGTCACAATGTACCTGTTATGAAACCAAATGAATTTAAAACAAACGTGATGCGCATACTGGATGCGGCGCATATTTCATATCGGCATTATTCGTATGCCGACACGCCAGCATTGTCTGGGGTGGACGTCGCAGCTGTGTTGCAACAAAATCCGCACCAAGTGTTCAAGACACTGGTAACAGTTGCGCGTTCAAATAAATACTATGTTTTTATGTTGCCGGTGTGCGGCGCGTTGGACCTGAAAAAAGCGGCGGCGGCCGTCGGGGAAAAGTCTTTATCAATGTTGCCCCAGCGTGAATTGTTGGGGCTGACCGGATATGTTCATGGCGGGTGCAGTCCGATTGGCATGAAAAAGCAGTTTCAAACGGTTATCGACACGTCGGCACAAACATTTCCGACAATCATATTTAGTGCTGGCAAAATCGGATACCAGGTTGATGTTGCACCGTCTGATATTGCGCGAATAATCCCGTTGCACTTTGCAGATATTTGTGTGTCATCGGTTGATAGCAACGACGATTGAATTAAAGAAATCTAAAACATCTCGTTGCACATCAGCATAATTTGTGTCCATCAATAATTCGTGTCGTGCGTCTGGGTAAATGATAATCGTCAGATTATTCATATCATTTGCGTGGTATGTGCGATACAGCGCGGTGGCCAGGCGACTGTTCATGCTGACGATGTCGCGACTGCCGCTGATAATCAACAGGGGCATATTACGTTTAACATCATACGTCAATTGCAACAGGTTCTTGAACAGCGAATAATAAAATCCATATGAAAAATATTTTGCGCGCATTGGGTCAGCGTCGCGCAGGGCCGCCTGGTGCGCGTCACGTGTTAAATATTTATCGGCATGTCGGCCGCGGATGGGCAGGGTGGCTTCTATCAATCGGGCGGGGGCATCAGGGCCGAATAATTTCTGGCCCATCCATGCAATGTCACGGGCAAAAGTCAATACACCACGTGGATATTTTGCAGTGCCAGACAAACACACGCCGGCGGCACACAGGTCTGTTTTTTGCATTAAACGTTGTGTTATAAAACTGCCATAACTGTGGCCGAACAAAAACACTGGTAAATCATATTTCTTGCACAGGTATTTTAATATTTCGTATTCATCAGATACAATCGACATAAACATATCCGGGTCACCGTCGGTTTTGCCAATTTTATCCGGACTGCCGGCGGTGCGCCCGTGACCGCGATGATCATCACCAAATACGATATATCCATTTTGATTCAGGTATCTGGCAAATCGGTCATAGCGCAACACGTGTTCGTCCATACCGTGAATAATCTGAACAACCCCGATTGGATTACGCACATCGTCCCATAACGAACAATATAATCGCGTTCCATCAGATGTAATAAATTCGGTAGTTTTCATAATGTGTCATTCCATATGTGAAAAATATTTCATATGGGATGATATGTGAATTATGCTCCAAATGGCATAGGTTTGTTTTCCGTATTGCTTATACATTTTGCCCGGCAACGGTGCCACTGGCCCACGCCCAATGCAGGTTAAATCCACCCAGGTCGCCCGCGATATCCAATACCTCGCCCGCAAAGAACAGACCAGGACGCAATTTGGATTCCATTGTTTTTGATGATACAGCATCTGTCGCAACGCCACCACGGGTAACCTCGGCACTGGGGGTGCCGTGATATTTATACGTGCCGCGTGGAATTACAATTTTATTTATGCTGGTCGCAATCTGGCGCAGTGTAATGTCGCGCAAATCGGCAATATTTTTGTCCGCCACCGCGCGCGCAATCCATCGGGCCAGGCGCGCCGGCATGTGTTCTGATAATATCGCTGGCACAGATTTGCGCCCCATGGCGCGCCGCGCCGTGCGCAATAATTCAAACGCATCTATGTCCGGCATCAGGTTGATAATTATATCGCCGTCATTATTACGCACGGTTGCGCGATATATCGCCGGACCGCCGACACCACTGTGTGTGAATAACAATGAATCAGAAAAATGTTCGCCCGCCACAGACACATCAACCGGCATTGATATTCCTGCCAGGTCGGACGCAAACATGTCGGTCTTTATTGCGCACAGGGCGGGGCGGATTGGAACAATTCGGTGACCAAATGATTTTGCAATTTTATACCCAACGTCCGATGTCACAAGCGTGGGAAATGTAACACCGCCCGTTGCAACAATCACCGTATCCGACTGAAATGTTGCATGATTTGTTGTTACGGTAAAAAGCCCATTGGAAAATACCACATCAGACACGATTGTATTTTGCATAATCTGGCCGCCGCGCGCGTCCGCCATCAATGCGCGCACAATGTCGTCGGCACCCGTTGCACAGAAATATTGCCCGGGTGTTTTTTCGGTCCATTTTATGTTGTGCTCGCGCGCCCAGTCCAGCACGT
This sequence comes from uncultured Alphaproteobacteria bacterium, assembly GCA_934276735.1. Lineage (GTDB taxonomy): Bacteria > Pseudomonadota > Alphaproteobacteria > Rs-D84 > Rs-D84 > Enterousia. The sequence continues at coordinate 187,423 of CAKQTG010000002.1, read as the reverse complement.
CGGCGGGCGTTACGCGCGACAATGCGCCACGGACAAAATCCGGATTTTCGCCAAAGTATCGATTACGTGCGGCGGCATCGTTTGTGAAATTGCAACGCCCACCGCCCGATGCGGCAACCTTGCGTGCGGGGGCGGTGCCCATATCCAGAACCAGTGTCCGCCGACCACGCGCAACCGCGCATCGCGCCGCGGTCAGTCCCGCCGCACCACCACCAATAATGATAACGTCATATTTTTGCATGTTTTGTATTCTATATCGTGCGACCGGGAAAATCCATTGTTAAAAATAATTCCGCCCGTGGGGGCGGAATTTTATTACCATGCGGTGTATCCTACGTTACATGTGCTGATGCACTTGTTGCCAACACGTCGTCTGGACCCGGTGTCGTCTGAATCCTCGGTACAGATTGGTTTGCACTCGTTATCTTCCAGGTTATAGATTTCACCCTGGTACATGCACGATGCAATTTCGCATCCGCGGACATAACTGCTGGCGGCGCGTTCCCCACCAACACCGAACATATTTGCACAGCGACCGCATTCAACATTTGCGTCGTTTGTTTCCGACGGGTCGTTTGTGTATCCCGGGTTGCACGATGTCGCAATGCATGCGTTCCACGCGTTTGTATCGTGATTCCACTCTTTGGTGCCGGTGCCGTTATCAACGGTGCACGGTTGGACATCAGATACACACGCATTTGCCGCAATATGGAACCCAGATTCGCATTCCATCACGGTGCATGCACCAAATGCCTTCTTGGTTTTATCCCAGCGTTGCTGTGCCGATATCGCGTTTGGTGCGCTGCACTCGCGAACGTCTTGTTCGCACGACTGGCCATACGGGTGATATCCAATTTCGCACGATTTCACGTTACAGTTGCCATTATCCATATCGTATTCCAACGCATGGTCACGGTTACACGGCTCGCAATGATTATCAATCATTTCATAGTCACCACGGCATGCCGTTTCAACACAGACGCCATCAACAATTTCGCATTCGTTACCATTATCTGAACGTCCCTTGTATTCACAATCCTTGGGCCAGTATTCGGTTTCGTTCACCGGAATCGCCGTTCCGCCGACAATCGCATACGGTTCGCATTTGCGATAGCACTGACTGCTGCTGGTTGCGCCACTGTCGGAATATTTCCATGATCCGTCGCCCAGGGACGCGCACGACTGTGCCGGTTGATCTTCCTGGCAATAATTACCATCAGCGCACTTGACACAGATGCCATCTTCCAGGCTGTATCCGGCCATACACTGGGATATCGCACACGTATCTGCAATCCCATAGTAATCGCGTCCGGTCATTGCCGTTGCATTGGTGGCCAACGCACAATCCTTATAGCACATGTCTTTGTTCGTTGTGCCGGCATCCGCCTTGGGGAATTCACCACCGGTCAGGTCACTGCACGTCTTTTGTTCGCCATCGGCACAGACATTGTCCGCCGGGCATTTTGTGCAGGCATTACCAACTTGGCTAAATCCGGCGTTGCATTGCGTTACCGTGCATGTTGTGCACTGATAAGAATAGGCGTTATCGGTTTCATTATAATGGCATGTTTGTGTGCCAGCACCGTTTTCAATCGCACACGACATTCCCGCCATATAGCAATCTGATGCCAGACCACTGGTTTCACTATCCGTCACACCGTCAGGCGCACAGTCATAGAACCCGGTGTAACCTTCTGGGCTGTAACGATTCTTGCCGACTTCAATACAGTCATACTGCGTTGCTGATGGCAATGAATAGTATCCTGCGTTGCAATATGTCATTGTTGGTGTTTTACAACCGGTGGCATATATCGCATCAGTGTCGTTATAACCACGTGTCCAGAAACATACACGAACACCGGTGCCATGTTGAGCCTCATCATATGGTTCATCGGATTTATAGCACGATGTGATATCACTCGTAATGGCAGTCGCTGTTTCCCCATTGTTCGGACATTCAGATTTGCCAATAATACCGCTTGGACTGTAATAATTCTTGCCAACTTCTACACAGTCAATGTCGGATGGTTGCGCGCGATAGTACCCGCCCCAACACGCGTCTATTGATTTTGTGTCACAGTCACGGGCATATACCGCCGCATCGCCATCGCCGTCGGAATAGAAGCAACGTTGTGTCCCACTGCCATATGTTGCGGTGTATGGTAACCCAGTTTTGTAACAGTCTTGGACCTTGGTTGTGGTATCCGTTTTGGTTGTACCTTTGTTTGGACATTCCGTGTGTTCCAGAGAGTCTTTCGGGCTGTAATACCCAATTCCAGCTGCAACGCAATCATCGGCACTTTCAGATTTACGCCAGTATCCTGCATCACAATATAATATTGTCCAGTCACCACATGAAATGCTGTATGATGCCTCAGCTGTATCATAATAACAAGTCTGGGTACCGGTTCCATATGTTGCGGTGTATGGCAACAATTCTTTATAGCATTGTGCAATATTGACCGCGCCGGCTGGGGCTTTCCCTGATTCTGGGCATTCATGGCGTCCTGTGATATTGCCACTGTCAACGCCGAACGTGCCGCCCGGACAGTAATAGTTGCTCTCGCACGGTGCACATGTTGTGTCGTGTCCGGTGTAATACCGGCCCGCCACGCACGTTGTTGTGCCCGCCGACCAACGTGCATAGATTGTTGCATTTTGGGTAACCGCGGTCAGCGATTCCGTCGATGTTATAAACGTGCCATTGCTGTCAATTACCTGGACGCCATCGGTCGTCGCAGTATAGAACCCGGTAAAGTTATATCCGGCCTTGACTGGCAATGTTGTCAGCGTTGTTATCATATTTGCCACCGCGCTGTCACTGGCCCATCTGGTCGCGTATTTCAGATACACTGTCTTGGGCTGGGCCGCGGTTTGTGCGCCCTGGCTGTCCAGTGTCACAGTGAACACACGTGGTGTCCAGACCAGATATAATGTCATATCTGTTCCCGTCGGCGACAGGTTTTCTGTGATGTTTTCGCCCGCCGCATAGCATGGCGCACCACCATTTGCCGTCGCGCACCATTTGCTTTCTGCGCTGTATCCCGGCTTGGTCAGGCTGCTGGCCACCGGCAATTCGCATTCGCCGCTGTCAAACGTGCACTGAACGCTGGAATCTAACGTGCCCGTGCCACCGTTTTTATCCAATGTAATGGTATATGTGTTGGCATTACATGTCGGATTTTCGGTGTTGTTATCTGCAACAGTGTATCCTGTTTCGCATACCACGTTGAACGAACATGCCGCATACGCTGTCGCGCTGATTGCCTTGACGGTGTTATCCTTGGCCGCAACCGTGCTGGCGTGTTCAACCGTCTTGATACAATCCTTGTAACAGTCTCCAACCTCTGCTGCATGTTCTGTTGATTTTGCAACCCCACCGGGTACACTTGGACAGTCAAAGGCCTGAGTTCTTTCCGCAGGACTGTATTGGCCACTGCTTACCCCCACACATGCAAAGGATTGTGGAAGGCCATTCCAATAACCTGCATCACATTGTGTAACATTCTGGACGCCGCACTTGTCATACCATGATGTTTCTGTGTACCAGTCGCAACGGACCTGGGCCACACCATGCATAAATCCATCATATGGGTTATATACTACAAAGCAAGCTGAGATGTCTTCACTCACTGCTTCATCGGTCTGGCCAAGGTTTGCACCATCGGCGGGACAGTCGTGGTTAGCCGTCTCCCCTTTCGCACTATAATGCCCATATCCGGCTGGAATACAGTCATATGCATTTTTTTCGCTGTCGGAATAATATCCCGCATCACAATACCTCATCGTTGGCTGACCACAGCTGTCAGAATAATCACCTGCTCTACTGGAATAAAAACACACGCGATCCCCGTGACCATGTTCGCCGGTATACGGTTGACCGCCTTTGAAACATAATGTAATGTCCCCGGCCGTCGTGGTGTTGGTTTGACCGTCTGCTGGACATTCATGCAGGCCAAGGTCAACTTCAGGACTGTAATTATTCTGTCCCACCTCGATACAGTCAATATCGGATTCGTGTTCCCGATAATAACCAGCACTACACGCGGTAATTTCCTGGGAATCACAGTCGCGCGCATACACCGCCGCGTTGCCCGTCCCGTCGGAATAGAAGCAACGCTGTGTTCCACTGCCGTGTGCGGCGGTATAGTCCACACCTTCTTTATAGCATTCTTGGACCTTGGCCGCGGTATCTGTTTCGGTTGTGCCGTCGTTCGGACATTGGCTGCGGTCGCGTGGGTCTGCGTTCGCAGTTCTGTAATAACCTTCGCCAACCTCGGTACAATCAGTGTCGGTGTTGCTTTCCAACCAATACCCGGCATTACATGTGGTTATCTGAATTGTATCGCACTTTGCACTGTATGTGCGCGCGGACGTGTCATAGAAGCAACGCTGGGTCCCACTGCCGTTGTCGGCGGTATATGTCAGGCCGGCCTTGTAGCACGCCGCTACTTCTGACGAGTTTGCGGGCGACAATCCAGAATCAAGGCATTCATGGCGTCCTGCGATGCTGCCGCTATCAACACCGAATGTGCCACCCGGACAATAGAAATTCTCTTCGCATGGCGCGCACGTTGTGCTGAAGCCAGTGTAATATGTTCCCGCCTGACAGGTTGTTTCGCCCGCTGTCCAACGTGCATAGATTGTTGCGTCATCGGCCATGGCGGTCAACGCACTGGGCGATGTGATGAATATACCCGTGGCGTCGATAACCTGGACGCCACTGCCAGCGGTTTCGGTGTTGTAATACCCACTAAATGTGTATCCTGCCTTGACCGGTGCGGTTGTCAGCGTTGTCACTGTCGCCGTTGCGCCCGCGTTCGAATACCAGCCAGTCGCATATTTCAGATACACTGTTCGTGGCGCGGCCGCCGTCTGGGCACCCCGGTCGTCCAGGCTGATTGTATACGTGTTGGCATTCCATACCGCATACAGTTTTGTATCTTCGCCGGTTTCTGATATGTTCGCCGTCACAATTGTGCCACCGTCATAGCAGGGCGCACCACCACTTGCCGTTGTGCACCACTTTGTGTCCACAGAATATCCGGTCCGTGTCAACGCGGTTGTTGCCGGCAACCGACATGTGCCACTGTCAAATGTGCACTGAACACTGGCCGCAACAGAACCCGCACCGCCATTTTTATCCAGTGTAATGGTGTAGTTGTTGGCATTACATGTCGGATTTTCGGTGTTGTTATTTGCAACAGTGTATCCCGTTTCGCATACCACGTTGAACGAACATGCCGCATATGTTGTCTCATTGATTGCTTTTGCAGTGGGCGAGCTGGCCCCAACGGATGTTGTGTGTTCAACCGTTTTGATACAATCCTTGTAACAATCTTCAACCTTTGCTGCATATGGCGTTGACTTCGCACTGCCGCCGGTCAATACCAATGGGCATGCTGTCTGTCTGGTGTCGCGGTCTGGGCTGTAATACCCAGTGCTAGTCCCCTCACATATAAAAGCACCAGCTGTTTTGTGATAATACCCACCGTCGCAGCTGTAAAGCTCGTAAATGCTACAACGTGTGTATTTTGTTGTGTCGACAGCATAATAGCACTTGGCGGACGCCGAACCATTTTTAAAGCTATCGTATGGGTCAAATATTTTATAACAGTCTGTTATGCTGCGCGCCTGGTTGTCCTTGTCGGCACTGTAACTGATACCACCGTCTGGACATGCCTGGGGGTCTTCGCCTTCGGGGCAATAGAATCCCGTCGGGCACAAATCAGAATCCGCCCATACGCATGTCGGGTTTGTTCCCGGACTGTCTTTGGCGACATACCCTGAATCACAGGTCGCGGTAAATGTACACGCAGGATATTCTGTGCCGTTCCAATTCTGGCGCGCTTGCGTATTGCTTAGTGTGCCATTTTTGATTGTGGCGGGTGTTGGACATGGGACAAAGCACTCGGTCGCCATCGTGGCCCCGTCAGATGACGCGCCACCATTGGGACAGAGCTTAACACAGCCTTGATTATTGACCGGAACGGTGCCACTGCCATCGCAATACATGCCAGCCGGGCAGGTAACAAATTCCGAACCGTTATAATATTTGCCAGCCTGGCAATTAAATGCATTTTGTGACCAATGCGCATGCAGCGTGGCATTGGCGGTGAACCTTGTGCTGGCCGGCAATGCACCAGATTCGGAAATAACCTTGCTGCCGCCAGATTGTTCGGTGTAATAACCCAAGAAGGTCCATCCATCACGTGTTGGAACCGTCGCCTTGGCTATGGCATTTGTGGTGCCGCTGTCACTGAACCAGCCGGTTGCATATTTTTCATATATTGTGCCATTGCCACCGGTCCCATCACCATCATTTAATGTGATGATATATGTGTTCGGATCACAGGACCCAATGTCGCCATCTGCACCGGATGGTAATCTAAAGGAATACCCTGTGCCACATGTGCAGTTTACGGCACTGCAACTTAAGCCACGTCGCGGTTCGCATGTCATGCCTGGATAATATCTTCCACCATTGATTGTGTCACTTAATGCACTACATGTTGCACCAGCTGGGGTCAAATAGTTTTTAACGTATGTTGCGCAATCAAAAGAACATGCTTGGTAACAAATGGTCGCGCCGCCTTGTCCGCCATACGACTGATCCCAAGTGCCAGCAGGTTCAAGACCTGCACACAAGGGGCACGACCCGTTCATATCATTGTAACGGTCTGTATTACAAGATGTCTTCTCGTGGTCTCGTGGACAAGTCCCCAGACCATCAGAGTATTCGCATGTATCACTATTATAATGCTGATTACACGAAACCATTGTATCAGTCAGGTAGCGACATTTAGTGGCGTATTCAGGGCATTCCTTATTCGCTCCCGGATTGCGGCAAGTGCGTTCAGATACTTTATAACAATCAGACGGCGATGTTGCGCCCGCGTCAGAATGAGTGTATTCACTGCCCAGGGTTGAACATTCTATCTTACAACCCTCGCCCCCCTCGTATGCATCTCCTTCACCTGGGCAATAATAACCCTCTGGACATATCTGAGCTGCGCCGCCATCATAATATTTGCCAGCACCAACGTTTTCACAATATACCAATGTCTGGCCCCAACGTGCATACAATGTCGCGTTGCTTGCCTTGTCCCACACGGCCTTTGTTGGATTGCCAGATTTATCATAATATTGTGTTCCACCAGTTTTCGCGTCATAGTAACCCGAAAAATGTTGTGTCGGATCGGTATGCGTTGGAATATATGCGGATGATAATGTTGACAGTTTAGAGTTATACGTTACAGTCAGCGTTGTTGCAGACGTCAATGTACCGCCATTTGGATCAAATGTAACGGTATATTTGTTTGCAACGCATTGACCATTATTCAATGTATATCCATTATTGCATACATAGTCTTTGGAGCCGTCGCAATAGGCATTTGTTGGACATTTTTCGCACATGCCGCTATATATATAATATCCTATCTTGCATTGTGTCGGCTCGCACATATAATCCCCGTTGAGATATTCAACACCTGTTACAGTCACAGAATATTGAATGTCATCTGTTGTACAATTGCGGTAACATTTGGAATCTGCCTCTTCGCCATTACACGTATTATATTTGCCCAACGGATAACGTGCGTTCACCAAACTGCATGATACTGTGCATTCTGTGCAGCCGTTTCCATCTGGGAATTGGTCTGCGCCACAATCGCACTGACCCTTGCCAGAGAATGAGTTGTTGTATGGACATGCTGTCCACTGGGCTTCCACACTGGTATTTTCTGTCAATTGACTGATACATGTCATAGACGACTTCGCGCAAGAACCACTCCACTTATCAAATTTAAATCCGGGGCGTTTAAAGTCGAATTCGCTTATATCACGTGGCGAGAAAGATTCATTATACGTAACATCCTGGGATCGCTGACTTGCAGACATGCCGGTTGTTGAGCCGAAGCCAGGATTATATGTAATGGTAACGGTTATCGGTTCGCACTTTGTGCCAACAATTTCATATCCGGTGTCGCAACCGGTAAGCGAGAAAGCACAGTAAGATTGCGCCGCGTTGCACGTGCCATTATAATATTGCCGACCTTTAGTTGATGCAGGCACCCATCTGCAGAGACCAAATGCGGGGCAGTCGCTGGATTGTATGTCGCATTTCCGGGTGCACGTCTTATAACATGCAGCGTTCACATTGCCAGTGTTTCCGGCCTCGGATGTGTATCCATCAGGACAGGCCAAACATGAAGTCCCACTGACATAGCTTCCTGCCGATGCAGTGACCGAAGAAACAACTGGTGTTTGTGTCTCATTATTTGTGGCACAGCCTGATTTTAGCTTGCCATCGGCGGTTCCTAACTCGTTTGAATATGCGACATACTCACATATCGCAGGGATTGGTTTTTTGCAGGTGGCAGAACTACAGTTAGCCGGCGCGATGCAGTTTGCCCACTCTCCCTGCCACCTACGAAATTTTGTGTTGCTGTAACAGTCTGTGATTGCTGAACTGCCTTCGTCTGAATTGGGGTAGTATGGGGTTGGACAGCTGCTTATGCCCTGGTCAACAACGGTGCTGACATCGTATTTGCCGCCTGGGCAGTATGATTTTTTAGGGCATTGGGTACATGATGTCTTGCCCATCTCTAAATATGTGCCAGCCGCACAAGTTACAGGTTTAATAGAGCAGGTTTGTCCCCACACAACCGTTGAACCGTGCGTTGTTGAGTTCCAATAGTTTGTTGGACACTCGCACCCCGCGGATTTATTACCCGCCGTGGTGGTTGACTGCCACCCGGTGCCACTGGGACATGTTTTGCAAGAGTTGCCAGTGCCGAGAAGTTTGCCATCGCCGTTCGGAACCATATAATAATTCTGGGCACAACCGGTATATTGCCGATTAGCAAGACACGTATATCCACCAGCAAACGCCGCGTTTGCAAAAAACACGACACCAAAATATACAAAAAAACGTAGGAAACTGCGCAATTTTCCCATAACTTCCTCTCTTTTGTATCTCATCTTAGAAAAAAAGCCAGGGGCGGTGCAAGTATAAAATGTATAAAATAAAAAAACACGCCGTCGGCGTGTGAATTTTGTGGTGGGTTAGGTAGGACTCGAACCCACGACCAAAGCGTTATGAGCGCTCCGCTCTAACCAACTGAGCTACTAACCCACGGACGCAATTATATATGAAATCGAAAACGTTGCAAGTCATTTTTATTATGTGCTTTATTTTTTTGCAGCGTTGTGGCACGATATGCCGTATGGAATCAGTTAAACCGATTTTAAATGATGCGCAATTGGCGGCGTTTGACGCGGTGGCGCACAGTAACGCAAATGTCCTGATATTGGGCCAGGCGGGCACCGGCAAATCAACATTTGTGAATTACCTGAAATCCGCATTGAACAAGCGGGTTGTCTGTGCGTGCCCAACGGCGGTTTCGGCGTTGAACATCGGGGGCCAGACGATACATTCGCTGTTCCAGATTCAGCCACGCGATTTCATAATGCCAGAATTATTAAAATTAAAGGCAAAACCGCGTAATATCTTAAATGCCACCGATGTTTTGATTATTGATGAAATTTCAATGGTTGCGCCTGATTTGTTGGACGCGATGGATGTCTTGGCGCGCAGTGCGCGACACAACAACGCACCATTTGGCGGGATTCAAATTGTCGCCATTGGTGACCTGTTTCAGTTGCCGCCGGTTATCACACGTGATGCCGCCGAATTTTATCGCCAGGCATACGGACATGAAAACGCGTATTTCTTTGACGCGAACGTTGCCGCGCGTTGTGATTTCAAGACGATAAATTTTGAATGCGTTTATCGCCAGAGTGATATGCCGCTGTTGGAAAATCTGCGCCGGTTGCGTGGTGGCGATTTGGGTGCACTGGAATTCTTTAATAATTGCCATATTGATGATGTAACGCGCCGTCAAAATGCGGTGATTATTACGCCGTTTCGTGCGGTTGCCGCGCGTATAAATGACGAACGCCTGGGGCAAATCCCCGCACCCGAGGTTGCGTATAACGCCGTGCTGAGTGGGACGTTCCCTGAACGCGACACGCCCGCCCCGATGAGCCTGGTATTAAAGGTTGGCGCGTTGGTTGTTTTTGTAAAAAACAGCGATAAATGGCATAACGGTTCAATGGGCATTGTCCAGAATCTGAGCGCGCGGGAAATCGTTGTTCAATTGCTGAATAAATCGCGCGACATTGTTACGGTAAAGCCAGAAAAATGGCAAAAGATTGAATATTCGCGTGATGAAAACAATCGCATTGTTGAAAACGAGGTCGGCAGTTTCAAGCAATTCCCGTTAAACCTGGGGTATGCAATGACAATTCACAAAGCCCAGGGTAAAACACTGGACGCCGTTGTTGTTGATATTTCGCGGGGGGCGTTTGCGCACGGGCAAACATATGTCGCGTTGTCACGGACACGTAATGCCACAGATATGCATGTCGCGTCACCATTGCGTCCGCGAGATGTAATCTTTGATGAACGTGTGTTAGATTTTGTCAGTCGCACATTATAAATCGCGCGCCATTAAAATTGCGTCAATTCCGTCATAATATTTTGGACGTCGCCCGACAACGGTAAATCCGTGTCGCTCATATAATGCACGGGCAGGGTGGTTGTTTTCTGCAACCTCTAAAAAAACTTTCTTGACACCACGTGCGGCCAGGTCGCGCACCATCAATTCAATCATTGTTGCCGCAATTCCGCTACGGCGGGCATCTGGGTGGACACCGATAGTTATCAATTCAGCTTCGTCTAACGTGGCACGATATACGATAAAGCCATTTTGGCTGGCCACAATGTCACAGCCTGATTTTTTTAAATCTGCAAAATCAGCCGCCGACCACGGTTTGTGCGGAAAACACAGTGCATGTAAACGTTCCAGTTCGTTTAACATTTCTTGGCATGCTCTTCGGCGTAACTGGGGCGCAGATACATTGGAACAGCGGGTTCTATTTCGCCCGATGCCAATTTCTGTTCGGCGATTTTTGTCGCAAGTTTTAAATCAAAAGGTTTATGTCCTACTGTCACCGGACATTCCATTTGACGGGTTTCCAGTTCATCAATGCCCATTGTTTGTGGCTGTGTCTTATGTGACGCGACAAAGAAATCGCCGCGTCCAGAATCAATTGCAACAAATGCATTCGGTGTTTCGGCCAGATATAATTCAAATGCGTTGATTGGCACCACGGGAATATTCAGCCCCAAGGCTAAACCTTTGGCATATGCAATGCCCAGACGGATACCGGTAAAACTGCCTGGGCCAACAACAACGGCAATTGCACGCAAATCATGCCATACCAAGCCACAGTCGCGCATAAACTTTTCGCATTCAGTTGGCAATGCCAAAGATTGTTTTTCAACCGGAATACGGGCATACTTGTCGCCCAGGACAAATTCCAAATCATTCCCCGATGTGTTTATAACCAGTATCATTTATTTTATCCTATATCCGCACACCAAATCCAATACGTTTTGAAAATCCGGCAGATTTGTGGGCGGCCAACAATTCATCAATTTTTGAAATTGTGAATTCTGTTTTAACGTCGTCGCCGTCATTCAGTAATAGCGCACGACGTAAAATCGCTGTCAACTCGCGTTGCAATTCACGAACACCTTGTTCGGACGTATAATTGCGTATCAGATGACGCAGCGCGTCATCATTAATCACAATATTGTCGACGTCCCAGCCGGTGTCATGCGCCGCCCGTTTAATCAGATGTTCACGTGCAATCTGAATCTTGTCATCTTCGCCATATCCCGGGATTTCGATAATTTCCATACGGTCTTTCAAGGCGTTTGACATATTCAAACTGTTAGCAGTTGCGATAAACATTACATTAGACAAGTCAAAATCGACTTCCAAATAATGGTCACGGAACGTTTTGTTTTGTTCTGGGTCCAAAATTTCCAGCAACGCTGCTTCTGGGTCGCCACGCCAATCGCGCCCCATTTTATCAATTTCGTCTAGGACTATGACGGGATTATTTGCCTTGCACCGTTTTAGCGCGTCCATAATGCGGCCTGTCTGAGCCCCAATGTATGTCTTGCGATGACCACGGAAATGCGCTTCGTCTGAAATGCCACCCAATGATATACGTTGATATTTGCGACCCAGTGCGCGTGCAACCGATTTTCCAAGCGAAGTTTTACCAACGCCTGGCGCACCAACCAAACACAGAATGCTGCCTTGGTTTTTACCGGTCTTTTTCATAACAGCAATGTGTTCCAAAATGCGTTCCTTGATTGGTTGCATGCCAGAATGGTCACTGTCCAATACACCGCGTGCAACGTTTAAATCAATTGTCGATTTATCTGATTTGTTCCACGGCATAGACAACAATTCGTCTAAATACGACTTTAACAACGCGCTATCGTTTGACATCGGCGCCATTGAACGCATACGTCGCCATTCGGTCATTGCTTTGTCACGCACATCGTTAGGCAACCCGGCGCGTTCTATGCGTTTGCGCATATTCTCGGCGTCCATTTCGTCACTGTCTTCGCCCATTTCATGCTGAATAGCACGCATTTTTTCTTGCAATATAGCCTCGCGACGGCCACGTTCCATCTGTTGTTGAATACGGCGATTTATTGAATCTTCGATTTTTGCGGTTGCCAGCATTAAATTAATTTGTTCCAACAAAATCATTAATTTGTCTGACCAACTGGTCGCAGATAATACACGAACCGCAACATCTGTATCCAGTCCGGTCATCTGGACAACTGTGTCAACAAATGCGCCCATTGGATAGTTTTGGATAATGCCGCGCAATCGGTCCATTTTGAATTTACGGACACCCGACAGCGACTGCATATTTTCAGCGATTTTATCACGCAATGCCAGTGTTTGTTCTGCTGTATCATCGGGCGCGATTTCAATTTTGCTGGTTTCGGCCATAAACAGACCATTTGTCACGTTGATGTCGTGCAAATTTACTGCATGCGTAGTCAATATAATTACATGCGCCGAACCGTCTGGCATACGCAATACGTGCGCAATGTCGCCGATTGTGCCAACGGTGTAAATATCATCAGGTGCCGATGGATATGCCCACGAATGCTGTGGTGTTAAAACAACACGTCCACCATTTGCCACGGCAGCCTCGATACACGCCAAAGACTGGGGGTTATCGACATACACCGGTGCTGTAACGCCGGGATGGACCACTAAATCACGAAATGGTAAAATATATTCTTTCATAGCGCACTAAATATAAGATATTTTTACAAGATTTCAAGACTAATAAAAATCCCCCAGAAAACGGGGGATTGTTTGACGCAATCAATACATAATTTAACGGCGGCGACCATTAAAATTGTTGTATTGTGCCGTGTTGCTGGAACGCTTTGACAAATAGCGTGCAGCAATCAAAATCAACCATTCCAACGCCAAGAGGCCCATATAAAACATCTTTGTTTCAATCCCAGCAGCCCAGCCCAGAATGTAAACTAACTGTGCTACAAAAGACACATACAAAATGCCGAACATACTTGTAAAGAATACTTTTTTAATTTTTCCAAACATATTTTCTGCCTTTACCTTAGTTTTTTGTTAGATAAATGTCGGGTTTCTGTTGCCGGGCACCCGACGGCCCCGCAATAAGCGAAGTGGATATAATCAACAATTGCCAATCATATCCGATGCCATATTAGGCAGCCATTGCAAGGCGAACATTGTCGTTCGCAGCGATTCTATCGCCATTCAGTTTTTAATTGGCTTTTAACGACGCCATGTCGGATTCAATCTTTTGTCTTTACTGCGCCTGTCGAAACTATGTCAGCCCCCCGACGTTTAATCACCGTGGTCAAACAGCCACAATGATTTTCTGAAATAATGATGGTGGAGCTGTGGGGTACCGCCCCCCAGTCCAAAACGTCTATTCCACAAAGATTTCAGAATCATCATCACTTTCGTGACATGGGTATTATAAATATTTACTGTGGAAATTGCAAGTTTTTAAGTTATAATCAAGGGAAATAGGATAAAAAATGAAATTCTTAGATAAAGCAAAGATTTTAATCAAAGCAGGTGACGGGGGTAACGGCAGTGCCAGTTTCCGCCGGGAATCCGCACGTTGTGTTTCTTAACGACGAGCGGTATTAGCGAGGAGTTTAGAAAAAGCAGTAAGGATACGCGGCGTCCAACAAACAATAATAAAAAAGAAAACAACATGAAATTCTTAGATAAAGCAAAGATTTTAATCAAAGCAGGTGACGGTGGTAACGGCAGTGCCAGTTTCCGCCGCGAGAAGTATATTGAGTTTGGTGGACCAAACGGCGGTGATGGCGGCCGCGGTGGCGATATTGTTTTCCGTGCGGTGCCAAATGTGAATACGCTGATTGACTATCGATACAAGACCAGTTTTGCCGCTGGTCGTGGTGAAAATGGCATGGGCAAGATGCGCACGGGCGCATCGGGTGAAACGCTGGTTTTACCAGTGCCAACCGGAACAGTAATTTTGTCTGAAAACGAAGAAATTGAATACGCTGACCTGTCTGCCGATGGTATGGAGTATCGTGCGGCACGTGGCGGTAACGGTGGGTGGGGTAACCTGCATTTTAAAAGTCCGACAAATCGTGCGCCGCGCCAGGCAAATGATGGCCTGCCAGGGGAATCGCGCACGGTTGTATTGCGATTGAAACTGATTGCAGATATTGGACTGGTTGGCTTCCCAAACGCAGGCAAATCAACGTTATTGTCGGCGGTGACGTCGGCGCGTCCAAAGATTGCCAATTACCCATTTACGACACTAAATCCGCAACTGGGGGTTATGTATGCCCATAACCGTGAATTTGTAATGGTTGACTTGCCCGGTTTGATAGAGGGGGCGCATACCGGTGTCGGTCTGGGTGACCGTTTCCTGGGGCATGCCGAACGCACAAAAATGATTTTGCACGTGATTGACGGGACCGAGTCTGATTGGGTAACGCGATATGCCGCAATTCGTCACGAAATGGATTCGTATGGCGGCGGTCTGGTGAACAAGCCAGAAATGGTCGTCATAAACAAAATTGACGCGATTGCGCCCGATGAATTAAAGACTCGCCTGACAGAATTCAAACGGTCATTTGGCCGTAAAAAGAAGCCTGAAATTATGGTAATCAGCGCGGCTGGCCGGATTGGTATCTCGGAACTAATTGCCGCGATAGAGAAAAAGTTTTTAGCCATAACTGAATAATTTGCTTTTCTGACATTTTCTGGTAAAATTGTCCTGTCAATAAAATCAGAAAAAGGAGAAAGCAAATATGGCACAAACATCATTGAAAGGAACCCAGACAGAAAAGAACCTGTTGATTGCGTTCGCTGGGGAATCTCAGGCACGTAATCGCTATACATTTTTTGCGTCCAAGGCCAAGGACGAGGGTTACCAGGCAATTTCAAAAATATTCTTGGAAACAGCCGACCAGGAAAAAGAACACGCGTCACGCTTGTTCAAGTTTCTGGAAGGGGGCGATTTGGAAATAACCGCGTCGTATCCTGCGGGCAAAATCGGCACAACGCTGGAAAATTTGCAGGCCGCCGCATACGGTGAACACGAAGAAAACACAAATATGTATCCAAAGTTTGCCCAGATTGCCGCCCAGGAAGGTTTCCCAGCAATCGCAGACGTGCTGAAAAACATCGGCTATGCCGAACGCTATCATGAATCACGCTATCGCGCGTTGATTGATGCAATTGAAAACGGCACATTGTTCAAACAAGACCGTATTGTTATGTGGCGTTGCACAAATTGTGGTATGTGGCACATCGGGACCGAGGCACCAAAGGTATGCCCAGCGTGTCTGCACCCCCAGGGATACTTTATCAGCGAGGGAACAATTTCCCGTTGCGACACGAACGAAGGTTTTTGCGAATATGCCGCGATTGACGAATAAAAAATGCCCCATCGGGGCATTTTTTTAGCAAGTAATAAAATTGTTTATTTTATTTCCAATGTATCCAGTGCGTCGTCCAGTTTTCGCAACGAACTGTTTGCACATCCCCGACCAGTCCAGCCAAATATTTCTTGTCCCGTTTTATTGTCTGCGATGGAAACATTAAATCGCCACCACCAGAACCCATTAAAAGGACACCAAAATGGATTAAATGTTGGGGTTCTTTCTTCCACTTGGACTATGTATCTGGCTGTGCCGATGTCTGATGTGGATATTATTGAAGCAGAATCATCTGATGCAATGTATGTTGTTCCTATGGACGATTTCTTGTATCCAACGGTTACATTATATCCGCGCTTTTCCAGGCTGTTTTTTATAAAGTGTTGCAATTGATAGCCACCACGATCCACATATATAACATCATTCTTGTCCAGTGTGCCGGGTTTGATATGCATGCTGTTGCAGGCGGCGACGGCCAACGGTAAAAATAAAATCAATACACGTTTCATATAAATACCTTTTGTGCATTGTATTCAAATAATATCGCAAAAAACAAGAAATTTTTCACACAATAAATACAAAACCGCCCCAAAAAGGCGGTTTGATTTGTGGCGCACCCGGCGGATTCACTCGCCACGTCGGATTATAAAAATCCGCCGTGTCTGCGTGGCACGCGTGACGGCTCGCCTGCGTTGGCACTGGGCTTGCCTACTTGTTGTCAAACGCGGCGCGTTCAAATCGCGGACTGCACATCACAAACAAAAACCGCCCCAAAAAGGCGGTTTAATTTGTGGCGCACCCGGCGCGATTCGAACGCGCAATCCCCGCCTTCGGAGGGCGATGCTCTATCCAGTTGAGCCACGGGTGCATTTGCGCATATATTATAAATATTTATCGGTAAAATGCAAGGCTTTAACGATGACAAACAACCCAATCATCCAACGCGCGACGTTTCGCACGAATTGTGTCCATAAATCGAAGTGTTTGTAATATCAGCGTCTGGGGCAATTTGCGGTGACTGATATCTTGGTAATATTCCATCAGTGTTTTGTGCGCGTTTAGCGGACAATGCCGCAACAACATCAATATTGCAAATGTTTCATTGCCAACCGCAATCGGGTCCAGGTCCAGCAGACGACTGAGCCGTCCATCAGACGTCGCCAGGATGTTTTTCTGGTTCATATCATTGTGTATCAGGTATTGCGCCCCCGTGCGTGACATCAGTGTCACAAACATGGAATAGGGCACGACCAGTTTTTGTGGCAATTTATTTCGCGAATTTGCGATAAATACACGCGAAAAATACTTTTTGTCGCCCAAGGACAGTCCGGCCACGTCAACACGCGTCATCTGATATTGGGCATCCAAAATTTCGGTATAGATATGAAATATTTTGTCATCTGACATACCGTCGGCAACGTGTTCAAACAATGTGCGATCGGGACAGTATGGATATGCCTCCATATGCACATCCAGATATGCGTGCGTCGTCGTGCGTGGCACCGGCACATCGCACAGGTTTAACGTTTCTGAAATAACGTGATTGCGTTTAATTATATCGGCGTCGTTAAATTTACAGACAATCGTGCCATTATCTGTATCCGCCAAAAACAGCGGGCTGATTCCGCCGGGCACCGCCGGTATCCGTATGCCAGATGCATCGGGATACAGGCTTTTTATTGCGGCGTGATAAAATTCGGTGCCATGTTTTTGCATTATGTTATTTTGTACGGGCCTTGTTTCGTTGCCACATCAACCAACGACCGGCGTTGTTTATGCGGCCAATACGTTTGATTGATTTGTCGTTCAGGACGGACATATTTGTATCCTGGTTGTAATATTGGATACCTTCATACATATCAATCAGGTCGTCTGTGCGATATCCCATGTTGGCGTATTGTGTTGCCATAATACCAAACGCATAATCACGTTCAGCAACGGCAACGTCGTCCAAATCGACCAGGCCGGCAAACTTGTTTGTGTCGGACACAATGATGTTCTTGGGCGTTATGCCACAGTGATACAGGCCCATATGATCCCCGCCCATGTTCATTGCACGAACCGCGCCGGCAAATATCGGGGCGACAATCGGGCTGGTCATATCAGAAACGTTACGATATGCGACCTGGTGAATATGTTTGAATTTTATGTCGTCCAGTGTTGCAATGCTGGGGATTGTGGTCATCTTGACAAATTCCTGCATTACATCTTCATAGACATCAATGACGTTCAGATTTTTCTGGTTGCTTTCCACGCACTCATATAATGTTTTGCCTGGAATCATTGGATATACTTCAAACCAGTAACCCTTGTATTCGTGCACGGTGGACGTCGGAATCGCAACGCCGGCACGCGCCATAATCTGGCTGAACTTTGCATTTTTATTCGCCATATCGCGATGATTAAATTTGCAGATGAATTTACCACGTGGTGTTGACGCGATAAACGTCGTGTTCAATGCCCCACGCACAGCCGGCCGGCGCAAACCATTGATATCCGGCAACGCGGTGCGAATTGCACTCAGATAAAAATCGGGAACTAAGTTCATTGTAAGAATCCTTTTGATAAAACTTGTCAAACATATGGTATTGTCAATTTATCAAAAGTCAAGGTTTTTAGTCACGTGCCAATGCGGCTAACATAAAGTCGTCCAAATCCCCATCCAGCACCGCTGCAGAGTCCGTTTTTTCAACACCTGTGCGCACATCTTTGACCAACTGGTATGGATACAGGACATAGTTTCGAATTTGGCTGCCCCATTCAATCTTTTTTTGTGCGGCCTTGGCGGCGTTTTCTTCGGCGGCACGTTTTTGTAATTCCAATTCATACAGGCGTGACCGCAGCATTTTCATCGCCATTTCCTTGTTTTGAATCTGGCTGCGCTCGTTCTGGCATGTGACGACCGTGTTTGTTGGGATATGGGTTATGCGAACCGCACTGTCGGTCTTGTTGACATGCTGGCCACCCGCGCCAGATGAACGATACGTATCAATGCGCAGGTCTTTGTCATTTATCTCTATCTCGATAGAATCGTCAACGTCGGGCCAAACGTCAACAGACGCAAAACTGGTCTGGCGTTTACCGTTGGCGTTAAATGGCGAAATTCGAACCAGACGATGAACACCGATTTCGTTTTTCAACCACCCATATGCACGTTCACCACTGATGCGATATGTGATGTTTTTGATGCCCGCGGTGTCACCTTCGTGTTCTTCGATAACCTCGGTCGCAAAACCGTGCCGTTCGGCCCAGCGCGCATACATACGCGACATCATTTGCGCCCAATCTTGGGCCTCGGTCCCGCCGGCACCGGCCTGGATAAACAAAAATGCGCCGTTATTGTCCGCCGGATCACGAAACAGCGTAATAAACTTTGCCCGATGGGTGACATCGGCCAGTTTTTCAATCGCGCCCAACACGTCGCCATCTTCGGGTGCCAATTCGTATAATTCAACCAAATTCTGGTATTCGGATTCCAATGTCTGTAATTCAGACAACTGTTTTTCCAACGATGACTTTTTCTGTAACAGCGCGCGCGCATGATCGGGATTATCCCACAGGTCGGGTGCCGCCGTCGCGTCATTTAATTTGGATATTTCATCGGTCAATTTTGCCGGGTCAAAGGAACCCCCTGACGGCAGAAATGTCGTCGCGGATTTGATTCAAAGATTCATTTGGTATCAACATGCGTCAAATATTACCAGGATATTTACTTAAATCAATCTTTTTGTGCATGGGCGCGTAAAAGAGGGGTTGCCTTTTATGGACAATTATGTTAAAATTTACGCAACGAGAGGGATTTTTATGAAGAATATTTTCGGTATATTGGGGGTATTTGGATTGGTCGCGTCATATGGTGCGGGTGCAATGGCGGTGTCTGCGGGCACGACAAGCGGCGCGCGCTATGTGTCGGTAAATACAACCACGGCCAGTGGCGGTCGCGGAAACGCCGGGGTCGCAAACGCGTATAAACAGAACCAGCGAAATACATACTATATGGTGACCCAGCCGGACGTTGATTCTGCATGTCGTGATAAAATCTATAAATGTTTGTCCGATTACTGTGGCGACACAACGGTCGTTCCGGGCGTCCGTGAATCAAAATGCCAATATGCAACCGAAAGTGAACTGTATAACTATGCACTGTTGTGCCTGCAAAAGGATACATCGGTATTACTGCCGCAATATAATACAAATACACGCACCGGCACGGGCGGTATGAACACGGCGGCGCGCCTGTGCCCGCCATATGTGCAACAGGAATTGATGTCATATCTGTCGATGGCAAATATGGCGACCCAGTTGTCAAAATCGCATTCTGATTTGTGTCTGCAACGTCGGCAAGAATTAGAAGCCGCGATGGCGTGCCATTCGGTCGCATTGTCATACGGCAACGAAACGTCCAGTATGCTGACAACACAACTGACTGATTATTGTGGTGCCGGCGTCCCAGGGGGCAGTGCGGAAATGGTAACCCGTTTTGCCAATGCGGGTAACGTTGGCGCAAATGTTTGGGGCTGGGCCGAAAAGATTGTCAGCCTGGATTTGAATAAAAAAGGTTCGGATTGGCAGATTGCAGTCGATTCCGTTTTGGCCAGTTATACAAATCGTATGAATTTGGCATGCGGTGACGATATGACAATCAACACATCGGGCGCATCAACATCATCGTCGTCATCACAACCGACGGCGTTACAGACCGCGGCGGCATTGGCGGTTGGTGTTGCGTTCCCGGGCACGGGTAACCAGCTGGTTGAAAATCCATACGAAGATCAATCGCTGTATATGGAAATTCAGTCTATGTCCGAACTGTGGGACTATAACACCGCGCACCAGGTGGTCCAAGCGGGATTATCCAACACGGCGACAACACAAAATGCGTTTTTAACATCGTCCCAGATGGACAATATGCAACGTGCATATAAACGTGGAACCAAGGTGTTTGTTATCCGCGACAGTGGCCGTTGCTATATTATACCGGTCCAGACGATGACGGACGCACAGAGCTCGCTGGTCGCGCAAAAGTTTGCAAATTGTATCAGCAAATAAAAATAACAAAAATTAAAAACCGCCATTTCGGCGGTTTTATTTTTTCTCACAATATGCAATCTGGCGTTGAACGTGCGATTGCGGCATACACACCCGCATATCCTGAAACATAGACAATTTCAAACATACTTGATACGTCAAATTTCATCATCGCCTGGAATACCGCCTGTTCGGTTGAAACCAGTCCGTGCTTTTTCATAACCAGGCGCACGCGTTCGAAATCAGTATAGAACTGTTCGGCCATGTTGCGCGGAATCATAAACGATGTCGCCGGCACGTCATAGTCAGCGTTTATCATCGCAATATCAATCAAACTCTGTGCCGCCAATGTTGTGGCGGTCGCGGGCATAATACGACGGCGATGTGCGCGCTCGAACGGGCGATATATAAAGTTTGGCACAAAATCTGGACGTGTTTTCGCCATTGTGTTTTGAACCGCCAGACGACATCTGGTCGGA
This sequence comes from uncultured Alphaproteobacteria bacterium, assembly GCA_934276735.1. Taxonomy (GTDB): domain Bacteria; phylum Pseudomonadota; class Alphaproteobacteria; order Rs-D84; family Rs-D84; genus Enterousia. The sequence continues at coordinate 166,051 of CAKQTG010000002.1, read as the reverse complement.
TACGCATCAATCGTGCCAGTCCAATCACGCCAGAAATTTACATACAGCGAATTCAGGCCGCCGCCATCAATCCACATAAAATAGTCCGAGTTGAATTTATTATTTTCTGCCGCCCATTTGATAACCGCAGGCTTGGCATCAATAATCATCATGTAATCCACCCAGTCCATTGGTGTTTTATTATGCAACAGGTATCCACGATACCGCGTCATACCCGACATTATTTTCGACATTTCATCGCGTTCCGCCATATGGGGCAGGTCGGCAAAATCCATCACACGCATCATAATGTTTTTATCCAACCCCGCCGCGCGCAGATATTCGGCTGTTTCGCGGTCGCACCATAATGCAACACGTTCAAATGTCAGAATCAATTGTTTCAATGATGGCAGATAAAATTTTTCAAATTTCCGGTCGGTGTGTTTCAGTCCGCCAAATCGGTCCTCGTCTGGGATTTTGAATAACATTGTGCAGAACGTGATGTCCGTGCGTTTCTTGTCATATGGGATTTGCAATGTGTGTTCCATGTAAAACTCCTGATGAACAAATCCTAGGATAGTTATCCGTTAAAATCAATCTAAATGTGTTTATAATCTTGAACGGTTGCACGAAATTTGATATAATTCATCACAAATGAAAATATCCAGAAGAAGTCTTTTACAGGTCAGTGGTTTTGCAATAATGGCGGTGTATTGCATGCCCCGCATGGCGTTCGCCGCACGTAATTCGTTGCGTTCATTGCGCACGGGTGCACAACCGGGTGCAAAAACGCGCCTGGTCATCGAAATGGCGTCACGACCATCGTATTCGCTGTCGTATGCGCCGAACCAACTGATTGTCCATCTGAACAATACAACAGCAAACACGTCAATTTCGCCATCACTGGCGTCGGGGACATTGGTTAAATCAATTACCCAGACCCAATCTGGGGACAGTGTGGATTTAACCGCAAATCTGACACGGCCAATCGCCGAAATCGCCAAGAGTCAGATAATGATACTGGAGCCCAACGGGGACAGTGGATATCGCTTGGTCTTGGACTTTGTCGCGGGCAGTGGCGGCGCGGTTGCAAAATCCACAACGACAACAACCGGCGCATTGACCCAGGACGCCCAGAAAAAGGCCGCCAACACAAAAAAATATGTAATTGTTATTGACGCTGGTCACGGGGGCAAGGATCCGGGCTGTATCGGTAAAAACGGGACCAAGGAAAAGACCGTTGTTTTGGCTGTCGCGCGCAAGTTGAAAAATAAACTGGATGCGAACGGATTCAAAACATATTTAACGCGCAGTGATGATCGTTATCTGAAATTGGCCGAACGGGCCGAGATTGGGGAAAAACGTCGTGCGGACTTGTTCATATCGCTGCACGCCAATGCAAACCCCAGCCGCGCGATGAAGGGATTTTCAATCTATACATTGTCTGAAAAGGCATCAGACGAAGAGGCCAAGAAATTGGCCGAGGCTGAAAATGCCGCCGACAAGATTGGGGTAGAGGGATTTACCGATTTCGAACCGAATATTCGCAGTGCGCTGTCAGCATTGCAGCAACACGCCGTTGCCGAAATGTCCGAAGAATACGCCACTGGCGTGTCGCGCGCGATGCGTCGGGCCAGCATTGACGCCCAGCCTGGGCCGGGCGTGCGACATGCGCCGTTCGCTGTGTTGCGTTCAACTGTTCCGGGGGCATTGATTGAACTGGGGCACTTGTCTAATGCAAGCGAAGAAAAATTGTTAAAATCTGACGCACACCAAAACAAATTGGTCGCTGCGATTGTGCGTTCTATTCAAAATTATGATTTTGAAGTGTAATAGGAAACGCTCCAAATGGGGCGTTTAATTTTGCTTTTTATTCATCGGGGGTATCAACCGTCAATTCACCCGAATTACCCGTTTTTAACCATTCCAGAACGACAATTCGTGCCGCGATAGAATCCTTGTCTTGTGGGCGTTCCGCCTGCATTTCACGAAATGCCGCGATGGCCTCGTCCAGCTTGGCGACGACTTTTTGGGTTGATGACGTTTTTTTTCTCATTTTGTTTCTCTCTTGTGTATGTAATGTTCTGACCATCCCCCGCGGTATAACATTTCACACACAAATTATACCCAAATCCAAAAACAACGTCAAATAAAAACAAAAGGCATAATTTCCACCCGCCAGATATAAATTGCGAAGTGTTTGTCCACACTCATCGCCCCCAGATATAATAAAAAACGCCCATTAGGGCGTTTTTTATTATATCTGGCGGAGAAGAAGGGATTCGAACCCTTGATACGGTTGCCCGTATACACGATTTCGAGTCGCGCGCATTCGACCACTCTGCCACTTCTCCACGGCGGGTATTATACAGGTTTTGTTTTGTATTGCAAGGGCTTTATATTTGATTATAATATTTGCACCATGAAAACATTTAACGAACAGGTTTATGACGTCGTTGCGCGTATCCCATCGGGGCGCGTGGCAACGTTTGGACAAATTGCTGCGATGATTGGCCGACCACGTATGGCGCGATTTGTGGGCTATGCATCAAATAATAAAAACAGTTGGCACCTGCCGTGGCACCGCGTTGTGTTCAAGGATGGCAGTCTGTGCGGCGGATTCGCCGACGAACAATACAAATCCCTGCGCGCCGAAGGAGTAAAATTCACCCGTGACCGGCACGTGATTATGTCGCAATACCAGTGGGACCCCGATCGTGACGGTGTGCCACTGGATATACGCGATTTCCCGTTGGTATTCTAGGCATCTATTGGTAATTTTTTAAGCGTTAAAAACCACGCCTGGACATTTTGGCCTCGGTCATTGCGGCGCAAACGCGCGTCCATTTCGGCGGTGGTTGCGGGTGATGATACCACAACGTCGTCACCCGGCATCCAATTCGCCGGCGTTGACACATGATATTTGTCTGTTGTCTGTAATGCGACCAGGGCGCGTTTGATTTCGGCAAAGTTTCGCCCAACCGACGGTGGATAATACAAAATCGTGCGAATCACACCGTTTGGATCAATGAAAAATACGGCACGCACGGTCCGCGTGTCTGATGTGCGGCCGTGAATCATACCGTATTTATGTGCAATATCCATAGTCATGTCGTCAATAATTGGGAACGTAATATTGATGTCATGCAGGTCACCGAATCTCAGGTGACGGATTGCCTCTATCCAGGCCAGATGTCCCGTCAATGTCCCGACCGACAATCCGACCAATTCAGTATTTAATTTGCGAAATTCGTCCGCCATGGACTGAAATACCATAAATTCGGTCGTGCATACCGGTGTAAAGTCCGCCGGGTGCGAAAACAAAATTACCCATTTGCCTGCATAGTCGGCAGGAAAGTTGATTGTCCCATTGGTTGTCTGGGCGGTAAATTCTGGTGCGCGGTCGCCAATCAGTGGCGCGCAATGTTGTAATGTGTTATCGATTTCCATGTAAAATTCCCCCTTGGTCACACCACAGGATACCAATTTTAACCGCCCGCCGCCCTAAGAACGTTTTCATGCACAGAAAAAACTTTACTCTTGATAAAATGTGCTATGATATGAATAATATACAAAACTGAAAGAAAAAGGAAAAGTAATGAAACGTTCAGATATTGTTCGCACAATCCAAGTTCAATTCAAACATATGCGTGCAACAGATGCCGCCGCAATACTGGACACTGTGTCGGACCATATGATGGAGGCAATCGCCGCCGGCGACAGAATCGAGGTTCGTGGTTTTGGCACGTTCCAGCCGCGCGCGCGCGCAACAAAAATTGGTTACAATCCATGCACAGGCAAACCAATGCCATTGCCGGCCAGCACAACAATCTTGTTCAAGCCCAGCCGTGAATTGACTAAAAAAATGAATGGATAAATAAATGTTATTCGGTAAAAAATCAGGAATTAAAAATCGTGACCGCGCCAGATATGACAAGGTGCGCCGTCTGATGTGGATAAAATGTGAATCCTGTGGTCGATTGGTTTATTACAAGGATTACAAGGATAATCTGTATATCTGTCCGCGTTGTGGTCGTGCGTTTATCATGACGCCGAAACAACGTTTTGATTTGCTGTTTGATAATAATGATTGGACACGCCTGGAATTGCCAACGGTAACGGATGACCCACTGAATTTTGTGGACCGTATGTCGTATAAAGACCGCCTGGTCGAGGCACGCAGTGACACCGGCGTTCATGACGCGGTTGTGTCGGCCGACGGTGTGTTGGGTGGCGTTCCGACAACAATTTGCGTATTAAATGGCGATTTTATGATGGGCTCTATGGGGCGCGCGGCGGGTGATGGTATTATCGCCAGTATGGAACACGCCATTGAATCCCGTCGGCCATTTGTCATGGTCGTTGCGTCTGGCGGTGCCCGTATGCAGGAAAATATCTTGTCCTTGATGCAGATGGCACGCACAACGGTTGCGGTAAATCGTCTGCACGCAAATGGGATTCCATATATTGTTCTGTTGACCGATCCAACATACGGTGGCGTGACCGCGTCATTTGCAATGCTGGGTGATATCCATATTGCAGAAAGTGGTGCGCGCATTGGATTTGCCGGCCGTCGCGTAATTGAACAGAATATTCGTGAAAAATTACCATCTAATTTCCAGACCGCTGAATATTTATATGAACACGGTATGGTTGATATGGTTGTGGCCCGTGACGAATTGCATGACGCGTTGGCGCGCGTGCTGGCGGTGTTGACCAAACAACCGCGCGAGCCAAAGCCCATCAATGTATCCACACCGCTGGACGATAATAAAAAGGTTCGTGGTATGGGCGAAACAGATGCCTATGACAAGGTATTGCTGGCGCGCAATGAAAACCGCCCGCATTTCTTGGATTACATCAATGGCATTGTGGACGACTGGACATATTTGGCGGGCGACCGTCTGTATGCCGAAGATCCCGCCATGGGCAGTGGTATTGGCTACTGGCGTGGAATCCCGTCGGTTATTATTGGCCAGGAACAGGGCCGCACCATTGAAACACGCCAAAAACACCGGTTTGGTATGGCAAATCCTGACGGTTATCGCAAGGCCCAGCGTATGATGCGTCTGGCGGAAAAATTTAATTTGCCATTGATTTCGTTGTTTGATACCGCTGGCGCATTCGCCGGTCGCGAGGGCGAAGAACGTGGCCAGTCCCAGGCCGTTGCGATGTCTATGTCGGTGGGACTGTCCATCAAAACGCCATATGTTGCTGTCAACGTGGGTCAGGGTGGTTCTGGCGGTGCGATTGCGATTGGCACGGCTGACCGCGTCCTGATGATGGAAAATGCGATTTATTCGGTGATTGCACCCGAATCGTGCGCCAGTATTTTGTGGAAAGACAACAAGTTCAAGGCTGTTGCAGCCCAGGCAATGAAATTGACTGCGCGCGATATGGCGAATTTGAACGTCATTGACGGTATTATTGATGAACCTGCTGGTGGTGCGCATACTGATTGGCAAACGACGATGGAATTATTATCGTCTGCCGTTGCCGACAATATCCGCGAATTACAGGAAATTCCCGCAACAGAATTACCGGCACGCCGTGCAGAAAAATTCCTGGCCATGACCCGTGATGTCGAAATATATGGCCCAGAACCAACATCGGAACATTAAAAACGCCCCAATGGGGCGTTTTTATAATTTAATGACTTGCAATCGGGAAAGTGTTTTTGTATAATGTCCGTCGCAACCATGCGGAGCGTTGGCAGAGTGGTAATGCAGCAGATTGCTAATCTGTGACCGCGTTTAGTGGTCCATAGGTTCGAGTCCTATACGCTCCGCCAGAATTGCATTATTCTGGCCCATGACAATTAAATTTATTGCTTTTTGTTGTTGTCGTTAAAATCTGCCACGCGGACGGGCATATTTCGTTTGCAAAAAATCCAACTATTTATTACAGTTTTTCTTATATCAGATAAAGCAAAGGAAGCGCATTATGACACTGAAAATTTATAATATTATGACACGCCAAAAACAAGAATTCGTCCCGCTGACGCCGGGCGCGGTAAAAATGTATGCGTGCGGTATTACGGTGTCGGCCGATGCGCATATCGGACACGCATACCAGTCTGTTGTATTTGATGTAATTACACGCTATTTAACGCACCTGGGGTATAATGTGAAATACGTTCGCAACTATACCGATGTTGATGACAAGATTATCGCAAACGCCAATAAAATTGGCGAAAATCCGATTGATTTTGCAATGCGCTATATGGCCAAGACAGACGCTGAAATGGACGCACTGGGCAACAACCGTCCGACAATCATGGCGCGCGCGACCCAGTGCATTGATGATATTATCGCGTTTGTCCAGAAATTGATTGATACGGGCCACGCATATGTTTCTGAATTTGGTGATGTGTATTTCAAACTGTCGTCGTTCCCAGATTATGGCAAACTGTCACATATCCAGACAAACAAAAATGAAATCGGTGTTCGCAAGGATATTGAACCCGGCAAACTGGACGAGGCAGACTTTGCATTATGGAAATCGGCAAAACCCGGTGAAATCTACTGGGATTCGCCATGGGGGCGGGGCCGTCCCGGCTGGCACATTGAATGCAGCGCGATGAACATGAAATACCTGGGCGACCAAATTGATATTCACGGTGGTGGGCGCGACCTGGTGTTCCCGCATCATGAAAACGAAATTGCCCAGACAGAATCACTGACCGGAAAAACGTTTGCAAATTATTGGGTGCATTGTGGTCTGGTCAAGGTCAATGGTCAGAAAATGAGTAAATCGTTAAATAACGGCATACTGTTACAGGACGTTTTGGCCAAATATGACGCCGATGTTATCCGCTTTGCATTGTTGAACAATATGTATTCAAATGATATTGATATTACGGACAATTTCTTTCCAAACGCCGTGCGTCATGTCTATAAAATGTATTCGGTTATGAACGCGGTTGCGCACCGCACATTTGATGGTGCGGACGCCACCAAAACTGCACAAATGATACAAAGCATTGATGATGAATTCCACGCCGCCATGGATGATAATTTCAACACATACGGCGTTATTGTAAATGCATTTAAATGGTTCGATTTTGTGTCTGCCGAATTGGCAAAAAAGCATACAGAATACGATTTGACCGCAATTGTTGCAAAAATCCGTGCAGTGTTTGGGGTATTAAACATCTTGCAACGCGACCCGGCGGAATACATCGACGCGGCGCGCGCCAAGATATTGGCACAAAACAACATTACGCCCGATGACATTCAGTCACAAATTGACGCCCGCGCATCGGCCAAGGCCGCGCGTGACTATGCGGCGGCGGACGCAATTCGGGCAGACCTGATGTCACGGGGCGTTGCACTGATGGATTCGCCGACCGGCACCACATGGGACATTGTTCTGTAATTTGTCGGGGACTTGCACACTTTTATCTTGAATCTGGGGCAATTTTGGTGTATATTGCCCCCAGCAACAAGAGGATTATTCATGAATTACCCATATATGCCAAAATCCACTGCACTTTGGTTGATTGAAAACACTGCATTGACATTTGAACAAATCGCTGAATTCTGCGGTCTGCATGAATTAGAGGTTAAAAATATCGCCGATGCCGAAACCTACAAGATTCAGGGGCTGAATCCAATTCTGAACGGTCAGTTGACACGCGAAGATATTGAACGGTGCGAGGCCGACCCGTCGGCACGCCTGACCCTGCGCCAGGAAATCGTTGACGCCCAGCAGAAACAGAACAAAAAGGGCGTTGGATACACACCAAAACTGCATCGCCAGAACCGTTTGGGCGGCATTTTGTGGATTCTGAAAAACTATCCTGAATTATCTGATGGCCAGGTTGCCCGCCTGATGCGCAGCACAAATCCGACCGTCGCATCAATCCGCAACAAAACGCACAAATCATACTCTTTGATTCAGATTCAGAGTCCGATTGTATTGGGACTGGTATCGGAATCGGCGGTTCACGACGCGGTTGCCAAGGCAAACAAAAAGAAATAATTTAAATTTAACGTTTTAATCCGGGGGTCGGTTTATGGCAAAGAAACTGGACGCGGCGACGAAACTGTTGATTGATTCGTTGCCCGAAAATCTGCAAAAACTTGCAACATCTGCGGTCGAAGTGGGATATTTGTCCCAGATGGATTTTAGTGCCGCCACCGAAGCGGACGAGGTGCCAGACGAAGAAAAAGAAGAAGTCTTGGACTTCTTTCAACAGGATTTGGGACTAGAAATCCTGGAATCTGACAATTATCCGCAAGATATTGAAAAATACTATGACGATGACTCGGACGAGCCACGCGATAAAACCCGCAATCTGTTAAACGCCGACGCCGAACAGGTTGATGTCAATGATGACGATTACGAACACTATGCCAAACAGTTGGAACGCAGCCAGACGGGGAATCTGGTCTTGGGCGTCCAGGATTCTGTTCAATCGTATTTAAAACAAATCGGCACTGTTCAATTATTGACCGCCGCAGGCGAGGTTGCAATTGCCCAGCGTATCGAGGCTGCAACCCGTCTGATGGTCTATGGCCTGTGCGAGAGTCCGATGACAATCCAAGCAATGCTGGATTGGTATCAGCAATTGTTAAACGAAGATATCCGCCTGCGCTATATTCTGAATTTGGAAGTGATGTATTCATCTGAATCTGAACAAAAATCACTGGCCGCATTGTCCGAGGCATTAAAGTCCAAGGGTGTTGAACACGTTGACGAATTGGACGACGACGAGCTGGACGATTTGGAAGAATCTGCCGCCGATGACGACGATGAAGATGACGAAGATGATGACGATGACGACGAAGGTGTCAAAAAGGAAGACACACCGCGCGGCACATCTGGCGTGCCAATCCCAGTAATGGAAGAGGCCTTGATGCCGATGGTCATGGAATTGTTCGGCAAGATTAAACGCATCTTTAACAACATGCAAAAATTACAGGCGAAACGGTTGGAAAACCTGTTGACGTCATCAAAACCGGACGAGACACTGGAAAAGAAATACGCCAAAATGCGCGTTGAATTGTTTGAACACGTCAGCAAGATTCGCCTGAACGACGACCGTATCGCGGAAATTCTGGAACACCTGACCCAACGCGACCAGTTGCTGATGGGTTTAGAAGGTAAACTGTTACGTCTGGCGGTCGCGAACAAGATTAAACGCGAAGATTTCTTGGCCGAATATGCCGGCAATGAATTAAACCGCAACTGGGTTAAAAAGCTGATGAAGCACAAGAACCCAGCCTGGGCGAACTTTGCCAAGAAGCACGAAAAAGACATTCTGAAAATCCAAGAAGACATTACCGCGATTGCACGCGAAACCGGCCAGCCGACCGCCGAATATAAAAAGGTTGTCGAACTGGTCCGTCGCGGCCAGACCGAGGCCGCCCGCGCCAAACGCGAAATGATAGAGGCTAACCTGCGTCTGGTTATCAAATTTGCGAAAAAATCCAGCAACCGCGGTCTGGGCTTGGATTTTTCGGATCTGGTCCAGGACGGCAATATCGGATTGATGAAGGCGGTTGATAAATTTGATTACCGTTTGGGGAACAAATTCTCGACCTATGCAACGAACTGGATACAACAGGGCATTTCGCGCAGTATTGCAGACCAGGCGCGCACAATTCGTATCCCGGTGCACATGATTGACAATATCCACAAGATTCAGCGTGCGACGCGTCAATTCATGCACAAATACGGACGCCAACCGACCGCCGAAGAATTGTCCAAGATTATCTATCTGCCGGTGGACAAGATTCACAAGGCGATGAAGGTGAACCTGAAACCAATTTCACTGGAAGCACCCGTCGGCAGCGAAGACGACAGCAGTCGTATCGAAATTATCGCAGACGAAACCGCCAAGAATCCGTTTGTATCGGCGGCACAAAAGAACCTGCGTAAAATCGTTACCCAGATTCTGTCTGAATTGGATCCCAAGGAAGAAACCGTTTTGCGCCAGCGTTTCGGAATGAGCACGAACAAAACCAGCACCTTGGAAGAGGTTGGTGAATACATCGGTGTTACCCGTGAACGTATCCGCCAGATTGAACAAAAGGCACTGAACAAGTTAAAGCACCCAACGCGTGCACGCAAGTTGCGCAGTTTCTTGGAAGATTAAACAAACATAGTTCCCGCCACATGGCGGGTTTATGTTGCACAACGCAAAGGTAAATTAAAATGAAACCATGTGTATTGTTATGTAATGGCCTGTCGGGCAGTGGCAAATCATTTTTTATCAAAAATTATCTGCCTGCGGATGCGTTTTATAAATTGCGTTCGGCAACGACGCGCCCCATGCGCGATGGCGAAATTATTGGTCAAGAATACTTCTTTCTGAACGAGGCATTCTTTGATACCGCGCGTCTGGCGACACGCCTGTGGGTGAACGAGCGGATATGGCAACCGGGCCAACCAAAATGGCTGTATGGCGTCCCAGAATCAGAAATATTTGATAACCCGGGTATCAACCTGGTCTATGACGTGATTGAACCGAAATATGCCCGCCAATTGATAGATTGGTTTCATTTGCATGGGCTGGGCAAAGAATACACGTTTAAAACGCTGTATTTCCTGCCGCCAGAGAATAATTTTGAAATCGCGCAGGCACGTGCCAACATGCCAAACGACGCAACTGTGCGACACACAAATACATGCAATCCGATTGATTTCTTGCGCGCGGGACTGGATATTGATTTCTTGGTTAAATGCAGTGCCGATGAAACGATAATATCGCCACGCCTGCACAAATTTATCTCGCGCCAGGCACAGATCCGCCAGAAATAGAAAAAACCGGCATACGCCGGTTTTTTTGTTTTTTATTTAAACACATTGTTTCAGTGTGATATAAACCTGGCCCAGGTCGGTTTTTCGCAGTGCAGCAATTACTTTTTCAGCATTGTCGGTATTCTGGGCGCCAGTCAGAATCTTGTCAAAACTGCGCACGAATTGTGTCGCCTGGGAACGGAACACGGTATCGGATTTCAACATGTTGCGCACCTGTTTTTTGTCCGCCGCCGACATCATTTTCGCCAACCATTTTGAGAATATTGTTTTATCCCCATCATGATATTTTTTCCAAACGACATCCGGAATCTCGGCACCCGTGGCGCGTGTTAAATCCAACGCTTGTTCGTGCATTTTTTCAAATGCGCGTTCAGCTGTCTTCAGAAAATCAGATGCACTAACGCGGCCATATGTGGGCGCAGATGCGGTTCCCATTGCATCCATCGGCGCAGTCGCACGCGCAACCATCATTTGTTTGTTCAATGTCTGCATTGTATTTACCGCCTTGGCATAATCAGACATCAAATCAATCATCTGTTGACGCGATTGTCCGGCCAAATCCTCTAACTTTATCGCAGAATCAGAAATCGTGCTGGTGGATTCCGAAACGGCCGCACGCATCAGATTTATTTTTTCGGTCAGCGACGCGACAATCTGTTGCAACTTTTCACCCGCATCAACCGAACCCTGGGACAAATCGGGCAGGGCCGAATAATACTTTTCAATCAATTCAGACAGCGGCTGTAACTGTGCAGTGGTTTCGGCCGACATCTTTATCAAATTCGCAGACTGGCCCGACAATTGGGTGTGCGCGGTGTTCATTTCAATCAGTGTTTCACGCACGCCGGTTGCCATCGCCTTGACCGATTCTGAAAATGCATTTGCAGATGTCTTGGTGTTCTCCAGCGTTACATTTGCGACACCAGACACCGTCTTTAATTCAGATACAACCGCGGTGGCAAATTCTTTGATTTCGCTGTTGAATCGGTTGGTCAATGTCGCCAATTCATTTGATATCCCGCGGACCGAGTTTTCTGTATTGCCCGCCGATTCCATCAGTGTTTCAACCGCACTGCTCAGTTTGCGAACCTGTTTATCAATTGACGATTCCGCCAGACGCACCTGGCCACCGACAACGTTTGCCGTGTTGGACAACGAATTCATCTGGGCGGTCAATTGTTTCTTGGACTGTTTACTGAATGCGTCCATTTTATCCAAGTGCGAATCCAGCAATTTATCATTTTCAGCCATCAATGTTTCATAATTTGTCGCCGCGTTTTTCACGTTTTCAAAACCGTCCGCGGTGGACTGGGCCAATTCAGACAATTTATTTTGCAATCCTTCGGTCTGGGTTGCCAAATCCTGCATCTGATTTTGGTTGGTGTCAAACCCAGATTTCAGATTTTGATTCAATGTATCACTGTGCGCTGTCCACGTGTCAATCTGGGTGTTTATTTCTGTAACGCGCGCGGTTGTATCTTGGGTTGTGGTGTCAATTTGTGTCAATAATTCATTGACAGTATTGTTAAATTTATCGGCCGCATTTTGAACATCTGCCCAGCCAGATGACGTAACAACCCCCGTCAGACCGGACACGGTATTATCCAGACGCTGGGACATAACGGCAATTTTTTTCGTCGCATCATCGGCCAATTCAACCAATTTATTGTTCTGGTCTGTCAATTCAATCTTTAATGCGTTTGCCGCCGCAATTTGGGACGCCAGCGTGTCGCGCATTGTTTGAAAACATGCGTCAATTTTTGAAATTTCACCCGCCAATATTTTTTGCAGCACACGTGACGCGTCGGCAATCTGGGCACGTTCTGGCTGTGTCATCAGCGTCAACAACGATTCCATTGTTCGTTGGGACCGGCGCGAAATAAAGAACAATGCGACCAGCATAATAAACAGCAAACCGCCCAACACGCCGCCACCAATCAAAAACATTTGTGAAATATCCATGTCCACTCTCCCAATTATTGATATATTCTTGCAGAACACTGAAATTTATACTAAAATTTATACAATAAAGCAAGGCGATAAATGGGACAAAAACGAACACTTTCACCACAGCAAGATATTGCGGCCAATCCAGCAGAAAACGTATGGGTCCAGGCCAATGCCGGCACTGGAAAAACCAGCGTACTGGTCCAACGGTTGTTGCGAATTTTGTTTCGCACAAAATCAATCGACACGACCGGTGTTTTGTGCCTGACGTATACTAACGCCGGTGCGGGCGAAATGCGCAATCGAATCCTGGCCGCGTTACGTGGTTGGGCAATGGCGGACGATGCCGAATTGTCTGATTTATTGTCTGGTGTCTGTGAAAACGCAACGCCAACCGCCGATGATATTGCACGGGCACGAACAATATTTTTTACGTATATTGATAACCCAGAAATACTAAAAATAAAAACGATTCACGGTTTCTGCGAAGAAATATTACATCGTTTCCCGCTAGAGGCCGGTCTGTCGCCATCATGGTCGCTGGTTTCCGATATGACCCAACGTGTGTTATTACAGGACGCGTTTGATCGTATGATAAAATCGTCTGGCGACGCGCGCACCAACGATGCATTTGCGCATATCGTTGGCCGCATATCTGAAACGTCTATAAATGATTTGTTGGGTATTCTGAGCGCGCAATACAAGTATTTCTTTAACGTAAAAAATCTTGATAATTATCGCAAATACTTTATTGATACGATTGAGAATTTTTTAAAACTGAAAAATCCGGTCCAGACGGAAATATCGCCAAAACAATTGCAAAATATCGTCGAATTGGTCCAAATGGACATAAATAATGCAAAAAAGCCGGCAAACTATTTATTCAAAGTTATCAACAAGACGAAACAGTATATTGATAAAACAATAGATTTTCACGAATACAAAACTGCGTATCTGACGGCCGATGGACGCCGCGCCGCCAACATCACAAAAAAAGAATACTTGGTTGCCGAACAGGACCGTGTATATGAATTAAATCAACTCTGGGCCAACAAAGTGGTCTTTGACGACACGATAGCACTATTCGATTTGTCAGCAGCATTTGCACGCACATATTCAGAAATAAAACATCAACGCAATTTGTTGGATTTTGACGACCTTATTTTATATACTCGTCGGCTATTTTCACAACCAGATACGATGGGCTGGGTATTATCACAGTTAAATATATCGCTATCGCACATCTTGGTGGACGAAGCCCAAGACACCAGCCCCGCCCAGTGGGATATTTTACGCTTGTTAGCGGGCGATTTCTTTACCGATGGCGACACCGCAATACAACGGCACTCACTGTTTGTTGTTGGCGACACAAAACAGTCTATTTACGGTTTTCAGGGCGCAGACCCGCACGCATTTGCAACCAGTCGCAACGATATTGCCGCGCAGATTGCAGAAAATATGCGCACTATACGCGAGGTGCCATTGGCCCAAAGTTTTCGTTCGTTGCCGGCAATATTAAACACGGTTGATACGTTTTTTAGCGATACACAATTGACCGAAATGACCGGATTTATCAACAATCAGCACAAATGTTTTCGCACATCACCATCAGGACTGGTTGAATTGCATAAATTGACATCAAAACAAAATGACGATATTGATGTTGATGGATATGTAAAAACAATCGCAGACAAAATAAAATCACTGGTGGCGTCCGGCGAATACAAGCCCGGCGAAATAATGGTATTGGTTCAACAGCGCAATCCAATGGCCGCGCCATTGGTCAAAGAATTAAAACGTTGCGGAATTGATGTCGCTGGCAGTGACCGAATTGTTCTGCCAAATTTCCCGGCGGTGCGCGACCTGATGAACCTGGTCAGATTTTGCCTGGACACAACCGATGATTACAGTTTATGTTGCGTGTTAAAAAGTCCGATATTCCGTTTGAGTGAAGACGATATTTTTAAAATCTGTAAAATTCGTAATGACGAAAATCGGGCAAAAAAATCCGCGAATTCTGAATTCACGCCAACAACAGTATATGATATCTTGGCGGACACGCACCCGGATATTTATTCACGCCTGAACACGATTGTCACAATGTCCCAAGAAATGGCACCGTATACATTTTTTACGCGCATATTATCCGACGGCGTGCGCGAAAGTATGATTGCCGCATTGGGCCCCCAGGTTATTGACCCGTTGGACGAATTCATGACAATATGCCTGGCATATGAACGCACAACACCGGGAACATTACGTCATTTTCTGAAATGGTTTATCACCGGGGGCAGTGAAATTAAACGCGACATGGACGCCGCAAATGGTGTTCGCATTGTTACTGTCCACGGCAGCAAGGGATTAGAGGCACGCGTTGTATTCCTGATTGATACCGTGCGCACCCCGAAATCAGAAAAGATTTTACCAATCCCAGACGCCACCCCCACGGGATTTCCAAACGCATGGCTGTGGACGCCACGTGGCGACGCGTCCTGTGCGCGCGAAATGGCGGCAAACGCACTGGCCAACGTGCGAATTGCAGAATATTATCGATTGCTGTATGTTGCGATGACGCGCGCCCGCGATGAATTATACATCTATGGATTTACACCAAACAAAAACGCGGCTGACATCGCATGGCACAGCCAACTGTGGCGCGTATTGGCCGCCAACACGCCCGACGCCGACGTAATCAGGATTACAAAATGACAGACATAACACTGCGCGATTTATTAAAACAACAGGACGCAACACAATTTGCAACCGACGCCGGCACACGCGCCCATCGTCGCATGCAACAAATAATGATTGATGACAACATCACGCATGGTGACGCGGATACTGTGGCGCGCATAAAATCGCGTCCTGAATTATTGCCGTTCTTTGTCACCAATGCCCAGACCGAGGTTCCGGTTGCCGGCATTATTCGCGGCAAATTTATCAGCCGCCGTATTGATCGCATGGTCACAGATGACGCTACGAAACAGATTCTGGTCATGGATTATAAAACCGACGTATCGCCCGACCGATTTCGCGCCGCATATTGCGCCCAGGTGCGCGAATACATGGAATTGTTACGCGCGATATACCCCGGATATACTGTTTTGGGATATATTTTATGGCTGCATGATTTCAGACTGGAATCCGTGCAATAATGCCTTGAAATTCTGACAAAAATCGGGCTATAATTCCCACATGCTGATTGGATTAAACATTTCAAATATCGTATTGATTGAAAAACTGAATCTGGAATTCGGGGCGGGGCTGAACGTGCTGACCGGCGAAACAGGCGCGGGCAAAAGTATATTGCTGGACGCGTTGTCGCTGGCACTGGGGGCGCGTTCTGACGCCGGATTGGTACGTCATGGTTGCGACACCGCATCGGTGATTGCAACGTTTGATTGCGTTCCTGATTCTGTGCGCCCGGCGTTGGATGACGGCGGCATCGATACCGATGACGGTATGCTGATTTTACGACGGACATTGTCCACCGATGGCAAAAGCCGCGCATGGATAAACGACATGCCTGTATCTGTAAAAACATTAAAGCAGGTCGGTGACGCACTGGTTGAAATCCACGGTCAATTTGCAAATCATACATTACTGAATCCGGCAATGCACCGCACAACATTGGACGCATTTGGCGTCGCGCACATTGATGGATATGCACAACTGTCCCGCGATGTGCGCACGGCGTATAATGAATATCACGCGGCCCGAAAACGCCAAGATGAATTAAACGAATTACTGGCGCGCGCGGAATCAGAACGCGAATTCTTGGAACATAACGTTGCAGAATTGCGCGCACTGAACGTGCAACCGGGCGAAGAAGACGAATTGGCCACACGCCGCAGCGCGATGATGAACGCCGAAAAAGACGCCGCCATATTGGCCGAGGCGAACGAGACCCTGGCCCCGTGTGGCAACTCGCTGGACGGCGTGGTGTTTTCGGCGGCGCATATTTTGCAACGTATCAAAACCGAACCAAATCCATACCAGCCGCAGATTGATAAACTGTATGACATTGCCCAGGACCTGTCCGATGTAATTGGCGCATTGGCACCAACAGAAATCAACACCGACAGCATTGACACAATCGAAGAACGCCTGTTCGCAATCCGCGCAGCGGCACGCAAACATCGCGTTTCGGCCGACGAATTGCCGGCAAAACTGGATCAAATGTCGGCGGCATTAAATGCAATTGATAATTCTGATGCCGAATTAAAACGCGTGCACACATTGGTCGCAGAACGTAAATCTGAATTTGATAAATTGGCTGCAAAACTGACCACGCTGCGTGCGGCGGCCGGCGCGCAATTACGCACGGCAATATTGCATGAATTACCAGACCTGAAACTGGGCCAGGCAGACTTTGCTGTAACCCGCACAGAGATTGCGCCATCATCTGCGGGCGTTGACGACATTGTGTTTATGATAAAGACAAACCCAGGCATGCCGTTTTCGCCACTGCACCGTGCGGCATCGGGCGGTGAATTGGCACGTTTAATGTTGGCGTTGCGCGTTGTCCTGGCCGGAACAGATGCCGCCCACACATTTATTTTTGACGAGGTTGACACCGGCATCAGTGGCGCGACCGCCAGCGCGGTTGGATTGCGCCTGAATAAACTGGCCGCGGCGTCCCAGGCGTTGGTCATTACACATTCGGCCCAGGTTGCCGGATTTGCCAATCGTCATTTCAAGATAGAGAAAAATGTTATCGCCGACAAAACGACAACATCGGTGCATGAAATTACGGGCGACGAACGCCTGAACGAAATTGCACGAATAATCAGCGGTGCCGAAATTACACCGGAATCACTGGCAACCGCGCGAACATTGATTCACTGATATAAAAAAACGCCCGAACGGGCGTTTTTAAATATTCAATATACCATCGGCAAATTCCAGCGTTGCAACACGCGGTGCGCCGTCGGCGCGACTGATAATACGACCATCGGCCCCACGCGCAATTGCATAGCCACGCGCCAAAACGTTTTTATAACTTAGCGAATTTAACATTTGACCCAAATGCGCCACAGACTGATTCAGCACACCCATTTTGTTTTGCAATATATTCGGAAACGTGGACACGATGTCAATTTTCTGGCGCGCCGTGGTCAATTTACCGGTGATGATTATGTTCATCGTGCGTGTTACATCATCCAAACGTTGCGCCTGTTCCATCACCATTTGACGGGGACTTTTAATCGTAATTGCATCCACGCGCGATTTCGCATTGCCCAGGCGGGTTGTAAAATTCGCCGACATACGATGCCACAGGTTGTCCAGTTCTTGGAACAACGACAATTTTGTCGGCACAACGGTTTCCGCCGCACCGGTTGGTGTCGGCGCACGCACGTCAGCGGCAAAGTCAATCAACATCCAGTCCGGTTCATGTCCGACACCGGATATCAATGGAATCTGGCTGGCCGCGGCGGCGCGAACAACAATTTCTTCGGAAAATGGCAACAGGTCTTCCAGACTGCCACCACCACGCGCAACAATAATCACATCAACGTTTTTTGCGCGGTTAAAATATTCAATACCGGCGGCAACCTCGACCGCGGCGGTCGCACCCTGGACCGTGGTGGGATACAATATCACACGCACCGGGAAACGTTCGCGCAGTCTGTTTTGAATATCCTGGAATGCGGCCCCCGTCGGACTGGTCACGACACCAATCGTTTGGGGCAGGCGAGGTAACGGCTTCTTGCGTGACGCGTCAAATAACCCCTCGGCCGCCAGTTTGCGTTTGCGATCTTCCAGCATTTTCAGAATCGCGCCCGCGCCCGCCATTTCAATTTCACTGACGATAATCTGGTAATTACTGCGCGCCGGATATGTGGTAAAGCGACCGGTAACAATAACCTCCATCCCGTCTTCCAGTTTAAACGACACGGGCGTCCCGCGCCAAATAATCACAGAAATTGCCGCCCCAGAATCCTTTATCGTCATATACATATGGCCCGACGTCGCGCGCGTAATCTGGGACAGTTCGCCACGAATTTTTATACGCGGGAACGCGGTTTCAACAACCCCCTTTAATAACGCAGACGCATCCGATACACTGAACACCGTATCTGGTTTTACATATGGTTCTGGCTTTTCCATTGGAAATAATCTCTCAACGTTTATCAAGTTCTTGTTTAATCTGGCGAATAAATTCGCGCTTGTTCGGGGTGCGCATATCACGCATAGGCCGATTTATCGGTGTGCCTAATTCGTATGGCACACGCAGTGGCGCAAATTGGTCCCCGGTCGCATCAAATGCAATTTCGTTAAATTTATCGCGCAAGAACACAACCGGCGCATATTCCCAATCGCCCATATGAATTGCCGACGGCGTCCATATCTGGTCCCCACCATATAATTCATAGATGCAAATTGACGACAGGGCACAAAATCCCTTGGGATACGGGGTAAAACCCTGAAATTGCATATCGCCGACGTATTTGTCGCGAAACAGGTGGTCCTTGTATTTACTGCGCAAGACATAGGCAATATCAGTCAATGTGTATTGCGCGTCAAATTTATCCAGCAAAAAACGGTCCAATTGCGCGGCACGTTCCAGCACCTTGCGCGTGGCGTCATCATAAGATTTTATATATTCGTTCATACCCAGAATTATACCACACGCGCGACAAATGCGCAATCACAATTCCGTCAACGGCCAACGTGGACGCGGCGCAATTGGTTCGTGCACAACGCGCCCCAGACGGTAATTTTCAATACCTGCCCATGCAATCATTGCACCATTATCGGTGCACAGATTCATCGGCGGCGCGGCAAACACCATATCGCAACGCGCGGCCAGTTTTTCCATCGCACTGCGTATTGCACTGTTCTTGGCAACGCCACCTGCAACGACCAGTGTTTTTGGTGCCGCCGCGACAACGCGCGAATCGTCCATCGCGTTGTTCAAACGGTTTATAATGCAATCAACAACCGCCGCCTGGAACGATGCACAAAAATCGTTTATAAATTCATCACTGTGTGGTCCCGGGTTGCGTTCCAAGAACGTCCGTGCCGCGGTTTTAATACCACTGAACGAAAAATCACACCCCGGTTTATCACACAACGGGCGCGGAAATGCAAACGCGCGCGCATTTCCCAACTTTGCACGACTGTCCACAATCGGACCACCCGGATAGCCCAGCCCCAGCATCTTGGCAACCTTGTCAAACGCTTCGCCCGCGCTGTCGTCCAGGGTCTGTCCAATCAATTCATATTGCCCGACGCCACGCACCAACAATATCTGGCAATGACCGCCAGACGCCAACATCAATAAATACGGAAATTCCACAGACACCGCGCCATCGGTGCCATTTGCCGCCGCCGCATGCAGGCGCGGAACCAACGCGTGTCCTTCCAGATGATTGACCGCAACCAATGGTTTTCCAGTGGCCTGGGCAATGCCGGTTGCCGCCATCCAGCCGATTAAAACACCACCGATTAAACCCGGACCCGCCGTCGCGGCAATAACGTCAATATCATCAATTGTTTTGCCGGCATTTAATAACGTCTGGCGCACAACCTGGTCAATGGCCAAAATATGCGCACGCGCCGCCAGTTCTGGCACAACACCGCCGTATTTTTGATGTTCTGGAATCTGGGAATAAATTATATGCGATAAAATGTTGCGGTTTGAATCCACAATTGCTGCCGATGTTTCATCACACGACGATTCAATGCCTAAACACAGAACAGGGCGTGCTGACGCATCCGTCGACGATGCCCCTGCTAATTTCCCCATATCCATACGAATTAAACTTTCATCAATCATTTTAGTATTTCCAATAATGTTATTCCGATGTTGTTTTTGTTTCTGGCGCGTGCCGTAATGTATTCGTAAAAGTCCACATCAACAACGCGACCGGCGACGCTGGACGCATGTCGCAATGTGCCACCAGGCAACAGAAATCCCATGTGCACAACCGCCAAATCTGTGCCCAGTGTATCACTTTTTTTATCATTGCCAACAATAAATAGCACAACCAGCGGCACCGTATTGTTTATCGTCGTAATGTTTTGATATGGGATATATTCCAAATCAACCGCCACCGGCGCGTCATCGGCGTCAATATTATGCACACGCCGCAACCACGCCGCCCGGTCAATTACAACATGACGCACGGCGGTTTTGCCGTATTGCGCACTGGCATTTTTTACAATATCAGAATTATTTGGAATCCAATCAGATTCAATAAAATGATTGCGATTTTTAAAGTCAACCACACCGTTTTTATACCGAATTCGGGTCAACGCATCAACATCGCCCGATGCCAGCGACGTTTCAACAAACGTTGTGCAGTCAAACGCATCTGTGCGTATCAGCGGGTCTGTATCTGGGCCGCGCGCTTCGCCCAATGGGTCAATTTGATATCTTGCGCCCAGATACCGGGCACCAATTGACGCGTCATCGGCACTATGCGACACGCATCCCATCAGCAGAAAAGCAACCACGACCCAACGCATACAAATTATTGATTTTGATTGATTTCAATACCCGTCTGGCACAGGGACGCCGCCGTGCGAACATCCATTTCACCAGATTCCGGTATTGTTGCCATTTTATCAATACACGCAACCAACAGGTCTGTATCCTTGTCCGATGCGACCAGCATTTGTGCCGCCGCGGTGCGACGATCAACCGACGCCTTGCGCCAGGCATTTAAATTACCATTTTCCAATTCGCCTGACCGCATTGTGCACGAAAACATAACAACAACCAACACCAATGCCGCCACACCAATTATCAATTTTAATGATTTTTTTAATGAAAACATTTATTCCCCCTTATTCACACTTTACCAGCCACACATCATAGTCGGCGTTTTGCAACGGATTATCGCCCGGTTCATTGCGCGACATCCAGCCACCGAAAATCTGACCCTCGCCAGACTTGGAAATTTCCAGAAACGCGAAATAATCTTCGGCCTGGAACGGGTCGGTCTGTTTGCACGAACGCACCGTTATATTCAGTTTTTCAAACGTCGCCGCACGTCCCACCGCCAGGTTGACCTGTTGCACCTTGCCAGCGGCCTTGTTCATAATACGCACGGTCGCCGTGTCACGATTGATATATGCATGCGACGCCATCGGCATAATTCCGGTCGCCATCGCCAACAAAAATAAAAATGTCTTTCTCATACCCGACATTTTACAATTGCCCACCCACAATGTCAAATATGTATATATTTATTTGACTTTTAATAAAATTTACATCATAATAGCGTTCGCAAATCCCACCAGATTGCCATCACAGTAAATCCAGTTCGCGGTATGCGTGTGGAACATCAACCGACAAGTTTTGTCTTTGATGATGGTTTTTTTGTGTGGTCAAACAGTTAAAAATACTAAGGAGCAAAATTATGGCAACTGTTATTCGTTTGGCGCGTTTCGGTGCAAAAAAACGCCCATATTATCATGTCGTTGTTACAGATTCACGTAACGCACGTAATTCTGGGAACACGTTGGAAACTGTTGGTAAATATGATCCAATGCAGCCACGCGACAGTGAAAAACGCGTTGTTTTAGACGTTGACAAAATCAAGGCTTGGTTGGCCAAGGGCGCAAAACCATCTGACCGTGTGTATCGTTTCTTGGCGAATGCTGGCTTGGTTGCGAAAAAGCCTGTGCCAGTTCAGACAAAAAAGCACTTGCAGTCTGAAAAGACCCAGATGAAAATCAAAGACAAGGCTGAAAAATTGGCGAAAATCGCCGAAGAAAAGGCCGCCGCAGAGGCCGCTGCAAAAGAAGCAGCCGAAGCCCCAGCGGAAACAGTCGCTGAATAATTTTGCAAACCTGTGCGCCCACAACACGTGGGCGCGTTCAGTAAATATACTATGTCAGAAACATCAAAAATCTTGGTTGGAAAAATCGTCGCACCCCAGGGTATCCGGGGCGAGTTTCGCGTCCAGACATATACAGCCAGTCCAATGGATTTCCAGACATTTGAAATCCTGTGCGATTGCTGTGCGCCAGACGCATTTCACTTTGTGCGTCGTTTAAATCCGACATCTGATGTTATAGTTGCGAAAATAGACGGCATAAACGACCGCACTGCGGCCGAAGGACTGCGCGGAACCCAGTTGTTTATTACGCGCGACGCATTACCAGAAACATCAGACGGCGAATATTACCAATCTGATTTAATTGGTTTTACGGTCGTGCGCGACAATCGTGAACTGGGGCGCGTGGCGTGTTTTCAAAACTATGGTGCCGGCGATATTATTGAACTGGATAACGGGGATATGGTGTCGTTCTTGGGCGCAGATGTTGATATGGCAAACAAAATTATCACGGTATAGCGATGCACTTTAACATACTGACCATTTTTCCAGAAATGTTTCCGGGTACACTGTCCGGTGGGGTAGTTGGTCGTGCACTGGAACGCGGGATATGGTCGTATGACGCGATAAATATTCGTGATTTTGCAATCAATAATTATGGCAGTGTTGATGACGAACAATTCGGGGGCGGGGCCGGTATGGTTATGCGCCCAGACGCACTGGGTGCGGCGATTGATTCTGTCAAAACGCGGGGCAGGGTTATTTATTTTTCTCCACGTGGCCCAACACTGAACCAAAAAATGGTGCGCCAGTTTGCCGCCAATCGGGACGCAACATACACATTGCTGTGTGGCCGATACGAAGGAATTGACCAACGAATCATTGATGAATATGATATAATGGAATTATCAATCGGCGATTATATACTGTCTGGGGGTGAAATTGCCGCCCAAGTTTTTATTGACAGTTGTGTTCGCGTGATGGATAATGTTCTGCACGGTGGCAGTGAATCCACCGCAAACGAAAGTTTTGAAATCGGGGGGCTGGAATGGCCGTTATACACCCGCCCGTCAGTATGGCGTGGACGCAATGTCCCAGAAGTCCTGCTGTCCGGTCACCACGGCAACATAGAACGGTGGCGGAAACAACAATCGGACGAAATAACAAAACAACGTCGTCCGGATTTAATAAAGGAAAACAAAAAATGAACATCATTAAAAAAATTGAAGCAGCCCAGGTCGAAAAACTGAAAACGAACAAAAAAATCCCTGAATTCAAAGCAGGCGATACATTGAAGGTCTACGTCAAAATCAAAGATGGTGACAAATTCCGTATTCAGGTTTTTGAAGGTGTTGTTATCGCACGTGATGGTGGCACAGGCAACAACGCATCGTTCACGGTTCGTCGTGAATCGTATGGTGTTGGTGTTGAACGTAAATTCCCATTGTACACACCAGCGATTGAAAAAATTGAAAAGGTGCGTATTGGTCGCGTTCGTCGTGCTAAATTGTTCTTCCTGCGCGGATTGTCCGGCAAAAAGGCCAGAATCGTTGAAGATTTGGCTGCGACATCTGCTGAAAAGAACGCAAAATAATTTGGATTTATTCAAATTAAAAATCCCCACATTTGTGGGGATTTTTTTAATACCAACCGCGCAGTTTCATCGCACTGGCAATACGTTTGATAGAATGCATATATGCCGCTTCGCGCATAGACACATTGTATTCGTTTTTGATTTTATAAATTGCGTCAAACGCGTTTTTCATCGCGGCGATTTCTTTTTCTTCAACCTCGGCCTCGGACCAATAATAGCCGTAACGGTTCTGGACCCACTCGAAATACGAAACCGTCACACCACCGGCGTTGGCCAAGATATCCGGCACCAGCATTACGCCACGCGACGCCAAGATTTTTTCGCCATCTAAGGTTGTTGGGCCATTGGCACCTTCGACAACCAGGTTGGTTTTAATCAGCGGGGCGGTTTCGACGTTGATTGTATTTTCCATTGCGCATGGCGACAACACATCAACATCCAATCCCCAGAACGTGGCAACATCAATTTCGGCGGCACCCGGGAATCCTTTGATACTGCCGTTGTTCTGGCCCTTGAACGCAATCAGCGCGTCAACATCAATCCCGTTTTCATTAAACAGTGTTGTATTCCACTCAGCAATTGCGACGATTTTCGCGCCCATGTCATAACTGCACTTGGCGGTAAAACTGCCCACGTTACCAAATCCCTGGATTGCGATACGCGCGCCACGCATTTGCTTGTTTTGCGTTTGTAACGCCTGGGCAATGATGATTGATATTCCCAGTCCTGTTGCCTTGGTACGTCCCAGACTGCCCGCCAGTTCAACGGGCTTGCCGGTAAATGTGCCGAACGATGCTTCGCCAGATAATTTGATATATTCATCAATCATCCACGCCATAATTTGACCATTGGTGTTGACGTCTGGGGCTGGGACATCTTTCTTTTCGCCCAGGATTGGATAAATCGCATCAACATACCCACGGCACAGACGTTCCAATTCGCCCACCGACAGCGTTTTTGGGTCAACGATAATGCCACCCTTGCCACCGCCATACGGAATACCCGTCACGGCGCATTTGAACGTCATCCATATAGACAGGGCCGAAACCTCGTCCTTGGTCACCATCGGGTGAAAACGCACGCCACCCTTGGACGGGCCGATTGCCGTATTATGCTGGGCGCGATACCCGGTAAAGACGCGAATACTGCCGTCGTCCATACGAACGGGAATTGACACCTCTAATGTGCGCTGTGGATTTTTTAGTATTTCATACACGTCCGCGGGCAACCCCAACTTGTCGCAAGCGACCTTGACGCGGCTTTGTGCGGCGACCAACGGATTCATATTTTCATTTGCCATCATAATCTCCCTTGCTAGTGAATAATAATGTTTAGGCACTAACCAGGCTAAGACACCCACAACAAAAAAGCAAAAACTTTTTGTTCTGGACTTTTTCCGGATATGGGTATAAAATTGCGCCGAACCTGCGGGCGTAGTATAATGGTAGAACGAAAGCTTCCCAAGCTTTAGGCGAGGGTTCGATTCCCTTCGCCCGCACCAAAAATTAAATCGGCATTTTGCCGATTTTATTTTTGGCATGTGGCGACGGAAGAGAACCCGACCAGAGGGTTCGAAAACAAGTAGATTTTGCAAGTGTAACGCAGCGAAATCGTCACGGTTTGCCCGCAGGCATTTTTATAAATGCCGAGGGATTCCCTTCGCCCGCACCACCAATTTTCACCGCAGCGTAGCAAGGGCTGAAAATTGAGTGTCCGCCGTAGCATTGTTTATTATTATGAACATAGAATTATTATTGGCGGCGCAGGCGGACAACAATATTTAGAATACACAAAAATTGAACCGGCGTTTCGCCGGTTCTTTTATTTGCCACCAACTGGGATTTGCAACAACTGTTTTGGATAAATCAAATCTGGATTTTCAATGTTATTGCGTTCGGCAATAATGCTGAACAATACCCCACGACGCAGGAAATTACGCGCAATAATCCACAGGCAATCGCCACGACGCACCGTGTAATACGTGTCATCATCACCGGTCATTTCTGGCATTGTAAATCTGTGACCAACCTGGGCAACAGTGCGACCATCGCCATCGTGCAGACGAACGGTCAGAACGTATTCTTTGCCTGTTTCCAATTCGCCAACGTCTGCACCCAGACCAAAGTGTTTGTGATCGGATACACGCGCAAAACCAATATATTTATTATCCAGCGACAGCGACACGCGCAAACGCGGCAATGCGTCCCCGGTCACAACAATACGCCCCGTGTCCAGATAATCAATTTTTGATACTACTAAATCGCCGTCTGCCAACATTGTAGGGGCCTGCAACATAGTGCTGCCTTCGCTTGTCATCAGCAGTGACACAGAATTTTTATATCCGCGTGGCGAGATATAAACAAATACGTTTTCAACGGATTTAACCGCAGGCGCGGCACCAACCAACGATATTGTATAGTTGCCAGGTTCAAATACGCGTGTTGGCGCATAAACGAATTCGCCGTCTGAATCTGTGCGTTCGGTCGCAACAATCTTGCCATTGATGACAATGGATATATTCTGGTGTGGGGCCCAACGACCAGCAATAACCAGTGTTCCCGCCGGTTCAATACGCACAATATCAAATGACGGCACAGAATTTTCAACGGTTTGAACAACTGGTTCTGGGATTGCCGGAACAACGACCACACGTGGTTGCGCCGCGCCACGAACAAACATAACCCAGATTGCAACAAATATCACCACTATTGCGCACAGGATTGGAAACCAATACGCACGCAGGCCGGTGTGCGTGCTCTGTTTTTCAGATGTGACAACAACCGCGCCATCGCCGCGCGGGGCGGGGCGGGCAAATATATTCAATGTCTTTAAAAAGCGTCTGGCAAATGTGCGACGATTTTCCATCCATGAATTTTGTTGCGCAATTGCGTCATTGATTAAATCGTCTGTTGAACGTTTGATTTTTTTGTTTTGTTTTGCCATACCGCAATCTCCATAACCAGATTTAAATGTAACACTAGACAAATTATTGCAAATAATCTTTCTTTGTCAACTTAAATGTGCTATAATCAAACCGATACACATAGGGGAGATTATGAAAACAATAGGTATTATGACGACCGGGGGGGATTGTTCCGGTCTGAACACGGTAATTCAGCGAATTATGCGCGGTGCCCAGATGCGTCATTGGCGCGTTATCGGGATTCTGGACGGCACAGATGGCCTGTGCACAACACCACCGCAAACCATTGAATTGACCAACAGTGTATTGCCAATTGAAAACGCGCGTCTGGCGGGCAGTTTTCTGCACAATGGTCATGCCGGTGTGATGAATTTTGAAACCGCCGCCGCAAATGGCACGGTTGCACAATTTAACCGACGTCTGCGCAATGCATTACAAACATTAAAACTGGACGCATTGATTCTGGTCGGTGGCAACGGCAGTTTTTCGCTGGCCTGGGGCAATCGCGCGACATATGCAGACCTGCAATTGATATGTATTCCCAAAACAATCGATATGGATATTCCATTGACCGACCGCACGGTTGGATTTGATACGGCGGTATGGCAACTGACCACGTTCTGTGATCAATTGATGTTGACCGCGCGCAGTCATCATCGCTGGTTCGTTGTGCAATCAATGGGACGCGATTGCGGTGCATTGGCATTAAACGCGGGCGTCGCCGCCGGGGCCGATGTTATATTGATTCCAGAAATTAAATTTGACCTGGATGCGGTAATATCACACGTGAAAAACGCACCAACCGATTACGGCATTATCATGGTATCCGAAGGCGTATCAATGCGTGGACATTCGGGTCGCCCGGCGGACATTATTTCGCGTAAATTGACCGCGGCGGGAATTGCAAACCGCACGGCATACCCCGAACATATCCAGCGCGCCGGCGACACAACATCTGGCGACCGAATATTGGCAACCCGTTTTGCTGATTGCGCATTGCACGCAATTGAAAACAACGAAACATACGTCATAACCGCACTGGACGGCAACCAGGTTAAAACGGTCAGCCTGGCGGACTTTTTCGCCGCGGGCGAAATATCCGACGATCCAAAGATTCCGGGCTTAAAGACATCGGACGCATACGTATCGCCCGACGATCCATTGCTGGACGTCGCCCACCACATGGGAATTTATATTGGTGAAGTAAAATAAAAACGGGGATTACCCCGTTTTTTATTTCTTTTCAGAAAAGTCTGCGTCACGCGCACCATCTTCGTTTGGCTTGTTATCGCCAGATTCAGATTTCTGCGCTTCTTGCGCGGCTTTATAAACCGCTTCGCCCAACTTCATCGACTTTTCCATCAATGCGTCGGTCTTTTCTTTCAGTGATTCTGCGGTTGTATCGGCTTTGGCCAATTCATCAGATAACGCCTGTTTTGCGTCTTCTATGGCCTTTTTCTCGTCCGCGCTGATTTTATCACCGTGTTCTTTAAGTGATTTTTCAATGCTGAACACTGCAGCTTCGGCGTTATTCTTGGCCTCGGCCAGGGCGCGTTTCTGTTTATCAGATTCCGCGTTTGCTGCCGCTTCGTCAACCATTTTCTGGATGTCTTCTTCGGACAGACCGCCATCAGATTTAATCGAAATAGTCTGTTCTTTGCCGGTGCCTTTATCCTTGGCCGACACGTGAACGATACCGTTTGCGTCAATATCAAAAGACACTTCGATTTGTGGCATACCACGTGGTGCAGGGGCGATACCTTCCAAATTAAATTGACCCAACAATTTGTTATCGGCGGCCATATCACGTTCACCCTGGAATACGCGAATTGTCACAGCCGACTGGTTATCTTCGGCAGTTGAAAACACCTGGGACTTTTTCGTCGGAATTGTTGTGTTGCGGTCAATCAGACGCGTAAACACACCACCCAATGTTTCAATACCCAACGACAACGGTGTCACGTCCAGCAACAGAACGTCTTTGACGTCGCCTTTCAGAACGCCACCCTGGATTGCGGCACCCAATGCGACAACTTCGTCTGGGTTCACGCCCTTGTGCGGTTCACGGCCAAAGAATTCTTTGACTGTTTCAACAACCTTGGGCATACGTGTCTGGCCACCGACCAAGATAACTTCGTTGATTTGCGATTTATCCAAGCCTGCGTCTTTCAATGCCTTTTTGCACGGTTCAATTGTTTTCTGAATCAGGTCATCAACCAACGATTCCAATTTCGCACGTGTCAGTGTTGTATTAAAGTGCTTTGGTCCCGTCGCATCCGCCGTCAGATATGGCAAGTTGATGTCCGCCTGCATCTTGGACGACAATTCGATTTTCGCCTTTTCTGCGGCTTCCTTTAAACGCTGTAATGCCAATTTGTCGCCGGTCAGGTCAATGCCAGATTGCGCCTTGAATTCATCAATCAAGTATTTCAATACGCGCGCATCAAAGTCCGAACCACCCAATGCAGTATCACCGTTTGTTGATTTAACCTCGAACACGCCATCGACGATTTCCAAGATGGAAATATCAAACGTTCCACCGCCCAAGTCATACACAGCGATTGTGCCGTTTTTATCTTTTTCCAAACCATACGCCAATGCGGCCGCCGTCGGTTCGTTGACGATACGCAACACGTTCAGACCCGCAATACGACCAGCGTCCTTGGTTGCCTGGCGTTGTGAATCGTTAAAGTATGCCGGCACAGTAATAACCGCATCAGATACTGTTTCGCCCAAATACGCTTCGGCGTCTTTCTTTAATTTTGCCAAAATCATCGCAGAAATCTGAGATGGGGCATATTTTTTACCCTCCATCTCGACCCAGGCGTCGCCATTGTCGCCACGGACAATTTTATACGGCACGCGGGTGGCAATTTCCTTAACCGCCGGGCTGTCAAAGCGCAAGCCCATCAAACGCTTGATTTCATAGATTGTATTTTCTGGATTGGTAATCGCCTGGTTCTTGGCGGTAATGCCAACCAACTGTTCACCCCCAGATGTCAACGCAACAACAGACGGTGTCGTGCGTCCCCCCTCTGAATTTTCGATAATTTTCGGATCATTTCCGTCCATGAACGCCATGGCGGAATTAGTTGTTCCTAAATCGATACCTAACACTTTTGCCATTTTTTTCACTCCTTGAATTTCTTATGCCCATCATATAGTGAACATTAAAATGCATTTCAAGACCACAGGAAAAAAATAATACAAAAAAACCGCCCATACGGACGGTTTAAAATCAACATTACGTATTGATTATTTCTTGGCCGGTGTGGCTGCGGCGGGCGCCGGGGCAGCCGCTTTTGCGGCATCTGCTTCTTCGGGCATTTTACCACCGATTGTTGCAAACGCCAATTCCGCCTGGTGCAGACCTAATTCAACACCCTCTGGCAGGACCAAGTCTGTTCCGTGAATCACATCACCGATTGTAACATTGGTCAAATCGATAATGATTTTTTCTGGGATTGCATGAACAGAACCACGCAATGCAACCTTACGCACTGCAAAGTTCAAAACACCACCCAATTTCAATCCCTTGGATGTTTCGACATTGATAACCTCGACCGGGACGACCACGTTCACAGGTTTGTTCACATCAATACGTTTGAAATCAACGTGGATAACCGCGTCAGAAACCGGATGATACTGGATATCCATCAACATCGCGTCTTCTTTGCCGTTGTTTGTGTCAATTTCGAACAATTTTGTCCGCAGACCCGGCTTTTTAATCAGCATTTCAAAGCCGTTTCCGTCCAATTCAATTGCGACAGGGGCTTTCTTTTCGCCGTAAATAACAGCAGGGATTTTCTTGTTCTTGCGGATGCTGCGTGCGGCCCCCTTGCCAGCAACGTTGCGAATTTCTGCATTTAATTTGATTGCCATTTTTTATCCTTTTAATAGCATTGGTTTAACTGTGCGCGACCTCCAAGGGTGCCGTGCGGGGCATATTATTTATCAAACCGTTTGAAAAATCAAGGTTTTTATTACGCGCCGCGACGTAAAATCAGAAAACGCGCCCGACCATATTTCTTGTCGCGCAATATTTCCCATGGCGCGGCGGGTGGGGTGAAATCATCGCCATCTTGTTCCCAGACCAAAATTGTCCCCACGCGCGCCACCGCGCCCACACGCCGCACAAACGCCGCGCCGGTGTCATGCGCCACATATGGCGGGTCAACAAATATCAAATCTGCCACCGCCCCAAATTCAGGAATCCGCGTCATTGCGTCCGCCATAACGACGGTTGCGCGCGCCGCATCAATATTCCCCAGGTTTTCACGCACCGTCCGAATTGACGCCGCCGCGACATCGGTAAATATCGCACGCGCGCCCGCATACCGCGACAGGTATTCAATCCCAAATGCGCCACTGCCAGCGAACGCATCCCACACGGTAAAACCGTGCGACGCGTCCACAATCCCACCCAGCATGTTAAACAATGCGATTCTGGCGCGATTCTGGGTCGGGCGTGCACCATCCGGCAGGCGCAATTTGCGCCCGCGGTATGCACCTGAAATAATTTGCAATTTTGAATCCATACGATAAAGTGTATCACATGAACCCAATGCAGCAAGCGTTAAATTTAGCAATCCGTGCAAAATCACACGACGATGTGCCAATCGGTGCCGTTATCGTGCGTGATGGCCACATTATTGCCCGTGGCGAAAACCGGGTGCAATTGCGTCGTAATCCGACCCTGCACGCAGAAATTGTTGCAATAAACCAGGCGTGCCGGAAACTGGGGACAAAATTCTTGGACGATTGCGATATCTATGTAACATTGGAACCGTGCGCAATGTGCGCCACGGCAATATCATTTGCGCGAATTCGTAATGTGTTCTTTGCCGCGTTGGATGCCAAGGGTGGCGGAATTACCGCAAACGCGCGCGTATATGAAACGGACACCCACCTGTGGAAACCGACTGTGACACAAATGCCAGAATACGCAGATGCGTCGGCACAAATGTTGCGTGAATTCTTTGCCGCGCGACGTGCAATAAAACGGGGCGACGAATAATTCGTCGCCCCATTATCATTTAATCAACCAGATTATGTCCCGTCATATCCGATGGCTGTGCAATATTCAACAGGTGCAAAATCGTTGGTGCAATATCGGCCAGGCCACCATCATGCACAACGTGCGGTGTATTTGACACAACAATCAAATTCACCGGATTTGTCGTATGCGATGTCAACGGTGCATTTGCCGCATCGTCCCACATTTGTTCTGCATTGCCATGATCGGCTGTTATCAGAACCGTGCCATCCAAATGCAGTGTCGCGGGCACAATACGCGCCAACTGGGCGTCCAGTATTTCCATCGCGCGAATTGCGGCAGATTCATTGCCAGTATGACCGACCATATCGCCATTTGCAAAATTCAAAATCACAACATCAAACGACGCCAGTTTTTCCAGCAACGCATCTGTAATCTGGACCGCAGACATTTCTGGCTTTAAATCAAACGTTGCGACATCTGGCGATGGAATCAGTTTCTTTTCCGCACCCGGGAAATCAACATTGCGTTCCGCGTCAAAGAAATAGGTTACGTGATTATACTTTTCTGTTTCGGCAATGCGCAATTGACGCACATTATGCGCCGCCAGGACGTCACCCAACGTATTTTTCACCGGCACATCCGGCAACAGTGCAGGGCACGCGTCATCTAACCCCTCGCCATACTGGGAAAAGCACAACATATGCGCACCTGTTTTCAGCATTGCACGAACAATCTGGCGCGCGCGGTCGCTGCGATAATTCCCGAACAGGAATCCATCATTTGCATTGATTGGAACATCACCGGTGATGACGGTCGGCTTGATAAACTCGTCCGTTTCGCCGTGGGCATATGCCGAATCTAATGCGGCGTCAATTGTCGGCGCAACAAACGGGCTGGTGGCGTTGGCAATTGCGTCCGCAGCCATTTCCGTGCGATCCAGATTCTGGTTTCGGTCCATTGTATAATACCGCCCCGACAGCGTGCCCCAAAACGCCTGGCCCGTGGCCAGATAGTTCGCCAGTCGTTCCTTTATCAGACGAATATATTCCGCCGCCGATTTGGGTGGTGTATCGCGCCCATCGGCAATAAAGTGAATACATACACGCAATCCCGAATCCAACACACGCAATGCAATCGTCATAATATCATTGATATCAGAATGCACCCGCCCATCAGACATCAGTCCCGCCAAATGCACAATCCCGCCATCGCGTTGCACCGCGGTAATAAAATCGCGCAACGGAACATTTTTGTCCCAGCGTTCCAGTTGAAACCGGCGCAAGAATTGATTCACAACACGCCCCGATCCTATGGTGATGTGTCCCACCTCGGAATTACCCATGGTGCCGACGGGCAATCCCACGGCCGCGCCACTGGCATTTAATACCGAATGTGGACACGTATTTAACAGTTCATTGAAATAGGGCATATGTGCCAATTTGACCGCGTTATGTTGCGTCTGGGCACGAATTCCAACCCCGTCCATAATACATAAAACAATTGGTTTTGACATAATTTTACCTGCCTTTGTGCAGAAAATATCATATCAGTTTTTTGATTGCAAAAGAAGAAGAAAAATTGTATAAATTGTCCTAGGACCTATGTCATAAACAAGAAAGGGAGCACCCATGAGTGGAAGACCTTTTACGCCAACAGCCGTGGATGAACATATCGGACAGCGCGTGCAACTGCGCCGTGTCATGATGGGTTTATCCCAGAAAGATTTGGCAAAAATCTGTGGGGTTACATTTCAACAGATTCAGAAATACGAAACGGCGGGGAATCGTATTTCGGCGTCGCGCCTGTTTGAACTCAGCACGGCACTGGAAACCCCTGTATCATTTTTCTTCCAGGGGCTGCCTGGCAATACACCAATGGAAACACGTGGTGGCAAATCCACCGGCCGCGTTGCCGAACAGAAAAATGATGATCCGTTGGCAAAAAATGAATCGCTGCAATTGATAAATTTGTATTGGAAACTACCAGACGATGACCAACGCAAAATGATTATGAAAATGTTACGCACATTAAACGGTGTTGATTAAAAATCAATATTCGTAATAAAAAGCGCCCAATTGGGCGTTTTTTTAATTGTCACTGCGTCCAGATGTTGTCTGGTCACCAATAACACATTTCTGATATGCTGCCGGCTCCGCAATTGTCCAGCATTGTTTTTCAATATCAACGTTGCTGTTACGGGTCTTGCCACGACCATATTGCAAATCTGTTTTTGAAAACGCATCCGTTGCACCACAAAAACCGGACGCCGTGGCGGATTCACTGAATACCTGGCCGGTGGCGCACCGAACACATGTGCCGGTTGTGGGTGATATCCCCGTATGCAAATCAGACACACAATCCACACACGTGCTGCGATTGCCGTCCGATGCAAATGCCTTGCCACTTTCAGAACATCTGTATTGGAAACAATTTTGCCCAGGTCGCTGAATCAACGTGTGTTTGCTGTCATCATATCCGGTCCAGCCATCGCACACCATTTGACGGGCACATGCCGCAGAATTCACCTCGATACAATCGTCGCCGGCGGGATTTGCCTGGTAACCATTTTTGCAAACCAGGATATCCGAACTGCCTGTGGCGGGATACACGGTTGCGGTTGATTCCATGTCTTTCCACCCACGACGTTCCGCGCGCACAACCATCTTGCGCACATATGCACCATGACCACTGGGCAACCAACGACTGATTGCCAATATCATATCGTGTTCCTGGCCCTTGTGAACACCACATTCATTATAAACATTCTTCTGAAACCGCGGCAATGAATTTTCAATATTTGCACCCGACGCAACACGTTTCACATCCGCATAATTTTCGCGCTTTAACA
The DNA here is from genome assembly GCA_934276735.1 of uncultured Alphaproteobacteria bacterium. Lineage (GTDB taxonomy): Bacteria > Pseudomonadota > Alphaproteobacteria > Rs-D84 > Rs-D84 > Enterousia. Next base: position 131,203 of record CAKQTG010000002.1, on the reverse strand, counting down.
ACGATACATCACATGAATTCGCACTGGATACCGTCTGGGAACATTGATTACCACCCCAGCCTGACTGGCACAGCCACACGCACAACGTATCATTACCACGCGACGCATCAGAATATTCGGTCCACGCATCACCCTTGTTTTTATTATGTCCTTCGACCTGGGTCGGACAGAATTTTGCACCGTGTTCATTTATTTCACGGGCAACCATCATCAACACCGCGAATTCATCAGTATATTGACGCGAATTCATCGTCCAAGTTGCACAATTGCTGCGTGCACTTTCACCAATGCACGCCTGACCCCCGGCGATATCATTCGAGCCACACGGAATCAATTGTCCCGCGCCCCAATTATCATCGGCAAATGCCACGGATATGGTGCAAAAATACGCAATTAAAAATATCGTTTTTATTTTCATTTTCCCCCGTCCGTCACCAACTATTTAGCCATATAACAAACGCTCTTTTCGTAATATCCACCCATGCTTTCACATTTTGTGCGATACCACGCATCGGTAAAGATACACTCGTCCTTGGCGCGGTCATATGACGCAACCGGTGTTTCTTCGCCCGCATTATACGCCAGGCACCGAACCATTGTTGTATTTTCAACACAGCGACCCATACTCGTTGTGGCGGCGGTTGAAGCACTGTTGCCAAAAACAGACGTATAGAACACAACTAAATCCTTGCCTGAATTATCACCCGCATCCACCCAGTACCCGTCCAGTGTTTCGCAAACATCCATCAACTGGGCATCTAACTGTTCAATAACATCCTCGATGGCATTTTGAACCTGAATCCGGGTCTGCATCGGCAACATATCATACGTTGCATCTGGGTTGGTTGGATCTTTGCAGTTCTGTAATGCAAAGTTTCTGATGTTATCCGCCAGTGTCGCGCTTGACGCCGCACTGACCGTTGTGGCATTGACCGAACCGATTGCTTTTTTACGGCAATTCCACGGGAATCCCTGGTCACCAGATGTCGGCTTGCATAATTCTTGGACGTAATTATCAATGGCACTGGCACAGCCCTCGGCAACGCGGACAGTATCAACCGTATCGACGAACGCCAACAACGCCTTTAATCCGCATGTGCTGGCATCACTGGTCAGACGGCCATTGCCGTCAAATTGGCACATTGAATTGTTTCCGTATAATGCCGCACAGGCTGTAACCTTGTCCTGGCACATGGCCTTGGCCGCATATGCACTGATTGCGCCCGCCGCCTGGGCCGTGGTGGTATCGAAATCTTTCAGTGCACTGGTCTGGGTGTCATAGCATTCGGCCATCGTGCTGACACAGGACATCTTGATTTCTTCCAATTTGGCCGATTGTGCCTGGGCGATTTCAATCAACGCACTGCGCTTGAATTCTTGCCACACGGTGTTTGCAATGTCGCGGCACGAATCCAACGCGGTTGTCGCGAACATTTTACGCGTTTCCAAGAAATTATTAAACTGGGTATTTTGCGCCAACACGTCTGTATTACCGTTTGCACCGTCCAGTGTAATCAACTCATCCAGCTGGAACAGACGCGGCGAATAAATCGGTTCACCCGTGTTTGTATTAATGTATGCACCCGTATAGTCCAAACAGCGTTTATAATTCGCACCGCACGCCGTATCCGCAGTAATTGCCGTTTTAACCTTGGCAATACATTCGTTGACGTCGGCGGTATTGTGCGCACGATATTCTTCCAGACGTGCCTCGCGCAGATACTTTTCCGCCGTGCGAACGGTCTGCTTTACCGTTTCACGCTGGGAATTTACCTTTTTCTCGTATGCGTTACAATCCTGGGTAATCATGATGTTATACGCACTTTTCGCCATATTCAGAACGGCGTTATTTTCACACGAATCCTTTATCAGTGCCAGGCATTGCTTGTTCGCCTGGGTGAACAGGGATTGCCCCTCCAGCCGGGATAAATCAGACCCGCTGTTGTTCGAAAAGATAGATGAACCGCCACTGTTTCCCCAGATATCATCAACATCGACCGAGAAATCCAGGTCCAAAACACCCAACGACGTGCCTGATGTTGATGTGCTGGCCTTTTTCTTGCCAGACAACAAATCACCAATTTCCGACAGCATTGCCGCCGCGCCACTGGTATCTTTTTTGATTGCCTGTTCGCCGGCGGTCGCGCTGTACATCGCGTTCACTTCGGCGGCGGTTTTATCAACCGCATTTAAATTATTGCTTTCAAATTGGGCCAATAAATTTTTGGCCTCGTCCAGGGCGGCCTCGGTATCCTTGAACTCGGTATATTTAGAACTGCAAAAACAACGACGATACGTGTCGTTGGCCTTGGCACAAAACTGATCCATACATGTGGCATATGCCTCGCGACAGGTGGCATATCCACCACCAATCTTGGAAATATCATCAAATACCGCCGTTGCACGTGCAACCGATGCGCGCGACGCCGCGCGTGCCGTTGTTGCCGCGCTGCCACGCGATTGTGTGGGTATGTTCACACTGCGTGCGACATTTGATGACGACGCACGTGAAGTATTTACCGCAGAACGCGCCACAACATCAGATGATGATACAACGGTATTTATCCGCGCCGCATTGCGCGGTGTAATTGCAGATGACTGGCCCCGGGACATACCCGATGCACGTTGTGTGGCTGCGGCACGTGACGCGACACCTGATGATACGCCAGATATGCCCGACGCAGCCCGCGTCGCACCCCGCGCATCCGCCCGCACAGTCGCAACACCCGCTGCGCCACGTGGGTTCGGTGCCTGGTCAGCGTTTGCACCCCCGACACAAAACACTGTTGCCATAACCAAACAAGATTGGATTAAAATATTCTTGCGTATGGTCATTAGTTTAGTTCTCTCTTTGATTTGCATTGTATCACTTTCACACCGTGTGAATCAACACCGAATTTATTCAATACAGCAATTCACTGCATTTTTTACCCAATCTCCCAATTTGCGAACCGCAGACTTTGACTCTGCTGGGGCAGAAACTGTCTGTTGTGCGCGTTTTGATTTTTTTGTTGGCACTGCGTCCGTCTTTAAAGAACACTGGGCTAATGCCCCATCATAAAAATCGGGAACGGCCTGTTTTACACCGGTCAAATCAATCAGATTCATATTGATACCCCAGAACAAAGAATACAAATCATATGACTTGTTAAACAGGTCATATGCGTCCTTGGTGTTACCAGCGCCCAGAGCCTTGGTTCCAACCTCCATCAAACGCATTGACGCAGCCAACAGATGCTTTGAAATACACCACACCTCGCCATTTTCGGCCGATGATGGTTTTACGATACGCTTCATCAGTTCCTTGCGCATTTCACGCACAGTATTTATCATATCATAAAAACCTATCTTGCGTGTTTTTGCGCCGCTGAAAAAGAAATGCTCTTCCAATGATACCAAATTCATCAGCGCAATGGTCAAATCTTGGTCAGACGATAAGTCCAGCGGATTTACCTTTTTTGACTGGTCAACTTTTTGAATCATTTCGTCCAGCGTCATTTTTTTATTATCGCGTTTCATTTTTTATTCTCCTTTACAAGCAAATTATCATTGCCCAACTGGCTAATGCCAAGGCAACCAACGGCAAAACAACTTTTTCAAATGGAAAGTGTGCGTGGCCACCATTGTGCGCCTTCATCCAATCATACAGTTTTTCAACCGCGATAAACAACACCGCACCACAAATCGTTCCGAACAATACAGGGTCCATTGTGAATGTGCCACAAATTACCTGGGGATTATATTTGACACGCCCCATATAGACAAAGCCAATCATCGCAACCGACAGAATTATCAACATCGGATTACGACCGCGCCAATTCCAGCCACGCTTGTCACAGAGTTTAATCGCCCAATATCCCAACAGTGTCAACAGCGCACCGGCCCACAGACCGACAACGCTGTCTGGGACGCCCAACTGGCGCGCGATTTCCAATGATGCGCCAATTGCAATTGTGCACACTGGACATGCTGGATTTGCCAACACCGACGTTGGTAACAATCCCAAAAATAACGCTAAAACTTTTTTCATTTTTTTCCTTTCCCTTTCTTTCAACTACGATTTTACAAAAATTAGCCATATGTGGTCAATATGATTTTACGACTGCACGCATATGCGCACTGCGTGCACGTGGATTATGCGCCAATTCAATAGCACTTGGTGTCTGGGGGCGCAATGCCTGAAAGGCCGGCTTGGCAACCACGGGCATACGTGGGTCGCCAGCCACAGTTGTCCACGTGCGGAACGTATTTTTAACAATCCTGTCTTCCAGCGAATGAAACGTTACACATATACACTTGCCCCCCGGCCGCAACCTATCAGGCACTGCGTCCAAGGCGCGTCTTATCTCGCCCATTTCATCATTAACAGCGATACGTAATGCCTGAAACACTGGCGCAATATCGTGCGGATTATAAATCAAATCACGCAATGCAAATGTTGTGCGTGGTGCAACACGTTTTATCGCATTGGCAATTATCGCCGCCTTTTTTACATCACCATATTCGCGCAAGATACGCGCCAAATCGGTTGCCGACAATTCATCAATTAAATCAGCCGCCGTTTTCCCAGATTCAGACATTCGCATATCCAGTGGCGCGTCCGCCCGAAATGAAAAACCACGTGACGCAATATCAATCTGCATTGACGATATCCCCAAATCAAACACAATTGCGTCAAATGTGTCATCAATTTCTGACATTTCTGAAAAAGGGCGGGGCACAAATGTAAATCTGTCACCATATTCGGCACGCATTGCGTCCGCATCCGCACGAACATTTGGGTCGCGATCAAACGCCACAACCGACGCACCCGCATTTAAAAACGCGCGCGAATAACCACCTGCGCCGAACGTTGCGTCCAATATGTGCATGCCCCGAACATCACCCAGGACACCCATCACCGCACCCAATAAAACAGGAATATGTTTTTCCGTCATTCTATTTCAACCCTAATGCCCAATCCTATTAAATCCTTGGCTGTGGTTGCACCCAATTCAACGCCCGTCGGCAATGCAACCGACGCAACGCGGTCCGCCCCGTGCAGGTTCAACACCACACGCGTCACGCCATGCGGCAACGAAATCAGTGCCTTTTTAACCGCCGGCAAAACATCCTTGTCATAAATTTCCAGCGTCAATTTGCGCGCAATTTTCGCAACCCACTGGGTCAGCGGCGCTATTGAATCAACAAAGATTGACACCCGGTCATCACGTGCCGACGTTTTACCAGAAATCAGCACGACGTTTTCTGTGGATAAAATCTGGGCAAATGTTGCCGCCGCATCACCAAACGCAACCGCGTCAATGTTACCAAAACTGTCCGACGCATTGATTGTAATCATATCCTTGCCAGTCTTGGTCCGACGACGCGAAAAAGAATTCACATTTGCCGCGATTTGGACTTGCTTTCTGTCGCCCAGGTCAATCAAAGTTGCGCTGGTCGCCAACTTTGCACGCTGTATCAAATGCTTATACTGGTCCAATGGATGCGCCGAAATATAGAATCCCAATGCCGACAGTTCATTTTCCAGTCGCTGGCCAAATGTCCATGGTGCCGTCCGCGGCAGGTTTTTCAACAGTCTATTTTCGGTAACATCATCTTCGACAGTGTTCGCAAACAGCGACAACGTATTCGCGCCATCTTTGGACCGAGCCGCATACGACAAAATCGCATCCGCGTTCATAAACACCGCCGCGCGATTCGGACACAGTGAATCCAGAACACCAACCTTGGCAAACGCTTCCAAAATGCGCTTGTTCATAATCGGCGCGCACCGTTTTGCAAAATCGGTCAGGTTTTTGAATTTACCGTTTGCATTGCGTTCTGCGACAATTGCGTCGGTTGCCGCCGTGCCAACACCCTTTATCGCCGCCAGACCGTAAATAATTTTTCCATCACGAACGGTGAATAATGATTCACTCTGGTTTATATCAGGCGGAACAATTTGGATATTAAAGTTTGCCTTGGCATCATCGACAAACAACGCCAGCTGGTCGGTATCGTTCAGGTTACTGGACATCGACGCCGCCAAGAATTCGGGTGTAAAGTTCGCCTTTAAATACGCGCACTGGTTTGCGACAATTGAATACGCAATCGCGTGCGATTTGTTAAACGCGTATTTCGCAAATTCCTTGAATTTTTCCCACAGGTCTTTGGCCTGTTCGCGGTTCAGGGTATTTTCCTGTTCGCACCCGTCCAAGAATTTCACTTCTAATTGTGCCAACAGGTCCAGTTTCTTTTTACCCATCGCCTTGCGCACGGTATCTGATTGACCGCGGGTAAACCCCGCCAGCGCGCGCGTCAGCATCATAACCTGTTCCTGATATACGATGATGCCATACGTTTCTTTTAATATCGGTTCGGCCTTTGGATGGACGTATTCAATTTTTTCTTCGCCGTGCATACGGGCAATAAATTGCGGAATAAACGCAATAGGCCCCGGACGGTTCAACGCGTTCAACGCCGATATTTCCAAGAAACTGGTCGGGTGCATTTTACGCAACGTCTGTTGAACAAACACGGCATCGAATTGGAATATACCTTCGGTCAGGCCACGTTGCCATAACGCCATTGTTTTCGGATCATCAACCGGAATTTCGTCCAGATTTACGTTGATTCCGCGCGTCTGTTGAATCAGTCGCACCGCATACTTTAACACGACCAGTGTTTCCAACCCCAGGAAGTCAAATTTAATCAATCCGGCCGATTCCAGATAGTGACCATCAAACTGGCACGACGGCAGGGCATTCGCCGGATCACGATAGACTGGTGCAATCTTGGTTGTCGGGCGGTCACCAATAACAACGCCGCACGCATGTTGTCCCAGGTTGCGCAGCGAACCCTCTAACTCTTCGGCGATGGTGACAACCTTGTTCATATCTTCGTCTGTTTGCAATATGTATTGCATTTCCGACGATGCGTCCACCGCATCTTTTAATTTTTTGGCATCTTGGGGAATCAATTTAGACAATCGGTCTGACTTAGAATACGGAATCCCATACACGCGGCCAATATCGCGAATCGCGCCACGGGCCTGTAAACTGCCAAATGTGATAATACGACAGACCGAATCGTGTCCGTATTTATCACAAATATACGCCAGCACGCGTTCAATCCCCGTTGGTTCAAAGTCAACGTCGAAATCGGGCATTGAAATACGGTCTGGATTCAAGAATCGTTCAAACAGCAATCCATACTTTAATGGATTTACATGCGTAATACCCAACGCCCACGCCACGATAGAGCCCGCCCCAGAACCACGGCCCGGCCCGGTCAAAACGTCGTTTTTACGGCACCAATCAATATAGTCCGCAACAATCAGGAAATACCCCGGGAATCCCATATTTATAATAACGCCCAGTTCAAATTCTGCCTGGTCATAATATGGTTGTGTGTCGGTGATTCCCTGTTCACGCAGACGCGCCGCCAACCCGTTCATCGTGTTGTCGCGCAACATTTTACATTCGTGTTCCAAATCGTCACCGAATCGCGGTAACAATGGCTTTTCATGAACGTTGACCATAAAACCGCAACGTCGCGCGATTTCTATGGTGTTCTCTATCGCCTCGGGCAGATCAGAAAAAATCTCGGCCATTTCTTGGGGCGATTTAAAATACTGTTCGGACGATTTGCGTGGACGATCCGGGTCAATAACCTTGGTCTGGCCCAGAACACAGGACAGGGCATCTTCGGCCTCGTAATCCGATGGGGCGGCAAACGCAACATCGTTTGTTGCAACAATTGGGATATTTAATTCACGCGCGATATTCAGAAATTCTGGTTCTGTTTTAATTTCATCTGTTAAACCATGACGCTGAATTTCCATATAGAATCGGTCGCCAAATATATCCAAAAATTGTTTTGCATACGTGCGCGCAGCGGCATTTTGGGCGTTTAAAATCGCCATACCAATCGGCCCCGTGTGCGCCCCCGACAGGCAAATCACACCCGCGGCATGCGACGCCAATTCATCAAATGTCACATACGGCCCCAAGTGATGATTTTCTGTGCGCATATACATGATACGACTAAGTTCACACAGATTTAAATACCCATCGTGATTTTGCGCCAACAACACAATCTTGGACAGCGATCCCGCGCGCAGAATCTTTGGATCGGCCGTATGCTGGTTCAGTGACAGTTCTACGCCGATTATCGGCTGTAACTTGGCCGATGGCATAACGTCCGAAAATTCGGCACAGCCAGACATCAAATTAGTGTCCGTCAACGCACACGCCGACATTCCAGCACCACGGCATAAATCAGGAATTTTCTTGATTTTTATGGTGCCAACGCCCATTGATAACATTGTATGCGTGCGAAGATGAACAAATTGATTTTCCATGCCGCAACAATAGCAAAATTTGCCCCCGGCCCGCAACCAGATATTTATCAAAATGCAGATTTTTCTGTTGACACGAAAAACGCCCCGTTTGGGGCGTTTTTTTAATGCAGTTTTCCACAGCAATGTTTGTATTTTAATCCAGACCCACACGGGCAGGGTGCATTACGACGCGCGTCCATTCCAGACGCCTGATTCAGTGCCGCGTCATGCTGGGCACGCTGCTGTTCGGTGGCATCAACATCCGCGCGGGTCAATTCCATACGCGATATATACGACACCGACATAATTTTGAAATTGTTGATTGTGTTCTTGAACAATTCCAATGCCTCGCGCTTGTATTCATACAGCGGGTTTTTCTGGGCATATCCGCGCAGACCAATCGCCGTCTGCAGATAGTCCATCTGTTGCAGATGACGTTTCCAAACCGCGTCCAATGCCCCCAGCATCATCTGGCGTGACGCCATTTGCATCAATTCCGGACCATACTTTTCCGCCTGGGTGTTATAACGGCGCATGGCCAGATTATGCAACACCTCGTATGCCTTGTGTTCGGTGATTTCTTCGTCTGTTTTCCATTTTTCAATATCGGTGATATCCAACGCAAATGTGCGCAACATTGCGTCGTGAATACCCGCCGTATTCCAGTCCATCGGGTGTGATTTTTCCGGAATATTGTTTTCACAGATGATTTCAACCACGTCGCCAATCATTTCACGCGCCAACGGGGCCAGGTCTTCGCTGGTCATCAAATCATCGCGCTGTTTATAGACGACACCGCGCTGTTCGTTCATAACGTCATCGTATTTCAGCAATTCTTTACGTGCCTCAAAATAGCGTGCCTCTACGCGCTTTTGTGCTTTTTCCAACGCCTTGGTTATCCACGGATGGGTGATTGCCTCGCCCGGTTTCAGTCCCAATGTTGTCAGCATACCGTTCAGGCGCGCCGCGCCGAATATGCGCATCAAATCGTCGTCCAACGCCAAAAAGAATTTAGAATCACCTGGGTCACCCTGGCGGCCACTGCGCCCGCGCAACTGGTTATCAATACGGCGCGATTCGTGACGTTCTGTTCCAATTACATACAGACCGCCCGCATCCAGAACCAGTTTTTTGTTCTGTTCAATACGGTCGTATATTTCTTGTTTTTTAGCCTCGTAATCTGGTGCATCGGCGTCCAATTCGGCAATCAAATCTTCGGCATTACCACCCAGTTTAATATCGGTCCCACGACCCGCCATATTTGTTGCGATTGTGACTGCACCAGGTGCACCAGCCTGGGATACGATTTTTGCTTCGGATTCGTGGTGCTTTGCGTTCAAGACCGCCGGATTTATCCCCAGTTTTTTACGCACAATTGCCGCCAATTCTTCGGACTTTTCAATAGAAACCGTTCCGACCAAGACCGGCTGTTTGCGCGCCATACATTCCTGAATCTGTTTGATAATCGCGTCGTATTTTTCATCCTTGTTGCGATAGATTTCGTCGTGATGATCAATACGCGCCACCGGACGATTTGTCGGAATAGATACAACACGCAATTTATAGATTTCTTCAAACTCGGCGGCTTCGGTCATCGCGGTGCCGGTCATACCCGACAGCGTTTCATACAAGCGGAACAAATTCTGGTATGAAATGCTGGATACTGTCTGATTTTCTGGCTGAACCTTTACATGTTCCTTGGCCTCTATCGCCTGGTGCAGGCCTTTGCCGAAACGACGGCCCGTCATCACACGACCGGTAAATTCGTCGACAATCAAAACCTCGCCATCGCGAACAACATAATTCACGTTTTTCTGATACAGGTGGTGCGCCAGCAACGACTGTTGCACATGCATAACAACCGCCGCATTTTCCGACGCATACAGATTATCACCCGCCAACAGCCCCGCATCCTTTAACAAACGCGTGATTGTATCAACGCCGGTTTCGGTCAGTGTAACATGGCGGTCTTTTTCATCTTTCTTGAAATCAGACGGCGACAATTGCGCAACAACTGCGTCAACCTGGGCATACAGTTCGCTGGTGTCTTCAGACGGTCCCGAAATAATCAGCGGGGTGCGCGCCTCGTCAATCAAGATACTGTCTACTTCGTCAACGATGGCGAAATACAGCGGACGCAAAACCTGTTGTGCCTTGGAAAATTTCATATTATCGCGCAGATAATCAAAACCCAATTCAGAATTGGTCACATATGTGATATCGCACGCATACGCCGCACGACGTTCGTCGTCGGTCATATCGTGCTGGATTATTCCGATTGTCAGACCCAAGAAACGATAAACCTGGCCCATCCAGTTGGCGTCACGCGACGCCAAATAATCGTTGACCGTAATCAGGTGCGCACCGCGACCATGCAAAGCCTTCAGGAACAATGCCAACGTCGCAACCAACGTTTTACCTTCACCGGTTTTCATTTCGGCAATTTGACCACCGGTCAAAACCATACCACCAATCATCTGGACATTAAAGTGCCGCAGGCCGATTGTGCGGACCGACGCCTCGCGCACCAGGGCAAACGCATCTGGCAACACGTTTTTTTCCTTTTCGCCCGATTGCAGGCGTGCCCGCAATTTCTGTGTTTGTTCGCGCAATTGGTCATCGGTCATCGCGTGATATTTCGGTTCTAAATCATTTATCAGCGACACCGTTTTATCGTATGATTTTACCAAGCGGTCATTTGCCGACCCCAATACTTTTGAAATAATATTTTTTAACATAACTTTTCCTTGTCTTTTTCCCCAGATTTATAGCAATTTTGCACCTTGCGGTCAAGATACTTTATGATATAATGCAGATAACGAAACAAACAAGTGGTCACAGGGATATTTTCCCATAATATCAAGAGCAGGGGGCAACAATGCGCGAACCAATTCACCAGTTAAAACAATCAGATATCAGCAGCGAGGTTTTTATCGTCGCCCCGACGCAAATTGAATACATTGCCCAGATTTTTGCCGACAGTGTTGCCGACGCGATGAATATGCGAACATTTGCGCCAAAAATTCGCCAGATTGCGTCGCAATCCCTGCGCACAGCATTGTCCGCCGCACGCCACGCCGGGGAATAGGACACTGCTTTTTAGTTCCCCTCTGGCCAGAGGGGTGCCCGCAGGGCGGGGTGTCGGCAACATAAAGAGAGCAGAGAGCAATGTGTTAATTCCGTCATACCGGCGCAGGCCGGTATGACGACTTTTTTTTCGTAGTTTGTCCCATAATCTATTACTTGTCATTCCTGCGTAGGCAGGAATAGGGCCTCTAAAATTACTCCTGTTCACTGTTGTATAATACTCAGCAAAAACAGCGTTCAATCACACAACTGTCGTCACCCCGACGCTCGGGTCCTGCAGGCAACACATAGTAGAAAAACAACCCACACACCACTCGTCATACCGGCGCAGGCCGGTATCTATTGCCCCGCAGCCCCCCCGCTACGCGGCACTCCTCCACAGGAGGAGAACTTGTTACGTTCTCGTTGCGGACTAAAGTTCCCATCCGGTGGAGGGGTGGCACGGAGTGCCGGGGTGGTCTTGAGAGCCCGCAACGTTCTGTGGTTGGCTCGCATTCGCTCGCACTGCATAGACCCTATTCCTGCCTGCGCAGGAATGACAATTTGGTCCCCGCAGGGACAACAAAAAATCGGGGGTGAACCCCGATTTTTTATAACACGCCCGCGCTGCTGAACATGTTTGTTCGTGTGGTTGGTGCGTTTCTGTTTGAACCAATATTTTGGGCACAGATATACGCACATTTGTTGTTACACGTGGTACCTAAACCGGTGATGTACGTCCATCCAGATGTTGCAGGCGACGTCATTTTGCACCAGCAGCTGGTTCCACTGCCACCAGCTGCAAAATTTTTGGTTTCATCAACCTCAAACTTGTTTCCTGCGTTCGCGGTACACGCGGATATCCCACTCAACGTGCCATAGCTGAATACTGCGGACCAATTCGTCACACCCGCAGACGCACTGATGTTCGCCGGCACGATACGGGTTGAATTAATGGTCGGATCCAGTTTTGTTGCGGAACCCGATGACGGTTTGTAATCAACCATATCATCATAAACCGAATACGTTGTGTTGCCATTCTTGATACGCAACGACTCGTCTACACCACTGGTCAACGTCTTGTCTGCTGTTGACATATTGCCATAGAACTTTGTGCCATCCACCAGGACATTCAGTGACGGCGTGGTCTTTTTACCGCTGCGCAGGTACAACTTGTTATCACCCACATGCAGGATACGTCCACAGTCACCAGCCTCGTCCGCGCCCAGGCCATAACCAATTGTCGTCATTCCAGCCGGGCATGCATAGCGTCTACCAACTTCCCCTTGTGACGTTGTGTTCGCCCCGGCGTAATATCCCACACCCACATTGGCGCATGTTGTGCTGTTTGCATACGGGACATACGAACCACCCGGACACGCCAGCTCACACAGCGACGCCGAATTATGTGAAGCACCCGACGTGATTACGTAATTATCCAGACATGGTGTGCATTCTGTTGCCGCTTCCTTGTCCGAATAAGTGTTCCCGCCGCACTTGGTGCAATTATAGCTTTCGCCATAGTGCACAACCGAACCACCACTATTTTCGTCATACACATAGTAAGAGTATGACCCAGGCTGACATGCCGTTGCCACTTCGTTGTAATCATTGGCGATATGATACCCATTCAGGTCTGAACGCCGTGCAAAACACGCCTCCTTGCCACCGGTTGTGCCATTGCTTGGGCTGTGCGGATACAGACCGTTTGCGAAACTGTCGCAACGTGGACATGTATTCGTGTCGGTATCCAGATAGTGATCACCCACACATGAATTCGGCACACACAGGTTGGTCACAGTGTTATTTTTGTTCCAAACCGGGTTTCGCCAGCCCTTGATACCGTTTTCTGTATCCGGACATTCGGCGTTACAGCTGGTCTGGCCAACACCAGTGGTTGTCATCCCCCAGTGTTCATCAATACCCGTGCCAGAGCCACACGCAATACATGCGGTCTGAGCCGTGGTTGCGGTATAAGAGCCGACTGCACATGCGACCTGCTGGGACGCGCCCGCCGCCGCCACAAAGTAGCCCGCCGCCGCCGCATTACGCCCACCCGTTGTTGGGGTTGTGCCACTGTAATACACATTTGTATTACCCGGACAATAGTATCCCGCCTCGCACTGTGTCTGCCCCGCGCCAGCAGTCTTTACATAATTGCCCGCCGTCGTGGTCAGATAACAGTTATCCTGGCTGCTGCGTGGCGACGCACTGTGTCCATAATTTGTTGGGCACTGGTGGCGCAACACGTCTCCGTCCGGGGAATAATATCCATTTTCGACATCACGGCACGTTTGGGTCAACTCTGCGCGGCCACCTTGCATGCGGTCGATCAGGTCACCAAAGCCAACCTCGGTCGTATCGGTAGATGTGCTGCCATAGCGACCGGTGAAATACCCCGCGTCACAAGACATCTCGCCCCGCGCAACCGTGCAGTAATAATCATATGTTTCCGAATTTACATTCCAATAGCATCTGTAATTATTGACGTAACCGTGTTCCAAATCCAGCCCGTTAAAGAACGCCACACATCCGTCTTTCTTGGAATGCACGGACGTGTTATCAACCAGATTCCAGTAGCCATATGATCCCGTGCCACCCGGCGTTACGCTGGCATCAACCGTCGGACAATCTGTGCACACTGTTGCACCCGTGGTTTCGGTGTATGTTGCACCCGTGCATGCCGTTTGCGACGACGCGCCGGCCGATGGGACATAGTAACCCGCCGATGCCGGAACACACGCCGACGCCGCACTGGATCCCGTATTTGGATTATACGTTCCAGCGGTGCACGCCGTGCGGCCACCCGTTGAGTTCCAATTTACCTTGACCCCGCCTGGGCAATATCCACCGGCAGTACAAGTTTCTTCGGCAGACTTGGCCGTCTTGACGAACTTCGTTGCCGTTGTCGTCAGATAACACGCCGTTTCTGCACCAGATTTTGCGGGACTCTTGGTATATACGCCGGTTCCCAGTGAACTACACGCGTTCTTACCTTTCTCGGCGGTGTAGTCGCCGTCCTTGCACAGCGGCATTGTTGTATAGCCCGGGCAATAGTGGTTTTCTGGGCACGCCGCGACGTTGTGATACAACATACGATTTGACGGCTTGTCACAGTATGTTTCCGAATACTTGTCCAACAAGTACCAGCCCGGATTCACCATGCTATAGTATTTGCCACCACCGGTATCGTATTTACCCGTTGTCGCATTATAGTATACGCTTTCGACGGTAAAGTGACCGGCCTCGTTCGTAAAGCCATAATTCGCACTGCACGACGTTATCTTGCCCAGACCACTGGACCAACCCTGTTGCGTGAAACTGGTGCGTGTCGGGTTCAAGTAATCCGCCGGATACGTTGTGCGTTCAGTTGTTGAATCCGCCGCCGGACATGCGGTTGGCGAATTAGCTGTGCCATACGCCACCGATGCCGATGGGCAATAATGCTTGACCGGGCACTTGGTTTGCGTGCTGTCGCCCGCCGCGGCAATATACTGACCCGCCGTTGTCGTTACCTTGCACTGGGAATCCTTGGTCTTGCCATCTGTCTTGTCCGATGTATAGATTGAGGGGCACGTTGTGCACGATGTTGCCGTGCCGCCCGCCGAATACGTCGCACCGGTGCAAATTGCACATGTTGTCCCACTGACGATATATCCGGCCTTGGACTCTAACTGTGTGACCAGAATTTCTTCGGTGTCATACAACGAACCGCTTGTGCTTGATATATATATTGCATTACGTCTGACTGTTCCACTGGCGCAATTTTGTGGTGTTCGAGTTTCATAGCACTCATAAAACGCTGCACTGCCAACTGGGGATGTCACAGTCCACCCCGCATCACCTGCTGGGCACGCCGCACATTCTGTAGCAACGTCCCCGATACTGTATGTTCCGGCGCCACATTGGGTACACGTCTGACCATTTACGATAGAACCCTGCTTTGCTGTCAGCGCCTCTGCGATTGTTGTTGGGCCCCAGGCTGTTGCACTGGTTGCGTTTTGTTTCAATACACCACCGGCACAGTAACTGCTAATCGCTGCACCTGTCTTGGTCTGGTTACACTGGGTTACCGCCGTCCATCCAGTGCCACCGTTACGTGTCCAACCCGACGTCTGGGCCGGGCAGTTATTCTGGACACCAGACGCACAATACGTTGCACCGGTGCACTGTTTCTGATTGGTACAGTTGTTATCGCTGGCGTTGCAACCCGTCGTGTAATAGCCCGTTGATACAGGGCTGCACTCGGACGCGCCAGCCAAACTGTATTGTGTCCGTCCAGTACACGCACTGCACGATGATGTACCGCCGTATGCAACAACGTGGGCTGCTTTGAACGTTCCGGCCGCGCACGATGTTGGGGTTGCACTGTTGGCCGTTGCAATATATTTACCACCTGCAACGTTCATTTTACAGTCTGCCTCGGTGGCACCGGCAACACCATCGCGGTATCCCGCTGGGCACTGGTAGCGCAGAACATCCCCAGCCGGCGAATAATATCCATTTTCGGCATCACGGCATGTTGCAATTAATTCCTCGCGACTACCTTGACTGTGATCCGGTTTACCAAACCCAACCTCGGTATCAGGCGTAGATGCACTGGAATAGCGACTAGAGAAATATCCCGCGTCACAAGACAGCTCACGAAACGCAACCATACAGTGATAATCATACATTCCTGATGTTGTGTCCCAATAACATCTATAATTACCAACATGACCGTGATTTAAATCCAATCCGTTAAATACCGCCGAACATCCGTCCTTTTTGGAATGCACAGACGTGTTATCAACCAGGTTATAGTAACCATACGACCCCGTGCCACCTGGCGTATCGCTGGCGTTAACCGCCGGACAGTCTGTGCACGATGTTGCGCCGGTGGTATCGGTATATGTTGCACCCGTGCACGCTGTTTGTGACGATGCGCCCGCTGATGGGACATAGTAACCCGCCGATGCCGGAACACATGCCGACGCCACGCTGGATCCCGTATTTGGATTATACGTCCCAGCTGTGCATGCCGTGCGGCCCTGGGTTGTGCTGGTGTTGAACGAATATGTTCCGCCCGCACAATAATATCCCTTTTCGCACGTTGAACATGTCAGTGCGCCACTTGGCAAATACTTACCCGCGTCACACGTCACAGATTTCGCCCTCCACATCGCTGTCAGCGTGATTGTTTCGCCATCCGTCTTGCCATACCATATGCTAAGGTCCTGGTTGACAGGAACTGGTTGATCGCCATCACTCCATTCCGAAAATGTATAGCCTGTGCGCGTATATGTATTCGCTGGTGCCCAGCAGTTGCTAGCTCCATGCGTGCACACCGTCGGGGATGTTGGTGCGTTGCCACTGCCGCCACCAGCATTATATTTGATATAGAACGTATTCCCAGTGCAAGAGCATTTGCCATCACTGGTGCATGTCGGATTTTTATAAGACGGGCTGCATGTTGCTGAATACGTGCATGTGTTATTCTCGACCGCCAGGCTGCATGACGCAACACCATTGCCCTTGGTGCATGCCGCGCACGCACTGTATTGTGCATACAATGTTGTATTTGCAGTGAACGTCGTGTTGGACGGCAGGCTGCCATCACGGTCTATGCGTTGTGTGCCCCCCGTCGCCGCCGTGTAATATCCGTTAAACACGCTGTTCATCTTGGTCGGGACGGTGATTGTTGATATCAGCGATGTTGCCCCGGCATCTGAATAGAACCCAGTGTTATATTTTTCGTAAATAACACTTGTTCCACCCGTGCCACCATTTGTGGTTGCGTTCAACGTAATGGTCCAGATACCAGGCGAGCACGTTGCACTGTCCGTATCGTTATTCGACGCAACATAACCGGCACTGGGCGTCACGGTATATGTTGACGTGGGCCATTCCGAACCGGTATATGTCACGGTGTTTGATGTCACCGTCGCGCATCCGGCGATTGTCTTGGCCGGGGCGGTGTACTTACACGCCTTGTTGTTCTTGGACTGTGCCACCGATGTATATGTTCCACCCGTCACCGACACGCCGGGCAGGTCACTGCACGGTTCATACCCCCAACAACCGATACCATTGCCATCATCATCGGTGGTATAGCAACCTGAAACCTCTGGATAATATCCCGCCGGTATGGGCTCGCAGTATCCGCTGACGTCGCCCCACGTTCCCGCCGGACAATATTCTTTGTCCGCACATGTGCCACCGACGTTCACGGCATTCCATTCCCCAGCATTCAGTGGCTCAGCACCACCGGTTTTGCCATAGTAAACCTTGGTTTCACCGGGATAGTAAAACGTTGTCGTGTCATCACACGTAACCTGACCTGCGCCCGCGGTTGCGACGTATTTACCCGCCGTGGTAATCAAATAACAGTTATTTATTGATGAACGTGCGCCGTCACTGTGCGTATATTCGCCGGGGCAGGTTGTGCACGATGTTGCCGTGCCGCCCGCGCTGTATGTGCCAGCGCCGCACGGTGTACAGGTTGGCTTATACGTGCCGGCACCACTGAGATAGTATCCCGCATTACATGTTGTGGTATATGTCGCCGTGCCGTCATTATTGATGGTCAGTGTGCACTTGCCATTTGATGGTTGAACACAATTCGTTGCCCATGCGGCATACAGGCTGGTCGCATTATCAAACGTTGTGGGGGTCGGCAACGTTCCGTCCGCCGTGATGCGGCGCGTGCCCGTGCCACCCGATGCGGTTAAATCGGGCTGTTTCGCCGTATAGAATCCGCGGAACGTATATCCCGTGCGGGTTGGAACGGATGCCTTGCTGAGCACGGTTGTCGCCGTGCTGTTACTATACCAGCCCGTATTATACTTTTCATATATCGTGCTGTGTGGCGCGGTATCATTATAATTCCGCAGCGTAATCGTATAAACCGTTCCAGTACACGTCCCAGATGTATATTGCCCAGAACCCGCATATTTACCATCACAGATAAACTGGGGATATAACCTTAGATCGCCGTTGACATTGCACGAACCCGACGCAACAAGTTCGCCCGTACCCGTCACACACCGCGTTCCGCCGGATGCCGCCGAAGTATTGTAGTGTCCGGCATACAATGCATTTTGCTTGATCGGCAGGATGCCCGAAACCTTGGTTATTGCGGTGGTGCATGTGCTGTTACTATACCACGTTGTTGAACCAGTCTTTTTATACACCACCAAATCCGAACCCGAGCCACCATTATACGTGCCGACCAACGTCACCTTGTTACAATTTGCGTTACAGGTATATGAACTGGTCGCGGTGCTGCTGGCGCTGCCACCACGTGTGTATCCGGTCGAACATGTGTTGATGGCGCACTTGTTCCATATTTGCTTGGTCGATGATGACCATGTTGGTGTTGTCCATGTGTTGGCACCGGTTGCGTTTGAACACGTCGCACTGCACGTTGTTGCACCGGTCATGGCTGTTGTTTTACCACCGGTGCAGACATTCAAACCAAATGTTTCGGTATGAACGGTGGACTCGTTCGATGAACTGCACGATACCTTGGACTTGCCGGGGCACGCCGCACCAACCGGGCACACCGCCACCGATTTATAATACGCATATGCGCCGCACCCCCCCTTATTATACAGGTAATATCCCGGCCCAACCGCATCGTATGCCCATGCGTCCACGGTTCCCTGGTATCGCATTGTTGCGTCATCCAGGCGCACGTATTCATACAATCCAACGCGTTGGCCCGTTGCGTTTGGATCTGGGTCATACCATATCAATGCCTGGCACTCGCTGGCCACGCCACGTCCATTTGCCGACATCACACCGGCACTGGAAAACTTTGCCCCCTTGTATGCGGTTGGGAACGTCTCGCGCTGGTGCGTGGTATCGTTGGGGTCTGGGCATTCTTGTTTTATATGATCTTCGCAGTATGTGGTGCCGGTACACTGGGCCTGGCCAGTACAGGCGGACTGGTTGGAATCACACCCCGTGCCATAATAACCATATGACATTGCCGTGCACGCCGCCGCCGGTGTTTCTGATGTTGATGTTCCCTTGTAGCTCCCAGATGCGCACTTTGACCAAACCGCATAAACCGTGGTTTTTGCCGTAAACGTCATTGAAAATGAACCAGACGTCGCCGAACTGGATGTTGACCAGCCAACCAAACGATATCCCGCACGATAGAAGTTGCTTTCAGTCCCCTTATTTAGATTACACGGCTCGCCTAATTCACATGTTATCCTGTTTTCAAATTCGCTGCCTGAACGAATTGTTCCATTATTTAAATTATATGACACCGTAACCATTTTATGGAGTGGTGCGGCCGTGCCACCGACACAGGTGTATTTATCAACGCCATTGTATTGGCCCATAACAGAGCAGGGACGACACGCATTTCCGACCGCAGATGTGCCGTTATGCACCGTTGACGACGCACTGGCCGTCATGTAATACCCAGATGCGCAACTGGTATATTGCTTGTACGTGGGGCATGTATAGCCCTCCGCCAGCACATTGCCAGCATAAAAAACACCAACCACAAACGCAAAAACACGCAGAATTCTGGACATTCTTCCCACTTCTTTTTCTCTTTTATTATTCATCTTAGAAAAAAAGCCGTATTCACTGCAAGGGAAAAATACTTTTTTGTTTGCGCACGGCGCGCGCGACAAAATTTTCATTGAATTTTGACAAATTGCTGGTAAAATTTTGTCCATCCAGACGCGCAGAGCATAGTCGCCCGGTTTCCCCGGGCGGAGGAAAGTCCGGACTGCATGGGACGGCACATCGGCTAATGACCGAGCGGGGCGACCCGACGATTAGAGCAACAGTGACGAAACGATTAAATTCGAGTGAAACGGGCAATCTCTGTGCGCAGCAACTTCAAATAGGCCCCCGTTAAAGTGTCCCAACCAGGGGGCGGGTAGAAGGCTTGACGTCCGGTGGTAACATCGGATGCAGATTGATTATGCTCGCTACCCCGATGGCGGTTGTTATGACGGCTCCGGGGCAGAACAGAATCCGGCTTATCGTGTGTCTGGTAACCGCCCATCCGGGCGGTTCTTCTTTTTTAGAGAGAGCATCCGTCTTCGCTACGCTCCGTCGCGATAAAGAGAGCAATGTTGCGCGCCTTACTGGTTCCCCTCTGGCCAGAGGGGTGCCCGCAGGGCGGGGTGTCGTTATCACAAGAGAGCAGAGAGCGATGTTTGTGCTCGCGTCCGCTCGCAACATTTATATGACCTGGATCCTGGGGTCAAGCCCCAGGATGACAAAGGCGGTGTATTTGTATTTATTTTACGAACATTGTTCACTTTTATATCGCGGTCTTATTCATAAGTGTCATTCTGGGGCTTGACCCCAGAATCCAGGTGAATGGTGTTGCGCGTATGCGCACCTTATTGTCCGCCATCGGCGGACAATTTCATTGCTCTCTGCTCTCTACACTCTGCTCTCTATTAAAAACGCGCCGATGGCGCGCTTTTTTACATAACCTTGCCCTGGGTCGGGTAAAAGGTCAATTGAATTTTTTCCCACTTTGAAAATTCATTCTGGGGCAACATCTTGAACGGTTGGCACACGTTTATTGCCGACCGTATCGTGTCCAAAACATATGCAAACGCCGGATCAGAATCTGCACGTGCCGCCGATTCGAACCACACATCACGCACCGTGCCATTGCGCCGCATCGTCAAATGCGCCACCGCACGAATATCCCCAATACCCGGATGATTTGTGTCAATTGCCCAACAACGCGTCATCGCAACACGCAACGCGTCGACCACCGATATTGTCAACGTGCGGTCCAGGGATACAACCTGGCGATTGACACGAACAACCGTCTTTTTACGCGGTGCGGGTGTGTCATCTGGATTCGTGGCGTCTGACGGGGCCGCGGTATCCTGGGGCGTGTCTGGCGCAGCATCTTCTATCAATGATGGTGATTCAATCGGTTTATCATCAACCGCCGGCGCGGGGGCGGGTTCGGGTTTTTGTTCTGGTTTCGGTGCATCGGGTGTCGGGGTTGTATCCGCATTGACGTTATACAATATAGACTCGTCCCCAGACACGCGTACCGCATTCAGGTCAATTTCATAAATCTGAATTCGGTCGGGCGCGACCAGTGTTGCACGGTCAACCACCAATGCAAACGACGTTATCATCACCGCCAGCACCACCAGATGTCCCATCACGGACATCATCAGATTTTCAGACTTGAAGACATTAAATTTATATTTCATATTATCAGAACTCTGCACTCTGAACGTTGCACTCTGCCATTTACTTATCCACCTGGGTGCGCAGCCCAACACGTTGGAACCCGGCATCCTTTAATTTACCCATAACCGACATCACCGCGCCATAGTCGGCACGACGATCGCCGTTTATCATTATCGTCAATTGTGGATTTTCACCGCGCATCGCAATTGCACGTTTTACAACGTCGTCACGCGACAACTGCTGTTGTCCAATAAAATAGTGCCCCGATGCATCAACACTGATTTGAATTGCATGGTCATTACCCGTCAAAGTAGTATGACCAGCATTCGGCAAATCCAAATCAATGCCCGTCGTCATCATTGGGGTTGTTACCATAAATACCGCCAGCAACACCGTCATAACGTCAATCATTGGCGTCAACGAAATTGCGGCATCAGAATTTCTCTGTCTTCTGCGCGACATGAACGCCCCCTTATTTACGTGCAGCCTGCATTTCACGACGCGTGTCATCCAAATCGTCGTATAATTCGTCCGCTTTCTTGATAAAATACTGATATGCGATTGCCGCCGGCACCGCTGCAATCAGTCCCAACGCCGTTGTTCCCAACGCTGTCGCCAGACCTGGCGCAACAACGCCAATCGATACCGACTGATTCACGCCAATTGACGCAAAAGAATCCATAACGCCCCAAATCGTGCCAAACAGCCCGATAAACGGCGCAACATACGACACCATGGACAAGAACCACAGATTCTTGTCAAATGGACGCGTCAGGTGTTCTACAATCAAATCCAGATTATCGCCCGATTTAATTTTAACCGGATTTTTACGCTGGTAACGCCACAGACGGATTTTTTCAATAATAATTGCCCATGACATAATACTGGCCACCACCAGAACCAGTGATATAAACAATGTCATAATGTCACCGGTGAACAAATTCACCAACGAGAAACTATTCGTCATTTTTCCTTTCCTTTTTCCTTGATTATTCCACAGTTACTTTCTGTAAAATCTGATTGGGTATGCGCTTGGGGCGCATGTCGCCATCAATATATACAACCGTTAGGCCCAGTATAGCACAAATTTCATCACCACGCACGAACTTTTGTTGTAAATCCATCGACGCCGCGCCAACGTGCGTTATTACCGTTTCAACCACAAATTCATCGCCCAGTTTTAATGGCTGGATATATTTAATGTGCAATTCACGAACAACAAAACCAATGTCATCGCCCGGCATACAGATGCCACGCAGCAAATCCATACGCGCGCGTTCGGCAATTTCAATATACCGACCGTGATAGACAATACCACCCGCGTCCGTATCCGCGTATGCAATAGCAAATGAGAATGTGTGTGTGGCTGACATTATGGGCGGCTTTTATTATCTCTGCTTGCTGGTGGCCGATGCCATCGGATTCAGGATGCGTTCAATTACCACTGCCGGGATACGCTTTGGCCGCATATTGCCACCGACATAGACGGCCGTGCTCTTCATAATTGCGCAAACGGTATCGCCATGCATGAATTTCTGTTCCATCAATACCGCCGCAGAACGCAACTCTGCGACCGCAGATTCAACAACCAATTCATCACGAACATGCAATGGACACTTATACTGCACTGACAAATCACGAATTATGAATCCAATGTCGCCATCTGGGAACGTTACCCCACGCAGCCAATCCATACGCGCGCGTTCGGCAATTTCAATATACCGACCGTGATAGACTATGCCACCCGCATCCGTATCGCAATACGCCGCCGTAAATGGGAATTTGTGAATATTATATTCAACTGTCGTTGTCATTGACATAACTTTATTTCTCCAACCCTAGGTGGGCAT
This sequence comes from uncultured Alphaproteobacteria bacterium, assembly GCA_934276735.1. Lineage (GTDB taxonomy): Bacteria > Pseudomonadota > Alphaproteobacteria > Rs-D84 > Rs-D84 > Enterousia. The sequence goes on along the minus strand of CAKQTG010000002.1, from coordinate 107,785 downwards.
AACCAGCATCCGTAATAACACGCCCACGTGGCGTGCGCTGGACAAAGCCCAATTGCATTAAATACGGTTCAATTACATCCTCTATGGTGTCAGATGGTTCTGACAACGCTGCTGCCAAATTTTCGATACCGACCGGCCCCCCAGCATAGTGCCGAACAATCGTCGACATATACTCGCGATCAATCTCGTCCAGACCACACCCGTCAATATGTAATTGGAACAGGGTGGTCTTGACCGTATCCGCGGAAATCGTGTTGCGCGACAATGCCGCCGCAAAATCACGTGCACGCTTTAACAGTCGATTTGCAATACGTGGTGTGCCACGCGCACTGCGCGCCAGCATCAACGCCGCATCTGCATCAATTGGTGTGCCCAAAATACTCGCACTGCGCATGACAATCTTTGCCAAATCGTCCGGCGAATAAAACGTCAGACGCAAATCAATCCCAAATCGGTCACGCAATGGGTTAGACAGCAAACCTGTGCGGGTTGTCGCCCCAACCAGTGTGAACGGGGGCAGGTCAATACGAACACTTTTCGCAGACGGCCCTTCGCCCAGCATGATGTCCAATTTAAAATCTTCCATTGCGGAATACAAGACTTCTTCGATTGCGGTCGGCAAACGGTGGATTTCATCGATAAACAGCACGTCCATCGGTTCCAGCGCAGTCAATATCGCGGCCAGGTCGCCTTGCTTGGTCAACATGGGGGCCGACGTCGCACGAAAATTTGTGCCCAATTCGTTTGCCACAATATGCGCCAGTGTCGTCTTGCCCAGTCCCGGTGGCCCGTATAACAGGACGTGGTCCATTGCCTCGCCCCGGGATTTGGCCCCCGATATGAACACAGACAAATTCTGTTTCAGCGCATTGTGACCAATAAAATCCGATAATGTATGTGGCCGAATAGACGCCGCCATTTCATCGGGTATATTTGGGTCTAAAAATCTATCTTTGTCCGCTTGCATTACTACAACAACTTGTCCTCGGCGTTTTCACGACCAACATATGCCTTTAAATCATTATACATCTGGCGCAGATCCGCCGGCGTAGAATAATTCGCATCGGCATTTTTCACCCGGATTGTTTCCAGGTCAATTTGCGCCTGTTTCTTTAACACCTGGGTCAGATGCGTTGCAAATGCACGTGCATCATCTGGCTCTGCCGCACCTTGTAATAACAGCCCACGATTTGGACGTGGCGACAGAAACGCAAAATCCGACACACTGGCATCTGGCGACACCAGGGCAAAGCCTGATACCTCGGGTCGGCGCATCATTGCCTGCAACACATACCACGCGCCCAATTGGTGGCCCGCCAACCAGATTTTATCGCTGTCTTCATTTTTATTCTGAATCCAGTCAATCACGGTCGCGATATCCAACATATTGTCCGCCGTGGTGCCAATTGCCCCTTCGGAATCATTGACCCCGCGATAGTTAAAGCGAACCACAGAAAAGCCAATATCCATAAATGCCCGGAACATCGCATACGACACACGGTCGTTCATATGATGCTTTTGCCGCGGATTCCCAGACAGCACAACCGCCAACGGGGCGGATGGCACGACTGATTTATGATATACCGCATGCAGTTTGCCAGACTCGCCGGAAATAATGACATCAACCATGGCTCTCACCTTTCTGTTTTTACTTTTTCTTCAATTTCGCATTATAATGTAGAACAAACAAAGGTCAACTTGCAATAAAAATATTTTTTGCTTTGACACAACCCGCGCAAATGTTCTAAGATTTACCTACGAGAGAACGAAAGGCTTTGATATGGCTAGATTTATTTTACCAGTGATTATCGCATCTGTATGTGCGGCGACCACGCCTGCGCTGGCAGACGAAGAAATCGTGTATGACAATTTCCAGACTATTTACACCGAAACCCCGGTCCAGTCGTATTATGCATACCCAGATGACCCGAATTTCATTCCGGAAACAGAATTTATGGAACGCGCGGACAGTCTGGACTATGACCAGAATATTATTGACGCCCGTGCCGCCGAAGAGCAGGCACATCCCGGCGTAATCTTTGCCGACCGCCCGATGATTGTGTGCCGTAATTTTGGCTGCACACGTCTGAACGAAAAAATCACACGGACGTTCTTGTTCAACAGCCTGGCAAACATGTTCATGATGAACGGCCATTCACGTGTTTATATATGCGAGGCAGACCCATTTTCGCGTGACTGCCTGCAATCGGGCATATCGTTCCCGGTCCGCAGTGGCATTGCCAACGCCCTGGTCAAGATTCCCAAGGCAACCATTTCCCAGGTAAATGTTTCAACCGGCCTGTCCAAGGCGACCGTTGGTATGACATATGAATTCTTGGTCAACGGCATTGAACGCCGGTGTGAACCGACTGTTATGGATATCGTTGTGCCAATCAATTCCCAGGCAACCCTATCTAATCGTGAATTTGCATGCAATATGACCAGTGACGGCATCAGCAACGTGTCATTATTGGTCAGCATTGACTATATTGATTTGGACTATGGCATCTTGGGCGGTTATTATTCACTGGGGATGCAGGGTCCAACCACCGGCGGTGGCACAGGTTACGCGTTGTTCAAGACAGAATTTACGACAAACGGTATGACTTTCCGCGCCGCAGTTGATGACGAAGACGCCGGCACATCCAGTGCCAGCAACCGTCTGCGCACAATTCGCCCGGGGGAATACGCCGTTGAACCAATGCAAAAGTAAATGAACAAAACTGTTCTGATTATTGACGACGATGATATGCTGCGCCGGACATTGGCGCGCGGACTGCAAAATAACGATTTTAACGTTATAACGGCTGATTCTGCCGAAATGGGGGTCCACGTTCTGGGGCGCGTGGCGGTTGACGCAATCGTGCTGGACCGGATGATGACCGGCACAGACGGACTGACGTTTTTAAAGAATCTGCGCGCGGCGGGCGACGCAACCCCGGTAATTATGCTGACCGCGATGACGGGGCCGGAAAACGCGATTGATGGCCTGGACGCGGGGGCGGACGATTACCTGGCCAAACCGTTCCAGTTACGGGAATTGATTTTACGCCTGAACAACATAACGCGCAGTCGCACCGCCACATCCGACGCCACAATACCGGGCGGTCTGGCGTTCGCCGACGACGAATTCTTTGTATCCGACGCCAACGGCAACCGTCGCGTTTTGGGACTGTCGGGCGAAGAAAAAAAATTACTGACCCATTTAACCCGCCCAATGGGCAATATCGCACCCGCGTCGCCCATGGTTGCAAAACGCTTGCGCGGGAAATTAAATAGTGTATTATCCAATCTGGATATAATAACAATCCGTGGTCGCGGGTATAAATTGATATACACGCCCACCACAAACAACGACAATGGTGATAAATAATGAGATTGATACCACGCAGCTTTTTATGGCGCACGATTTTGATGATAACAGTCCCACTGATTGTGGCCCAGGTTATTGTTGCCAACGTGTTTTTCGGTAACCACTGGGATCGCGTTCATGCGACACTGGCGCGCACATTGGCGGGCGAAATCACAACAATGATGAATTTTATGGACAATGGCGATAACGACGCATTGTCATCAATGGCACGCGATATTGGGATAAATGTTTCCGTAAATCCGCACCTGAATCGTCCCAAAAAAAACGATAATCATTCCCGCGAAACAGGCCGTCTGGCGTCGGAATTGTCGAAACGCCTGAACAGACCCGCCAAAATCTATATTGACAAGGATAAACGCCTGATGTTCGTTGATATTCCCACCAAGGACGGCAGCGTTGCGACATTTGGCACATCGCTGTATCGTGTGTATTCCACCAGCACCGAGGTGTTCTTGATTTGGCTGTTTGGGTCATTTTTGATTGTATTGTTGTTGATTTCACCGTTCATCGTCCTGCACACGCGCAGCATACGTCGCATTGCCAAGGCCGCAAATCGTTTTGGCCGCGGTCTGGACGCACCAGGATTCAAACCATCAGGATCACGCGAAATACGCGAGGCCGCAATCGCAATGATTACGATGAAGGAACGTTTGAACAGATATAACCGCACACGCACGGATATGTTGAACGCGGTCAGTCACGACTTAAAGGCCCCGTTGACGCGCATGCGTCTGGCGGTTGAAACGGGCAGTGCGACAAACGACGAATTGATACGCGACATTGATCGCATGTCCGAAATGGTCAACGGGTATCTGGCGTTTGCACGCGGCGAAATGCCCGAAATAGAACAGACAACCGAATTGCCGGCAATGCTGTTGCGCACGGCGCGTGACGCGGCCCCGGATAAAAAGATTGAAACCGTATTCCCAGACGTGCCGGCACAATTCTATGCACGTCCAATGGCGCTGGCACGTGCGTTCGGCAACATTATTGAAAATGCGGCACGGTTCGCCAAAAAGAAAATCAAGATTACCGAGGTTGACACCGCCGACCAGGTCGAAGTCATTATCGAAGACGACGGTCCTGGTATCCCAGACGATAAAAAGGCCGACGCAATGCGCCCATTCGTCCGCCTGGATAATGCGCGCGGTCGCGACACCGGTGGCACGGGATTAGGCCTGTCCATTGCCCAGACCGCGATTGAAAACCACGGCGGCCAGATGTTCCTGGAAAACAGCGAATTGGGCGGTCTGCGCGTGCGTGTTGTCTTGCCAATATAATCAACGATTTTTACGACGGGTAATATAAAATGAACTTGTATAAATATGTATCAGATGCGATAAACGATAAACTGGGCGTGGCGGTTAAACTGGACGTGCCACGCAACCGCGAATTTGGCGATTTTGCCACAAATGCCGCGATGGTCATGGCGAAAAGTGCCGGTAAAAATCCACGCGAATTGGCGGGTGAATTGTTACCCAAACTGCGCGAATTGGACTTTGTTGCCGATGCATCAATTGCGGGCCCGGGCTTTATCAACATTAAATTGCGCGATGATTTTATTTGGCACGCCGCAGATGGCGCGCAAAACCCGCATGCCGCGCAACCCCTGAAAATAGATTTGGATTACGGTGGATACAACGTGGGCAAGGCATTGCATATCGGGCACCTGCGCACAACAATCGTGGGCGATACATTTAATCGCATTGCAAAATCGCTGGGGCATACGACAAAAAGTTATAATCACATTGGCGACTGGGGTCGTCCGATGGGGCTGATTATCGCATGGATTATGGAATACGGTATGCCGGACACCGCCGCGGAATTAAACAAAATCTATCCGGCATCAACCGCACGCGCCAAATCTGATGATACATGGATGACCCGTGCCAAGGAAACAACCGCCAAACTGCAGGCAGGCGACCCAGAATGCAAGCGTATTTATGACGCGTTTATGAAAATATCACTGGCACAAATGGATACGGTGCTGCGCCGGTTAAATGTGTTGCCATTTGATGCAACAATGGGCGAACGCGGCGTTGCCGAATACGTCCCAGAAATGCAGAAAATATTGGAATCGCAAAATCTGTTGACGCTGGACGATGGGGCAATGATTGTGAATATTAAACGCGACGATGACCGCGCACCAATGCCGCCGTTGATGTTCCGCACCAGTGCCGACACCCAGACATATGCCGCGGCGGACCTGTCGGCGATATATTACCGCACAAAAACAGACAACCCGGATATTATCGGATACTTTACCGATTCCCGCCAGAATCTGCATTTTCAACAGGTATTTCGTGCCGCCCGTCTGGCAAAAATCACCGACGCCGAATTATTCCACACCGGTTTCGGTGCACTGACCGGGGCCGACGGCAAACCGTTCAAGACCCGCGATGGTGGCGTGGCAGAATTGTTGGATATTTTGGACACTGCGCGCGACGCCGTGCGCGCCCGCGTAACAGACGCCGGCAAACAACTGGACGATGACACAATTGACGCAATTGCATTGGCGGCGGTCAAATTCAACGATCTGATTCACGATGTCCGCGCCGACTATGTATTTGACCCGAACCAAATCACCAGTTTCGAGGGTCGCACCGGACCATACATATTATATACCGCCGTGCGTCTGAATTCGGTTTTGCGCCGGGCAGGGGCCACCGGCACCGCCAAACTGGCCGAATTGACACCAGACGAACGCAATCTGTTGATTGAAATTTTGGACTTTGAACGCACGGTCCAGGCCGCATTTGACAATCGCGCGACCGATATGATTGCGAACTATGCATACGATTTGTGCCAGTTGATAAATTCATTTTATCACAATTGCCCGATTTTGCGCGATGATGTTCCGTCTGACGCCCGGGCGCAACGCCTGCACATCGTGCGAATTGCCGCCGATGCACTGGGGCGCACAATTGACCTGATGGGACTGCGCGTGCCAAACGAAATGTAAAAAAAACGCCCATTCGGGCGTTTTTTTAGTGATAAAGTGATTCAGTGATAAAGTGAAAAAGTTGTATCACTGTTTCACTCTGTCACTTTGTCACTATATCACTTCGTCACTTTTATGCGGTATTATTATACCGCACGGATTTTTCTTGACATTTCTGGGGCGTTGCGTCATAATACGTGCGCTAAATTAAATAACCATACAAGGGAAAACAACAATGGCAGCGACAAAATCGTTAAAAAAGTGTGAATTGGATGCCAAATGGTATCTGATTGACGCGACCGATTGCACGCTGGGACGTTTGGCGGCATTTACTGCGAACATCCTGCGTGGCAAGAACAAGCCAACATGGACACCGAACATGGATTGCGGTGACCACGTTATCATTATCAACGCGGACAAGGTTGCATTGTCTGGTAAAAAAGCAGATAAAACCAAATTCTTTTGGCACTCTCTGTGGACCGGCAGCACCAAGGAACGCACACTGGGCCAGATGCGCGAAGAAAAACCAGAACAGTTGGTTTTCAACGCGGTAAAACGTATGATGGGCCGTCGCACGGCGGTTGCATTGGCGAACCAGCGTTTGACCAAACTGCACATCTATGCGGGCGCAGAACACAAACACACCGCCCAGAAACCAGTTGTTATCAATTTTGCCGAATTGAATCGTAAAAACAAAAGGGGCGAATAATGACAGAAACTAAAAAAACTGCAACAACTGCAAAGACAGTAAAGAAAGCCGCCCCGGCGAAAAAAGCGACAACCAAGAAAGCCGAAGTTGCCAGCGTTAAATTGACTGGCGCAACATATGCAACTGGCAAACGTAAAGATTCCGTTGCACGCGTATATTTGGTTCCGGGCAAGGGCAACATCTTTGTCAATGAAATCCCGGCCGACAAATATTTCCGTCGTCCAGTGTTGCAAATGATTATTGCGCAACCATTCGGCGTTACAAAACGCGAAACTGCATATGATATACACGCGATGGTTATTGGTGGCGGTTTGTCTGGTCAGGCCGGTGCCGTTAAACACGGTATTTCCAAGGCACTGGAAAAAATCGAACCAGAATTGCGCCCGGCGTTAAAGGCCGCTGGCTTCTTGACCCGCGACAGCCGTGTCGTTGAACGTAAGCACTTTGGTCACCACAAGGCGCGTCGTTCGACCCAGTTCAGCAAACGTTAATATTTGCGAACAATTCAAAATCCCGCAAAATGCGGGATTTTTTATTATTGCGTTTATAAAAAAAGCGTGCAATAATCACACGGCAATTACATTTTAGGGGAACAATATGTTTACAAAAGAAAAAATCAAAGATTTGCATTATTCCGTGAACGGAACGATTTCTGCGGCCGATGTCCAGGCTGCGGCGGACGAAATTTTGACCGAATACGGCAAAACCGCAAAAATGCCGGGATTCCGTCCGGGACATATTCCATTATCGGTCCTGCGCCAGAAATTCAACGCATCTGCCACGTCCGAGGCTGTTGATAAACTGATGAACAAAGACCTGAACGATTTTATCGCGGACAAAAAAATCCGTTTGGCGGGTGCGCCAAAGGCCGACCTGGCCGGGTGGGAATTCGGCAAAGATGTTGAATACACATTAGAATTCGACATTTTGCCAACATTGCCGGCCGTTGACCTGGAAAAGTTCACCGTAACCAAGAAAACAACGACGTTGGACGAAAAAGAGGTCGACAATGCGATTGAAAACCTGCGTCGCAGCCGCAGCACCGCCGAAAAACAGGCTGATTCTTACCAGGCGGCCAATGGCGACACCGCAGTAATTGATTTCAAAGGATTCATCGGCGATGACGCATTTGAAGGTGGCGCGGCCGAAAAACATCACCTGATTTTGGGGTCTGGCGCATTTATCCCAGGATTCGAAGACCAGATTATTGGTCACAAGGCCGGCGATGAATTTGACGTCAATGTTAAATTCCCAAAAGAATATCATGCCGAAAACCTGGCGGGCAAAGATGCACGCTTTGCGGTCAAGGTTCATGAAGTTCGCAAGCACATCTTGCCGGAATTGACCGATGAATTTGCAAAAACCGTTGGCCAGGAATCTGTTGACGCATTGCGCGAACACATCCGCAAAATCTATAATGACCAGTATGCCGAGGCCGCACAGCGTGACATGCGGAACGAATTGTTGGACATCTTGGCAGACAAAGTCAAATTAGAATTGCCAGAAACATTGGTCGAACAAGAATTGGGCATGGCAAAATCCGAACACGATCGCAACCACGCGAACTGTGGCGACAATTGCAAATCTGACGACCACAAATGGGACGAAAAGAAAGAACGCAAGGAAGCCGAACGTCGCGTCAAATTGGGTCTGATTTTGGCCGAGTGGGGCACCCAAAACAAGGTAGAAGTGACACGCGACGACCTGCAACAAGCCGTCTGGGCCGAGGCATCGCGTTACCCAGATCCAAAACAGGTGTTTGAATTCTATAACAAGAATCAAAATGCCTTGGCGATGCTGCGCGGTATGATTTTTGAACGCAAGGCATTGGATGCAATGTTGACCCATGTCAAACAAAAAGAAAAAGCAGTAAAGCCAGAAGAATTGTTTCAGGCCGCACCTGTGAAATAAAAAAACGCCCGTTTGGGCGTTTTTTTTATTACGGTGTTATCTTTACCGTGCGTTTTGCTTGCGCTGTTCCAATTCCTTGCGACGCAGACTCATAAACGTCGCCCCAGCAACGCCCGCATGCAGCATACCAACCGCCCACCACGGCGTATATGTTTCGGTATTGCATACTTTATCAAATTCGTCGGATGATTCTTCTTCGTCAATCCATGAATTTTCATAATAATCGCCATTTTCATCAACAGGGATGCGTTTGCCTTCGCTCGTTCTGATACAGCGATGCGCCGCCGGACGATATTCTGTTGACACATATATTGTATGTTCTGGGTTCGGATTCAGTGAATACGCGCATTCAAAACGGTGCGCCAATGACGCGTCATCCATAAAATACAGTCCCTTGTTCGGCATAAAGTGGACAGCGACACCAATCAACGGCACAACGACCGCGCTGGTTAAAACTGATTTTGCAACATTTTTTGCAGTACTCATTATCAACTCCCTTGGTGATTTATTGCTCTTACTATATTACAAAATAATATTTTGTCAACAAATATATTACATCTTGATTTTGCAAAAAAATCTATGTATAATCAGGACGATTTTGCGGGTGGGCGCATTATCAATCCGACTAACCCCACAAGTCCCCCATAGATTTTTTGGATGGCTGCGCCACCCGAAGCATCTGCGAAGGGTGGCAAGCTTTGTATGAAATTTTCTTATGAAAGATTTATCCAAAGATTTATTTAATCCTATCTCTGGCGAAGACTTTGTCCAGATGTTCGACAAGAACTATGGCAACCAAGAAACTTTGCAGGGTTATGCAACCAAGGGAACTGTCAAAGACATCCGTGGCGATTTTGCAATGGTTGACGTTGGTCTGAAATCCGAAGGCCGCGTTCCATTGAAAGAATTCGGCGCATCTGTCCCAGCCGTGGGCGATATCATTGACGTTTTTGTTGAGCGTTATGAATCCCGCGAAGGCACAGCCGTTCTGTCTTATACCAAGGCCCGCGCTGAAAAAGCATGGAAAGACCTGGAAAAGACCGTTGCCGAAGGCATTGACCCAGAGGGCACAATTATCGACGTTGTTCGCGGTGGTTACACCGTTGACTTGGGCGGCGTATTTGCATTTATGCCATCGTCCCAGGTTGACCACAAACCTGTTCGCGACGCAAAGTCTCTGATTGGTTTAAAGGACAAATTCCGCGTTTTGAAAATGGACGCATTGCGCACAAACGCAATCGTATCACGTCGCGCGATTCAGTCTGATTCCATCGCGGCCGCACAACGCGAAGCGATGAAGAACATCACACTGGGTGCCGTTATCGAAGGCACAGTCAAGAACATCACAGATTACGGTGTGTTCGTTGATTTGGGTGGTATTGACGGCTTGCTGCACGTGACAGACCTGTCCTGGAAACGCGTAAATCACCCACGCGAATTGGTTCACGTTGGTGAAAAAATCAAGGTCAAGGTTATCCAGTTCGATCCAGAATCCCATCGTATCTCGCTGGGGGCGAAACAATTGGAAGCTGATCCTTGGGATACCGCGTCCCGCGCGTTCAACGTTGGCGACACAGTATCGGGCAAGGTTTCATCTATCACTGATTACGGTGCATTTATTGACCTGGGCAACAATATCGAAGGCTTGGTTCACATGTCTGAACTGTCCTGGACAAACAAGAACATCCACCCCAGCAAGGTTTTGCAGGCCGGCCAGGATGTCAACGTTGTCGTCTTGGGTATTGACCAGGAAAAACGTCGTATCTCGTTGGGCTATAAACAGTTGCAACCAAATCCATGGAAGCAGTTTGCCGAAACCCACAATGTTGGCGACGTTGTAACCGGCCCAATCAAGAACACAACCGAATTCGGTCTGTTTGTTCAGTTGACCCCAGAATTGGACGGTATGGTTCACATTTCCGACCTGTCTTGGAATAAACTGGACGAAGAAGAACTGAAAAAGTTCGTCCGTGGCCAGGAAGTGACAGCGAAAATCTTGGACATCAATCCAGAAAAAGAACGCGTCACACTGGGCATCAAACAGTTGACCGAAGGTGCAGACAGCAAGAACGCCGCCATCAAGAAAGGCGCGGTTGTTTCTGGCACTGTATCTGAAATCACACCAGACGAATTGATTTTGGCGTTGCCAAATGAAATCCGCGGTGTTATCCGTCGCACAGACCTGTCACGCGAAAAAGCGGAACAGGACACCAGCAAATTCAAAGTGGGCGACACAGTCGAAGCATCTGTTGTTTCTGTCGAAGACAACACTGTTAAACTGTCCATCCGCGCATTGCAGGTGACCCTGGAAAAACAGGCCGTCAAAGAATACGCCAACCAGGCCGACAGCGGCTCTGTCTTGGGCGACATCTTGGGCGCAGCGATTGAAAACAGCAAAAAATAATTTACGATTGTAAATTATTCCTATAATCCCCGACGGCCTTGTCGGGGGTTTGTTTTTGTGATACAATGATGACGTTATGAAGAAAGATTTAATTGTTTTAATGGGCGCGCCGGGCGCGGGCAAGGGCACATTTGCACGCATGCTGGGCGAACGTAAAAAATATTGCTATGTTGAAACTGGCGCACTGTTGCGCACATTACCATCGGACAGTCCGATTGGTCAAATGGTTGCGCGGGGCGAATTGGTCCCGGACGACGGACTGTTTGAATTGATGCATGCCCAGATTTGCAGTGGCACCGACGTATTGCTGGACGGATTTCCGCGCACATTGTCCCAGGCGCAATGGCTGGTCAAATCATATGCGCGCGATTTTAATATCCATGTAATCTATCTGGATATTCCAGAAAGCGTTATTGAACACCGCCTGAACAAACGCCATGCCGAGGGCAGCACCCGCGCCGACGACGCCAACGCGGCAATTGTTCACCGCCGAATAACGACGTTTTGGAACATAACGATGCCGGCGATTGACTGGCTGCGCACCGCACCCGGCATAAAATTCAGCGACGTTGATGTCAGTGGCCCAGACGTGAACGAAAATTTCGCCAACATCACCACCGCATTACAAAAATAAAAATGCCCCGAGCGGGGCATTTTTTATTTATACGATACTGCGTCGGGCAACACTGAAAAATGCAAACCCCAACAGCAATATCATTATTGCCAAGAATATCACCAGGGCCGCACTGTCGTATTCGGCAAACGGCAGTTTCATATTCATGCCGTAATACCCAACGACAACCGTGGGCACCACCAGAATAATGTTCCACATGGTCAAACGATTGATGTATTTGTTCGAGTCCATATTGATGACGCTTTCAAATGTTTCTTTGATAGATTTTAACATCTTGCTGTATGATGTCACAACCTCGGTCGCCTGTGACAATTCAATGCGCGCATCTTCGACCAATTCGGCGGCATCGTCGTTCTTGATAAAACCGCGCATTTTTTCCAGTTTATCCAGCACCGCCACATTGCCCTTTATCCCCGCCATATACAGGGTGTAACTGTTTTCCACCTCTAGCAATGCCATCAGGTCGCGACGATGGATACGATTGCTCAACGCCTTTTTAGATTCCAAAACGCGCTTATTCAATTCTTTCAAGAAACGCAGATACGATTCCGCGATATAGTATATGACGTTTAAAATAAATTCTTCACGGGATGTTTTTTCGTCCTTTTTTATCTTGTCCAGCAAATCGCACCGCTTGCGACAAACGGTGATAACGCGCGTCGCCGAATAAATAATCGACAATGGTTCCGTGTGCCACAACGTATCTGTTTCGCGATTGATGATGGGAAAACGCACGATGATAACCTTGTAATCATCTTCCAGTTCGATACGTGGCTGCTCGTCAGGATCCAAAATGTCCGATATGGTATCCTCGTCAATCTTGTATTTATTTTGCAGTTTTTCAAAATCTTCGTGATCGGGATTTCCGACATTCACCCAAGAGAATGATTTTAATTTTTCAGTCACAAACATGGCCATTCTCCTTGTTCTCTAAATCGCGGATATTTTACACCAGATTTCACAAGAAATCAAATAAATCTGGGAAATCATACCGATATTTTTTTGTTCGCATATATGTAATACTGAACGCATGGCCATACAAACAAACTCTTTTACAATTGCACGATACATTTTATTGGGGTTGGTCATTTTAGTAATCGTGGTAATTTTGTTTTGGATACTATAAACCGTCCCAAGCGACGGTTTATTTTTTAGCCGCACGCCCCGCAGGAGCGATTCCGATCGCCACAAAATAAAAAATGGTCCGGATTGGACCATTTTTTATTTTGGTCGGGGTGACAGGAATCGAACCTGCGACCCCTTGCACCCCATGCAAGTACTCTACCAGGCTGAGCTACACCCCGAACGCCGACAAATATAATCTATTTCTTTTTAAAATACAATCATTTTATTACCTGTGAATTCATGCATATTGTTCGCGCGCCGCGCCCGGGGTATCATATGTATGTCCGGACAAAACAAAAACAATCAACAAAAAAGGATTAAACTATGTCAAAACCTGAAAAGAAAATGTGCAAATGCAAACACTGTGGTGAAATGCACAACGACAAAAAACCACACCCTGAATGCGATAAAAAGCCTGATACAAAATAAAACTCTCTCACGAAACGTCGGTCACCCCAGACCGACGTTTTTATTGCGCCGCCACCATATGCATTTTATGCTTGCACGAATCGGAAAAAAGTTACTAGTATTGCGCATATCAGTTAAACCTAAACGGGGGTATGTCCATGATTGTGGGTATTGGAATTGACTTGGTGGAAAGCGGCCGTTTCTTGGATTGGTCCGCATTTAAAAAACAACGCATATTTACAAAAAAAGAATTGGAATATGCCGACACAGATAACGCAAATGCGGAAAAACATCTGGCGAACTTTTGGGCCGCGCGCGAAGCGTTCTTAAAGGCATTAGGAACCGGATTCGGCGAAGACATCGCGTTTTCCGATGTGTCGGTTGTTCATAACGATGCCGGCAAACCGGAATTACTGATTGCGGGTGGCGCGCGTGCCGCGTTAAAAGAATTGGCGGGTGGCGATGCGGGCGTTCATCTGTCCATTACCGACCAGGATGATTATTCCGCCGCAATCGTCGTGATAGAAAAAATTTAAAAAAATTCCGCCCCGACGGGCGTTTTTTTTAATGCAACAAAAAACGCGCCAAATTGGCGCGCCTGTTTTATTTCAATGGCGTAAAGCATTCACCACTGGTGTTGCAACACGCGGATTCACCGTTGCCAACGTCCGAATATACTTCACCGGCACAGCATCCATATCCATCGGGCGCGGTGCCATCATCACACATCGGTGCATTGCCATCGGATGCCGCGACATTTTCTGTGACAACAGCGGTGTCTGTGACGGTTGACACAACCTCGGTATCATATGATGGGGACGCAACAAACATCTTTTCTTGTTGCGACACATTATACGCCGGTTTAGATGCGATTACTTCTTCCTCGGTCGGGATTACCTTGGGCGCGGGCTCTATGACCACTGGTGTGGGCTCTGGCTCTGGCACAACAACCGCTGGGGCTGGTTCTGGTTCAACAACTGTTGGCTCTGGCTCGGGCGTGGGTTCTGGTTGGACCGCGACCGGTTCTGGTTCCGGTTCTGGCTGTTGAACAACAGGCTCTGGCGCGACCTCGACCGGGGCCGTCTGTTCCGTTACAACAGGTTCCGGTTCAATAAATGGCGAATTATCTGTTGTGGCGGGTGCTGTCTGTTCAACAACCGGCGCAGTTGCCGTTGTTTCCAGTTCTGGCACAGTGTCACCATTACGTTTCTGATACAGCCACAGCGTAAATATCGCCAGCACAATCAACACAACCAACATCAGATAATATATCATTGTCGGCTTTTGACGTGGCGCATCCCCAGACACCGGCACCGCAGTGCCAGAAATCGGCGATACCGGACGTCCACCATTGCCACCCACCGCCGGCATAACCGGTGCCGGACGCGCATCTGGCGTATCAACAGGCATTGTCTGGGCGGGTGCCGCCGGTGCGGCCACCGGTTGCGTGGGCGTTAAACTGTCCAACACGGGCGCAGATGGTGCCGGCGGAACATTTGAAATCGGCGCAAAATCATCGTCCAGTCGCGACGTTGGGGTGGGCGTTTCACTGTGCAGTGACGTTGGTGGCACAAACGACAATGGCGCGTCCGAACGCACATCCACATATTCGGGTTCTGGCACAACGTCAGACGGCGACGCAGCCGGTGCCGGACGCGTTTCAGGTGCGACCGCCGGCGTATCAAACTCTATGGGTTTGAACGCAATTTCTTCGTCCAATATTTCTGGATCTTTATCAAATAATGGTTTTACTTCTTCGTCGGCCATCTCTTCTGCCTTTGGTTGATTTGTTGATTGTATAACTGTAATTTCTGTATTTTGTTCTGGCACAGTTTGGGGCAGGGGCGCATCCGCCACCACCGCCGGTGCAGGCGTCGGGGCTGCCACAACCAGCGACGCAGATTCTGTCGCCACGTTATCCGCACCCGCATTTGTCGGCACCGCCGCCACATTATTATCCCCCAGCTTTGCCAGCAATTCCCGTGCGGCACGCGCATCATCTTCGGCCCCCAACAGGCGTCGCTGTGCATTGGCCAGACGTCGCCGAGCACGACGCAATTTCTCGTTCGTGGCATCTATTTGGGATTCACTGCGCAATATTTTGGACGCCGACTGTTTTGTCGGTTCGCGCCCAATAGATTTTTTCTGTTGGGATAATTTAGACCGCAATTCACGCAGGCGCGATTGCAGTTCCCCAATACTGTCATTTGTGCGTTCAATGGTTTCACGCGCCGTATCCGCCGCCGCCATCGCCGCATCCAGGCGTTCGGTCGCACTGCGTCGCACCGACGCACGCCGGAAATTTTCCATCATCTGTAATGCAGCCGTCACATCCGCACCATCATCATATACGCGTATCAGATTGTCATACGCCCCCAGCGCATGATATTCAATATCCAATTTTTGGTATTTATTGTCTTTCTTGGGCCGAACGGTTTCCAAATCAACATGCCAATCGTTTGCCAAAATATCGTCCCACTTGCGTCCATCAGGCGCGTCAATTACCAGCAAAACATTTGGTTTGTCCGCCGCAATCGTCTGGTCCAGCACAAACACCAACCCCCCCGCGTCGTCATAATACGCCCCCAGGTCGTTTCCGGCAATTTCATACCGGCGCATGGTTAAAAGGTTTCCTCTCTCGTTCGGCATTTATGCGTTTTCCCCCACGATTGGAAATTATTTTTTCTTTGGCGGTGTGAATTGATATGCCTGCTTACAGTGTTCATAACAATACGGTTTGCCAACAAACACCGTTTCGCCACAGAAATGAAAGTTTTCAGAATCCGGGTCACCAATCGGCCAACGACACTGATTTGGTTTCAGATTTGCCATTTCCAATGAATGCTGAATTATACGCTGGTGCATGGCCAGTGTTTTACTGCTGCTGGCCTTGGTGGATCTTGTCACCTTGGGCGCGGCTGGCTTGGCAACTGGTCGCTTTTTTTGTTCCACAACTTTCTTTGGTGCAGACGCTGCTACCTTCTTGGCCGGCGCGCTCTTGACCGGTGTTGCTTTCTTTACCGCCGGGGTTGATTTCTTGACCGCGGTTGTGGTCGCCTTTTTCGCCTGCGTCGCCACCTTGGTCGCTGGGGCCGATTTCTTTGTCGCAGTCTTGGTCGCCGGTGCCGGCGCAACCGCCGCACCACCCGCCTTGGCGTTCCAGCCCAACCGGTTCAGTTTGCCCACAACGGCATTTTTACTGATACCCAACTTCTTGCCAATTTCAGACGTGGACAATCCCTTGCCCATCAGACCCTTTAATTTCTTCAGTGTTGCGTTATCCCAACCTTTGCTCATTTTATATCAACCCCTGTTATACTTTTATGATATAATTCTATCACAGTTCCGAATCGAAAGGCAAGGGGGAAAAATATGTTTTGGCAAATCTTTTTCATCATACTGTTGGCCATCGCATTGTGGTGCGCGTGGCAAATATCCATGGCCGACCTGCGCCGTCGTATTATACCAGACGCGTATTTGTGGCCACTGTTGCTGATTGGCGCACTGATTGTAACATGGTCGCCGTTTTGGCCAATTGGTCCATATATGGCAACCGTCGGGGCGGCATTTGGATATGCACTGGCGGCAATTGTTGGTTTTGTATTTGATTGGGTGCGTCGCCGTAAAAATCCAGACGCCGACACGCCAATTGGCATGGGCGACATAAAATTGATTGCGACAGGCGGCCTGTGGATGGGTCCCCAGGGGTTGGGTCTGGCCCTGATATTCGCATGCGTCGGTGGTGCGATATGGTCCCGCGCAAATCATAAACGTTATATCCCTTTTGCGCCGTTCTTTATCGGTGGCGCAATTTTGTCTTTAATCACAATGACCTTTTTGATATAATAAGCTCAGACAAGGGGATTATTGGAAATGAGAATGTATATAATATCTGCTCTCTGCTCTCTCTTTACCGGTGGTGCATTGGCGGCAACACAGTATGTGAATTCTGCACCGAAACCTGTATCACCCCAGGGGTTGATTCAGAACGTCCAGAATTATTCATCAAACCCATTTTGGTCCCCAAACAGCCCATATAACCAGCGTATGCCACAACCGGTATATGTCCAGGGCACCGACGTTGATACCGGCGATTGCCAACGGGTTGTGTCGGCATTGGTTGCATCATATTGCGCACAAAATAACAACTGTATTGATACAAAACTGGACGACGCACGTCCGACATTGACCGTGCAATTGGCCAGTATTTCTGGGCATAATTATGTAACACCATGCGCAGGATTTATTGATTCCGAATTCAACACATATCGCGATAATAATGCCATCGCTGCACCACGCGCAAATGGCGTAACCGCATTTCCAGCGGCGACCCAGCCGGTAAAAACCAATACTGATTCTGGGATACAAATTCAAAATCCATACGCGCCCAAGGCCCCCGATTGGGCAACCGAAATGATGGAACGTGACCAGGAATTAAAGCAATTGCAATCACAAAATGGTGCCGGCAATGAACGCGTTGTAAAAATGGATTTTCCAAAAACGATTGCTGACATTTCATTCCAGGAACGTATGGAAAACGCGGCCGCTGGATATGAACCATACAAGGACGCGTCGGCATATCAACAGTTAAAACTGGAATCCGAAGAAACCTACCTGCAACGCATGGAACAGCGTCGCGCAGCATGGTGCAATACATATTGGGCGCAACTGGCGGTAATAGAGTCAGATTTGGCTGCACTGCGTGATTGCCAGACCCGCGGGATAAAATTTGCCGACTGTAAAACCCAGGGTGCTTATTGATGAAACGGTATGCATACGTTTTTATTTTATCAACACTAATTGCTGGCAGCACCTGGGCCGATGGACTGCCCGGAATTGTCAATGATGGCGCCTGGGTTCAAACGACCCGCACACAAACATACACCGTTGGCGAAGACGGTTCAAATTTATTATATCGTAACAAGCCTACAGGCATGCACACAACCGAACCCGCGACCCCGGGGTCTAGGCTATCCTATACAGACCCCAACATAGCAGCTAGACCCAGAACTAGCTCAACCCCTGCAGCGAACAGCGCGAGCGGCGCCACACCAACACCGGCCCCCAGTCCAACCCCCGCATCTGGTAGCACCGGAACCACAGGCGGAGCGACACCTACAGCGGCATCGGGTGGAACAGCTTCAACACCCGCGTCTGGTGGCACCGGAACCACAGGCACAAGCGGTGCAGCATCAACACCTGCATCTGGTGGTGCCGGGGGGGCTGGTGGCACAGGCGGAACCACACCAAAGCAAACAGTAAAAAGCAAATGGCAGAGCAAATCAACAATGGGCAAGGTCGGCGCGGTTGCTGGCGTGGCGGTTGGTGCACTGGGAATATATGAGGCAACATCTGGTCAGGGCGAACATACTTGGGGAAATGTCATAGGTGGGGCCGTAAGCGGTGCGTTTGGTGGCGCGCAAGTTGGTGGCGTCTGGGGCGCGGCAATTGGTGCCACCGTTGGCGGTGTTATCGCTGGTTCGCAAATGTTTTCTGAATCAGATTGCGATCATGATCCAGTTACTGGCAAATTTACATGCTGCAACACATTATTTACCAAGGGTGAACGCCTGGCCAACATCGGCGATTATATGTTTTGCAAGGTCGAGGCATCTGGCAAAGTGCCGGCCCAATACGGCGTCCGTCAATGTCTGCAAGGAGGGAAAGCCACGGAATCATCTTGGTGGGACGGCCTGTGGGAAGATGACGCTTGGTCCCCCGAATGCAAGTTCAGATTCTGTAGTAACGCGCCTGTCAAGGGGCTGAACACAACAAACCTTATTACATATACCCCGGACACCAACAAATTCTGTTGGAATTGGGACTGTGCCGCCGGATATGTAAAAAAGGGGAATACGTGCGAGGAAATGGCACAAGTCGCCACAAACCCATCACAACCACACGCCCCCAGTGTTGACGCGCAACTGTACCAGGGTGCCATTGCCCAGCTAGAGGCGAACCGTGCCCGTATCCAAGAAATATGTGGTCCAAATCCAAATGGCACCACAACGGGAACAACCCAGCAATCAACGAATAAAAAATAACCATGTCTGCACACAGATTTATTTGCGCGTTTTTCACAATATTTGTGTTTGGTTCTGCCCATGCGGCGGCGATTGATGTTCCAACCGCGCAAATTGATACCGATGGATTTGTTTCGGCGGATGAAATATTAAACCGCACGCCCGATGACACAAAATGCGCGACGGCCGTATTCGCAAATGCATTGGCGCAAACCGCCAGCAGTGTATCAGAATCAGACCACGAAACTGTTATTCAACAATGGATACAGACGACTTTTTCATCAGCACCCGTATTGACAGCGGTCCTGGAATGCCCCGAAATTTCAGGAATTCCCGAAAATGAAACGGTAAAGTTTCTGCCGATACAATACACGTTTCCGGGCGGGCGCGAAATCGTTATCAATTATGAAACCCAGCCCAAGATTTTAAAGCAACGCCTGTTACTGGCGAACAAGCGTGGTGTCAACAATTTGGACGCCAGTCCGCGAATTGATGACAATTCTGTTTGGACCAATACCGATCCGGCATGGTATGCAATTATGGTTGTGCAACATGGCGCACTGGATGAATTTGCCGCCACCGGTAAAAATCACACGATTTCATTACAGTATATCAAAGATAATATTGACAACCTGTATCCGAAAAATGGCGATTGCACCAGCCGCAGTGCAATCGCCAACGATAATGATTTAATAAACCTGGCCATGCATCGGACAGTTGGTCTGGGTGACGATGATACAAACGATTACTATGTCGCCGGTGATATAAATTTACAGTGGATTTCATATCTGGAAATTGCGGCAGACGTTGCGATTACGGTTGTAACGGCCGGCGGTGGTGCGGTGGCACTGGGCGCGACCAAGGCCGTCCGTGCATCACGCACATTGAAAAATTTAACGACAACCATAAAAACGCTTTCTAAATCAGAAAAAGTTCGTGACTATATTCGCCTGTCCCAGCGATATACCCGCGCTGCTGACGAATTAAAAAAGATTGACCGCGTCAAAGATGCCGCCGCATATGAACGCAAATCGTCCGAGGTAAAACGCCTGGGCCAGAATATGCGCCAAATGGAACGCGCCGAAGAAGACGTGAAAAAATACAAACAGGCCACCGGCAGTTTTGCCGAAATCAACAAGTATCGTCGCGCACTGCGCAGTCTGCACACCGCCCAACGTGGTAACATTGTCGCACGCGGATGGCGCGCATTACGCGCGGCAAATACCGGCAACAAAATGTTATCACGCGGCGCACGTATCGCACGCAGCAGCAGCACATCCGGTCGTATCCGTGATTGGATGTTTAATTCCACAATGCGCAATCTGGGCATGTTAGCCAAGATGGAATCCGCCGGCGGTCTGTTATACGGCGCGCTGAAATTCGCAGGCGACATGTATGACTGGACCGAAACCAGCACCGGCGAATTCACCAATGGCGTTGATTTTGCACCACTGTTATTGCTGTCCGCGGACGATATCCCGGGCCAGGAAAACGTCGTGAATTACGGCATGTGGCTGATGTGGGCGGGCGACAGTATCAGCGCAGCCGACGATGATGCAGCATATCTCCAGGCGATGGATACCGCCGCAAAGTTTTACCAGGATTTATCCGAAACCCAGGACGATAAAAACAACCACGCATGTGATGTTGATATTTATGTTGTGCGTCCAATTCTGCAAAATCCTGGCACAGAAAATACCGCAATTTACTATTTGATTATGAACGATGTTCCATGGACAACACACCCGGATAAATAATGTATAAACTGACCGCAATTTTAACCGCTGTTTTATTTTCTGGACACGCATTCGGGGCCAGTTTATTGACCGCCGATTCTTTTCCAAAAACCGCCGCCGATGCGACGTTCACCGCGCGCACCGAAAACGCCGCCGCCGGTTATGAACCGTTCAAGGACGCATCCGCATATGACCCATTGATACTGGAAGCAGAAGAGAAGGAATACGAACGCCAAATCAATCGCATGAACGCAATCGCGGACCAAGATGCAATGACAATGACGCCCGCCGAATATTGTAATAAATATCCGACCGATGCATTACGTTGCACACAAACACCAACAACATTTGCAGACGTTGTTGCAATTGCCGATGCACCAGCACCAATGGTGCCCGCGCCAGTGGCCCCGACGCAAAATGTCACAACACCGGCACAAACGCCGCAACCAATTGCATCTGTTGCCGGGGGGGGCGCATCACCATATAACAATCGTTTGCACGGTCATAAATGTACACCACCGGCGCGCAGTAACTGGTTCCCAAACAAAATTTTAACCACCGGGAGATACGAATCTATCGACTCGGCTTTCGAAAAGGGGATGATTACAATCTTTCGCAAAGAGGGCGGCTGTGCCAGCGTTCGTGGCGACCGCGGCGGCTATACATGCTATGGTATTTCATCGGTGGCAAACCCTGACGTGAACATGCGCACATTGACCCGCGGTGGTGCCGAGGATATTGCACACGACCGTTATTATGCAAAATATAACATGGATAAATTACCGGACTCTGTGCGTGGCGATGTCTTGCAGGCCGGCTGGGGCAGTGGCCCCGTCACCGGAATCAATCTGTTCCGCGGAATGTTTAACCTGAACAGGAACGGTCGCGTTGACGCCGATTTGATTGCCGCCGCCGAAAATTACCAGGGCGATTTGCATAACGATTTCTTGAATGTATTACGCGATCATTATGTCGCCGTTTCCAAACGCGGTGAAAACAGTCGTTTCCTGAAAGGTTGGATGGAAGGCGTTCGGCTGTTCCGTGAAAACGGCTGTCTGGTAGAGCCTGCCACGCCACTATACAGAAAATAAATTCCCATTGTATTTTTATTCATAAATACTTATAATACTCATAACAAGATAACACAGGGCAGGGGAACAAACACATGAAAAAATTATTACTGGCACTAATCGTTATCGGCACATCGGTTTGCACCGCAAACGCATACCAGGTTTTGTCGTCCAAGGAACTGGGCAAAAACGACGCCCGCAATCAGAACGTCGTTGTAAAATGCACAACCGACACGGGCCAGATTTCAAACCAGACCTGCAGTCTGCGTCGCTATGTAAAATGCACGGGCACCGCAACAACCAAGAAATGCAACGGGTGGCAACCGTGGCGCGATCTGCGCAACCCGTCATCAGGATATTCTGATTGGCGCAGTGGCGCATCGGCATGTTGCCGTGAAATGGGATTACGATAAAAAACGCGCCATCGGCGCGTTTTTTACTATTTCTTACCCTGTATAATCGCATTGTAATATCTGTATAACTCTTTGGTCACAGACGAAATGTCGCGGAACCACGGGCCGGTGTTGGTCGCACAATAAGAGCCCGAGCATGCCAAACTGTTCAAATCCTTTTTACCAGATTCTACCTTGCGACGCAATGTTTGAGCCTGGCTGGCGATGCTGTCCGACACGGACGGGAACGACATCCATTTTCCCGGGCCGCCCAGGCCCGCAATATTGTTCTTTGTCTGGGCCAGCGATGACGTTCCGCGCCCAGATTCATACAACGATATGGCCGCAGAAATAAACGGATTTAAGTGCTTTTCTTGGGCCTGGGCCAGGAACACCGGCCCCATATCCTGCAATTTGCTGGGGACATTTCTTTTTGCACGACGCGCAACCGCCTTGTTAAACGCCTGGCTGAACGCATCGGGATCAATATCCGAAAAATCAGTTTTATACAATACAGTTGAATATTGCAACGGATTAAAATTCGCCTGCTTTGGTTCCGTCATAATCGTGTATATAAATGTTTCGCACGCCTCGGTATTGTCGCCCCATACATTTTTGCAAATCTGGGCCAAATCTGCCTGGGTGACACAGCCAGCAGTATCGGAAGATCCAGATTCATCATTCACAATCAACAGCGCGAACAACTCATCATACGCTGGTTGCATGTCCGGGTTCTGCTGCGCCAGTTCGTCGCGCATTTCAATCAGTTTTCCCGATGAAATACAATAGACGCTGGAATCAGCCGCACGCACGGGTGACGCAAAACAGGCCAGTAAAGTAAAGAATAATAATTTTCGCATCATTGATTCAGTGCCTCGCTGCATTGTGTTGCAATTTGGTATGCCTGGTTCAGTGTGGATATCTGCTGGGCATTAAATATGGTTGCGACACCGCTGGTTATTGTTGCGCCCGCCGCCAGGATATTGCTGGCCGTGTTCAGATTTTTTTCCTTTGCCATACCCGCATCGGTATCATCAGAACGAATTTTGTCACTGTTGGCGGTTGCGCTGACTATCGTGCCGCTGGCACCAACCGCAATGCCAATTCCGCTGGTCGTTGCGGCACTTTTGGCCAGGCTGTCAATCTTGTCCACATTTAACAGTTCGTAATTACGGCATGCCGATATAATACCTTCCATCTTTTGCAGTGTTGCCACATCGGCAGAATTTATTTGCGCCTGCATCTTGGAATCTTGCAGGTCTTTGATAGATGCGACACAACGTGTCAGTTGCGTCCGCAAATCTTGATCCGTGCGATTGTTTGCCGCAATGATTGTCCCCGCAATACTCGTTGCGGTATTTCCCGCCATCAGCCCCGTGCGCCAGTTTCCTAAACTTTTGGATTTTTGTTCCAGCTGATTCTGTTCCTGGGTTGTTGACTTTGACATTCCACGCACCAGTGCCATCGTTCCTTCGATAAAATCCTGGCCCTGGTCAATGGTCATACCAGAATTATTGGAACGCGCCTCGCGCTGTTTTACATCATTGATAAGTTTTTCAATCTGTTTATCAACGCCCGCCTTGGCAATACCAACCGCCGTGGCCCCAACACCCGCTGCCGTGCCAACCGCAGTAACCGCGGTATTGACCTGGGCCATGGTTTTCATGGATTTAAAAGACTGTGATATCCTGTCGCAATTTATCCGCGCATTTTCTATTGCCACCATGGGTTCCAACGGCGTCGCCGCGCACGGCGCAGTGCCCACCAGAACAGGTATGCAAAATACGTATATATTAAACAGTTTTTTCATAATACAGAATTATATCACAAAATCGTGTGGTTTAAATAAAAAAAATCGCCACAAGGGCGATTTGATTCTTGGTGGAGCTGATGGGATTCAAACCCACGACCTCTACGATGCGAACGTAGCGCTCTATCAACTGAGCTACAACCCCAAAACTGGTGCGGATAAGAAGACTCGAACTTCCAAGGCATTGCTGCCACTAGTACCTGAAACTAGCGCGTCTACCAATTCCGCCATATCCGCAGGCGTGTGATATATTATATCAACTTTGCACCATTTGCAAGGGGAAAATGCATCTCGGCATATTTTGCGATAAAAAAATTTATCTCAGAAATATGGTTTTCGCAATTTCCGCTTGACGCGCGGGGGCGAACAGACTAAAATTTCACGGCACACGGTTTTGGGGATATGGCGGAATGGTAGACGCTGAGGACTTAAAATCCTTTGGTCATTGCGACCGTGTGGGTTCGAGTCCCACTATCCCCACCAAGGTGTTCCGATTTCGGATGTGTAGCTCAGTTGGTTAGAGCGCTTCGTTCACATCGAAGAGGTCGTTGGTTCGAGTCCAATCACATCCACCATATTTTATCACACCGGTATCGGTGTTTTTTTGTTTTTTTCCTTGCCCTGAATTTCGCAATTTTGCTAAGATTCAACCAGAGATGAAGAAAATTCTGATTTTTGCAATATGTTGCATTATGTGCAGCGGCACAATTCGCGCCGCCGTACGTGATGGTAATGTCAAAAATCGGGGTGCAACAACACCTGTGACCCAGCAACGCGTTTCAACCACAACACGCAGTGCGACCGCGCGCACCGCAACGCGTATCCCGGCAGTCGCAACCACGACCAGTGGCACAACAAAACGCCAGGCGGTCACAACATCTGGTACCACGTCACCACGCGCCCCCACGACAAAAACCACCATCATGCGCAGCGCCACACCGACAACGACCGCGCGCACCGCAACGCCGACCGTCACCGCGCGCGCCGCGACCAATACGTCCGAGACGACATTGGTTTCCGAAACGCGCACAGGGGCGGCATACGAACAATGCAAGAACGCGTATTTCGCGTGTATGGATCAATTCTGCCAACTGAAAAACGATGACTATCGTCGTTGTTCGTGCAGTAATCGCGTCCTGGAACTGGCCCAGATTCGCAGCGTTATGCAAGAAGCGGGCGACCAACTGACCGTGTTTAACGAAAATCTGGATACCGTGGGATTGACCGCGGCCCAGGCCACCGCGATGCGCACCGCGTCCGAAGGGGAAAATGCCCTGACGTCTGACACATCGGCGTCCAAGGCGTTATTACAGGCAATTATGAATTCTATTCGTGGCGACGACGCAACTGTTGGTGGCAAATATTCCAGTTTAAACAGCATAAACCTGGCGTTTGATACGACAAACGCATTTGGCACGATTGACGCCGGCGCGGCGGTTGCGGCATATAATGGACAAAACCTTTACAGCGCGGTTTATCCCCAGTGTCGCAGTGCAGTGCGTGCAGACTGTAATGACGCATCACTGCAACGTGCAATCAATGCGTATTTGATGGCCATAGAACAGGATTGCAACACGGTTCAAACCGCCATTGAAACAAAACAAAAACAAATGAAATCCGCCATCCGCGAGAGCAGTGCGATGCTGGACTTGGCACGTGTTGAAAATCGTCAAAAACACAATTCTGACGATATAACGTCGTGCATAAACAACGTTGAATCTGCAATTCTCAGCGAAGAGGTTTGTGGTGCAAATTATCACAAATGTCTGGACAACGGCGAATTTATTGATATTTCAACTGGCGCACCAATCGCCGGTGTTGAAAAGTTTTACGAATTGGAAAAACTGTTGACGTTTGCCGATGGCGTAAATGCTGCCGATCAAAAATTATCCAAGGTTTCAACCAATCGGACATTTGTTAAAAACTTTGAAAATCGCACCAAGAAATTCGCCCAACCAGCTCTGGACAAATGCACCGAGCAGGCCGACATCGTATGGTCTGAATACCTGGACAAGGCAATGTTGGCCATATATTATGCCCAACGGGACAAGGTTTCTGAGATTAAACAGGGATGCTTTGATTTCGTATCATCGTGCTATATGAACGGCGATGCCAGTTTGACTGCTGCAATGAAGGAATTGACCGGCGACAGCAGTATCGTTTTGCAACCGGACAAGGTTACATTATCAACCGAAATGTGTCGCGATTATATTGAATCATGCAATTACATGTTTGATGGTGATATTGTTCGTGAATACGTCAACAACCGCACAGATACCGACACACTGACCGCGTGCCGCGCCGTGGCAAAGCAATGCTTTGATAACTTTGGCGGGTCGGGATATCAAAACTTTTATTACCCATACAGCGGTCTGTTCAAAACTGGTCGGGCCCTTGATTGGTTCACATTATATGAATATACATCGGATGGCAAACGCAAATCCGACACCCCCGTGTCCGAGTGCGCAAAACAATTACAGAAAATTGATTCTTGCAGTGATCCGGACATTCTGGAACGTGCATTTGGTGGCTTTGACGTGGCATGGAGCCAAACCGGTGAAGACAACGGCACAACCGTGTACACCGTCACCAATGAAAACAATACGAATAGCAAAAAACGCTATGGTTTAATAGATGCCAAACCCGTCAACGACAACAAATATATGCTAAATCATCACCTGGCACGTTCAACCGGCGTCGCGACCGAGGTTTATAACCAGGTTGTTGACATTCTGACAACGCAATGTTCGAACTTGCAGGGTCGCTTTGTTGAATTGAAATATATCAAGGGTAACACATACAACATCAGTGCCACTGACTTCAATGACGACAAATTGTGCCAGGCAAATTTTGCCGATTCCAGCTATGGCAAAGGTGGTGGTATAAACCTGCAAGACATATATGGGGTTGGTAAAAAAGAAGACATGTGTCCGCGCGATTATGCGCTGGGCGTTGATACACCGTCATGGGGCGCATGCCTGTGCTGGGAAAATGGCGGCCGACGCAGCAAGTGGGGAACCAGTGCAAAATGCCTGGCCGCATTCCCGGTTGACGCCGAAAAAGACGAAGAAAAATGCACGGCCACCAAGGCATCGTCTGCAAAAAAGGGTTCAAAATGGTGTATCCAGACCAAAATTTCCAGTGATAACCAGGTCTGTCCATTGGGGGGCAAAGCACTGGAAAACGGCGGTTGCACCACCGCAGACGGAGAAAAAATCAAGAACCTGCCGGATGGGCTGTCGTATTAAAAAAACACCACAGAAATGTGGTGTTTTTTATTATCACAGCGTTTTTATTTCTGGGCCGCGTGACGAATACTATCCGCAATCAGTGCCGCGGGCGTGCCCGCCGGGCGACGCCACAGGTCATCGGCACACGTCAATTCTGCAATCATTTTCTGGCGCACAGATGGTATTGTCAATTGCTGAACCGCGTCCAAAACATTATCTGTTTTGGCATCTGTCCCCAGGTATTCTGGATACACCCCACGGTTCAGCAAAATGTTCACCAACGACGCCCATTTTATGCGAATTACCTGGCGCACCAGCCACGTCGTTATCGGATTCATTTTATAGATAACAATCGTCGGTATATGCAACATCGCCAATTCTGCCGATACGGTTCCACTGGCCACAATCGCGATATACGATTTCGCATAGATGTCATATCGACGCGATGACGGCACCAATTCCACCGGCACACACCAATGTGCGACCTGGGCCTGAACATATTGCCGAGTTGTTTCGACAGTTGGAATTACAAATTTATATCCACGATATCCACTGGCGCCTAAAATTTCGGCTGTTTGGCGAAATATCGGCATCAGACGTTTTACTTCGGACATACGACTGCCTGGGACCAATGTGATAATCTTTTCGCCATCGGTACCACGGCGTGCAGATTTATACTTGCCAATCAAACCATCTGAAATAGGATGCCCAACCGCAACCGTATCCAAACCATATTTAGTAAAATAAGGCACCTCAAAATCAAAAAATGCGTATAATTTATCGAACGTTTGCGCATACTTTTTTGCACGTCCTGGACGCCACGCCCAAACCTGGGGCGCAACAACATGATGAAATTTCAAGCCATCTGCAATCAGCGCATGCCCAGCAGGCATTTTTCGAACATGGGATATGACATTACGCGCGAAGCCCGGGGCATCAATGGTCAAAACAATATCGGGGCGAGTTTCAATAATCGCATCTGCGGTCTGACGAATGCGACGCATCAACGTACGCGCATGGGCAGCAACTTCTATCACGCCCATAACCGCCAAATCTCCCATCGGGAACAGTGGCTTTAATCCCGCAGCAATCATATTTTCGCCACCGATACCAACGAACGCGGCATCGGGCATTTCGGCCATAATACGCGCGCCCAGGACGTCACCTGAAACCTCGCCCGCGATTATGAATATCGTCAATTTTTTATTCTGCATTTTTAGATGTGCCAATTCCACGCTTTGAACGATTTTCGATAAAGTCAATTGCGTCCATCGCGTATTTGTTATTTTTCACTTCCTTGCGAACCTTGGCCAGGCGTTCTGTCACTGTGCCATCGGTCCCGCGGAAAACCGCAGAATACACATTGTGAATCGCGTGCATATCTTCGTTTGTAAATCCATGACGCATCAACCCAACACGATTGATTGTGCGGTACACCGCACGCGGGTTACCATCATAAATTGCATACGGCAACACGTCATTCCCAACACCCGACATACCGCCGATAAAAGCATTACGACCAATACGCGCAAATTGCAAAACCATCACGCCACCGGACAAGATTGCAAAATCTTCAACCTCTACATGGCCGGCAACCTGGACCAGATTAGACATAACAACACTGTTGCCAACCTTGCAATCGTGGCCAACGTGCGCATTTACCATAATCTGGCAATCATCGCCAATCACCGTTCCATCAGACGCGGGTGTCCCCGAATGAATTGTCACATATTCACGAATCTTGCAGCGTTTGCCAATACGTAGACCAGTCATTGTTGCCTCGTCCTGCCATTTCAGGTCCTGGCTCATTACGCCCAACACCGCGAACGGATAAACGATAGAATCATCGTCAATAAATGTTTTACCATCAATCACGACATTAGAAATCAATTCCACGCGTTCGCCCAGAACAACATTTGACCCCACAATGCAATATGGGCCAATCTTGCAATCTGCGCCAATTACGGCACCGTCACGAATAATCGCGGTTGGATGTATATTAGTTGCCATTTCAAAACTCACTTTATTTCTTAAAGATTATCGCTTGAAATAATAACTTATACACAATCCAATTGGTATAAAAGAAATATAACAAATTATAACAAGAAACGCGCATCGCGCCAGGTTGGACGATTTTCTAAATTCATCCACATGACCAATCCCATCGCGGTTATAACCGGCATAACTGTCATCGTGCCAAACGCCATCAGCATTACTGCAAATGCCGCATCCGCCAGTCCCGCCGGCACATCAGACGCGTGCCACACCGACAACGCAAATGACACACCAAATGTCGCCACCGTCCCCAAGAATACGGGCACAGATTCGGTCATGACGAACAGCACAATACCCAAGGCGACAACAAAACGTGTCATCCATTTTAACTTTATATATGCCGAACGGTGAACGCGCCCACGGGCATTTACATTACGCAGTGCCGTTGTCGCGGCCGCTGCAACACCGCCCACCAACAAGAACAACAGATGAAACGGGCTCAGCGCGCCCAACTGGCCAAAACGAAAGAATTCTGGCTGCATCAACATTGCGACCATTGTCGCCATGGCAATCAACGTAACACCGGGAACAGGGCGCATTTCAGACTGTGCACGACGTCCAATCACGCAACCGGCACAAAATGCGGCAATCTGTAACATTGGCCCCCACCATGTATGTGTGTCAGACAGTCCCACGACCAGTAAAACCAACGCGACAAACGCGGCAATACGAACCCGTTTGCGACGCGGCGCAGCGCGCCACGCGGGCAGTTTAACATTTCGCGTATGCGATGCAACGAACATTGACGACAAAAACACAATCACCGCGACAAAAAACGGCAAAACAGTAATTCTGTCGCGCAAAACGTCATAATTGCCACCAAAAACCACGACCCAGCACAATATCATTGCCACCGTCGTCAGGCATATGCGCGACAACATATTCTGGCGCGTCCACCCAATGCGCGCGATAAAATCATTACCATACAAATACACCATCGCGAACAGTGGCAACATCAAAATCGCCCACCACAAGAACGCCGGTGCAACCAATGCGGCATTATTAAACGCGCTGACCGCGCTTTGCACAACAACTGCATCATCAAACATAAACTTGCCTTTTTGTTTTGTTGATTTATTATATGGGCATATGACGAAAAAACAAGAGATTTTTAGCCTGATGGGCGGGCGTGTCTGGTGCCAGCCGGGGATATACAATCCAACATCCGACGCCGTATGGTTGGCCGCATTTGCCCCGACCGATGCGAAAACCGTCTTGGACGTTGGCACCGGCACCGGTGCGGTTGCATTATGTTATGCTGTGCATAATCCGACGGCAAAAATCACCGCGATTGATATATCAGACGATATGCTGACCGCGGCAAGGCAAAACGCCGAATTGAACCAGCATGAAATTGAATTCATAGCCACCGATATATTAAACTGGAAAACCGACAGAACGTTTGACCTGGTCCTGACAAACCCGCCATATTTTACCGGCACACCGGCATCGCACAACGCCCACCATAACGCCGATTTATCGGCATGGACACGCGCATGCGTCCGGCGCGTTCGCCCGCGTGGACACTGTTGTATCATAACCGACGCACGCACAATTGACATTGTTATCGCCGCGATGAAGCCCGCCTGTGGCGACATCACAATATTCCCATTATTCGGCGCGCGCAATACCGCCGAACGCGTTTTAATCTCGGGCCGCGTTGGCGTGCGGGGCGGGGCAACGCTGTGTCGCGGGTTATCTATGAACACCGATGCGGTTTTACGCGACGGCTTGACTATTGCGGAATCATTGACTAAACTGGGACAGAAATGATAAATTTTTTGACCAGAAATTTTACATCACTGTGGGCATTTATAACATCGCCATTTCGCGCGCTGTGGCGCGTGATTGTGCACATTTTTCCGCCCCGTGAATTCACTGTAATGGACACGCCACGCGGTAATGTTTATACATTTCGCCAAAGCAGCTTTTGGCGTTTCACTAAATTTTGTGGCAAAATCGGATTGGTAATATGGGCGTCGTGGTCAACATATGTATTCGTCTATCACCGGCCGTTATTGCAAAAGCGCACACAACAATTGGAAGAGGCCCGCGCCACCCACGCGCGCCAGATGACCGACCTGCAGGTATATTTAAAGAAATACAATGACTTGACGCGTGATTTAAATGTCACCGATGACAAGATTTTAAATGCGAAAAAATTGACCGATAAACAACGCGAAGAACTGATGAACAGCCGCATGAAAACCTGGGGCGAATTGGATTTCTTGCGCACACGTTTGACCGAAATGTTCACCGATTCTGAATACACACCAGAATTTACAAAACTGTCTGAATTGTCCGCAGAGTATGAATTGACACGCGCCGAAAACGAAGAAATAAAAAAGCGTGATGCCAAAATCATTGAAACAATGCAGAGCATCTCTGACGCAGATGTCCAAATTATCGACACGGTCAGCAAATTGTCCGCAGACAACATTGAACACTTGCGCAAGAAATTAAAGCAAATCAACGGCACAATTGCGGCGCTGGGCTTGTCCCAGGCAACATTGGTCCAGAGTGCGAACAAATACACCAACCCGTTTATAGGCACGGCATTTACACCAATTGAATTGGACAAAGAATTGGATCCAAAATACCAAAAACTGGCCAACGATTTGGAACTGTGGCACGGGTTGGTGCGCCTGGACAAGATATTACCAACCGGCGCACCGGTTAAAAACGTGCGCATTACATCAAATTATGGCACACGTAATGATCCGTTTACCGGCAAACCCAAAAGTCATCGTGGCATTGATTTTGCAGGCAAAATTGGCACCGAATTGATGGCCGTTGCACCCGGTCGTGTGGTATCGGCGGGCGAACGCGTGGGATACGGCACAACGGTTGAAATTGATCACGGATTGGGATTCACAACATTATACGCACATTTGTCCCAGGCAATGGTTTCACGTGGCGACTGGGTGCGTCCGGGCACAATCGTTGGATTGGGCGGATCCTCAGGTCGTTCGACGGGTCCACACCTGCATTACGAAATCAGATACAAGGGCGCACCGTTTAACCCAACAACATTTGTAAAGGAAAACTAACATGCTGGCATTTACGAACGCAAATGAAAAGCAATCGCCAACAATTATTGGCGCGGGCTGCAAATTAAATGGCGACATTAAAACAGACCACGTTGTCCAGATTCATGGCCACGTTGTTGGCAACATAACTGCCGAAACAATCGTAATCGGGCGCGGGGGTCGCGTTGATGGTAAAATTGTCGCAGAGAGTCTGTTTCTGCACGGAACACTGGACGGCCCGGCAACGGTCAACACTGCAAATGTATTCAGCGCTGCCCAGATGACTGGGGTGCTGTCGTATCGCACATTAAATATTACCGGCAATACCGGACTGGAATGTAAATTGGCAAAACGCAAGGACAAGGAAAAAGAAAAATGAACAAAAACGTATCAAAAATTTATATCGCATCTGACCACCGTGGCGTGGGACTGAAATTATATCTGATTGAAATGCTGGCGGCGGACGGTTACCAGGTCGTGAACATGGGCACCGACGACCCGAACACACCGGTTGATTTCCCAGATGTCGCCGCAACTGTTGCCGACGCAATGGCCGATGACAAAAAATCCCGTGGCATTTTAATTTGTGGCACCGGCGCAGGCATTATGATTGCCGCGAACCGTTATCGTCACATTCGCGCATCGCGCTGTGACCGCCCAGAACAGGCGCGTGATGACCGGTATCACGACGACATCAATGTCCTGGCACTGGCGGCCGATGACATTGATATTGAAATGGCATTTGTGGTTGCACAAACCTTTTTAGAAAGCCCATTTGACGACAGCGAACGTCGCGTCCGTCGAATCCAAAAAATCTCATAAAAAACGCGCCATTGGCGGACACCTTCATTGCTCTCTGCTCTCTGCGCATTGCTCTCTAAATAAAAAACGGGGCCTCGCCCCGTTTTTTATTTCTTTACAACAAAATTCACCAATTTTTTCGGCACCACAATCGTCTTGATAATTTCGGCACCGTTTAATTTTGCCGCGGCCGCGGTGCGTGCCATATCAATGATTTCTGCCTCCGATGCGTCAACCGAAACGGTAAATTCTGCCGCGCGTTTGCCATTTACCGACGCAACAATTGTCATTTCGGTTTTCGCCAACTTGGCCGCATCGTATGTCGGCCATGGTGAAAATGCCAGCATTGTTTCGTTGCCCAATTTTTCCCACATTTCTTCGGTCAAATGTGGCGCAAATGGATTCAATACCTGCACCAGCGCAACATACGCCGCGCGTGGCATTGTGCCACCCGGGAACGCGTTCAGGTATTCCATCATTGCCGAAATCGCCGTATTGAACCGCATACCATCGATACGTTCAGTAACGTCCGCAATCAATTGATTCACCAGGCGTTCTTGTTCCGCGGTCATTGGCACGTCTGTCAAATTATCGGCCAGGTTTTCAACACGTTTCAAGAAACGTTGAACACCCGCCAGCGCACCGTCGGTCCAAACAACGTTATTTTCCCATGGCCCCAGCGACAGCACCGCAACGCGTCCCGCGTCGGCACCAACCGCCGCAACCAGGTCGGCAACCATAAATCCATTACCACGCGATTTGGACATTTTATATCCATCATTACCCATCAGCAATCCCTGGGCCGTGCGACGTGCATATGGTTCGGCGGTATTGACCAACCCCAAATCATACAGCGCATGATGCCAGAATCGCGAATAAATCAAATGACGTGTGTTATGTTCGTGCCCACCGTTATAGTGTGCAACCGGCATCCAGTTTTCCATTTGCTGGCGCGAACAAAACTCTTGGTCATTTTTGGGATCCAGATAGCGCAAGAAATACCATGACGATCCAGCCCATCCCGGCATAGTGTCTGTTTCACGACGCGCCGGCGCACCACAGCACGGGCAGGGCACATTTACCCAATCGGCCGCACGCGCCAATGGTGATTCACCACTGTCTGTCGGGCGATAGTCCATCATATGCGGCTGCATAACCGGCAACTGGTCATCAGGCACCGGCACCCAACCACATTTATCGCAATGAATCATCGGGATTGGTTCACCCCAATACATCTGGCGTGAAAAGCCCCAGTCTTTTAATTTATATTTCACCGTGCCACGTGCAAAGCCGTGTTCTGTGCCGTATTTAATCGCCGCTGCAATCGCGTCTTCTTTGTTCATACCGTCCAAGAACGACGAATTGATATGTGTGCCGTCACCTTCCCATACTTTATCCGGTTCGCCCCCCGCCAAAACAGGGATAATTTCCAGACCGAATTTCTTGGCAAAGTCCCAGTCACGCGAATCGTGCGCCGGCACCGCCATAATCGTGCCATACGCATAATCCACCAATACATAGTCCGACGTAAAGACCGGTATTTCGCGCCCCGTAAATGGATTTATCGCGGTGATACCACGCAACTGAATACCTGTCTTTTCGCGAGTGGCATCGGTTCGTTCAATTTCTGTCTTGGCGGCGGCGGCCTTGATATACGCACGCACATCATCGGCATTTTCAATGCGACCATTGTCCAGCCATTTGCGCAACAGTTTATGTTCTGGCGCAATTACACAGAACGTCACACCGAATATAGTATCCGGACGCGTGGTGTAGACCGTCATCACATCATCACCAACACGGAAATCAATATCCGCCCCGGTTGAACGCCCAATCAGATTGATTTCGTCTTTCTTGATACGTTCATCAAAATTGACATCGTTCAGGCCATCTAGTAATTTCTGGGCATATTTCGACAACGCCAGATTCCACTGTAACTTTTCTTTTTTCTCTATAACACCGTGACAGCGGGGGCATTTGTTATCTTCCAATTCTTCATTGGTATATGTCGTCTTGCATTCTGGGCACCAATTCATCGGCAGGGCAGACTTATATGCCAACCCGGCGCGCCAGAACTGAATAAACATCCACTGGGTCCATTTGACGTATTCTGGATCTGATGTTGCGATACGCGTTTCTGGATCCACCGACCAGCCAACCCGATCAATCATTTCCGAATAAGACTTTATCAAATCACGGGCAACGTCGGCCGGATGACGACCGATTTTTGTCGCATAGTGTTCCCCGGCAATTCCCATCGCATCAAATCCCATCGGGAACAAGACATCATATCCACGTGCCCGACGAAAGCGCGCCATAACATCCATCCCAGAATAATTCATCATATGGCCCGCGTGCATACCCGCACCCGACAAGAACGGAAATTCAACCAGATTATAAAAACGTGGTTTTGAACCGTCATTTTTTGGCACAAATGCCTGTGCCGCGCGCCAGCGACGTTGCCATTTGGCTTCGCGCTCTTGGATTTTCTTGATATCGTCTGCCATCTTTTTCAGCCCTTTATAAATAAATTTTAAAATAAAAACAGTGTTATTTTATATGCGCACGCCCGCAAATTCAAGGCATTTTTACGCCATAACCGGCACAAATCGCGCCAAGAATTCTGCATTACCACTGCCCCCACGAATAGGGGACGAAATAATTCCACGCAAATCAAAACCATGCGCGCGCATCGCCGCAACCGCACGGTCAATCGCATATGTGCGCCATTTATCAGAACGTATGACCCCACCGGTCTTGGCCGCGACACTGCGCGGAACCTCGAACTGAGGTTTTATCAGTGTAATGATATTTTTCGCACCCCACTGGGGCAACACGCGCGCAATATCCGCCAACGATATAAATGACACATCAATAACAATCAAATCAACCGGCGCGTCCGGGACCAGTTTCCTGATATCCGTCTGTTCCAGCGATGTAACCCGCGGATCAACACGCAATGCCGGCGCCAACTGGTCCGTACCAACGTCAACCGCCGTAACATGCGTCGCGCCACGCGATAATAATACCGATGTAAATCCGCCCGTGCTGGCCCCAATGTCCAGGCAACGCAATCCGTCCGGACTGACCCGAAAGACGTCCAAGGCACGTTCCAACTTTAAACTGCCGCGCCCAACAGAATAGGGCAACGTTCCCCCGCGTAAAACATCTGTTTCCGAAACCGCCATCGCGGCCTTGGTCACAACATCGCCATTTACCGTGACCAGCCCCGCCTGAATTGCGGCCAATGCGCGCGCACGCGTCGGATAGATATTCTGAACAACTAATGCAACATCTAATCTCATAACGGGATTATTTTACCGCGTCCGGCCCCCGATTGCAAACAAATAACTTTTTAGGCAGTTTCTATTTGTAATTACGATAAAAAATCCGAAAAATCCGTGCCGAAAAAAAACGGTGGTTTTATTTGGACGTAAAATTTCTTGACTTTTTCCCGGATTTCAGGGTATTATTCTCGGACAGAAAGGTAGAAAATAAAACCACCGTTTAGATTCGGCATTGGGGGATGCCAAACATGAAACGCAAACACTTGTTGATTGTCGCGCTATGCCTGGCGACCACACCATCACTAACACATGCCGAGGCCGTTACAACATGCGTTGTCGCATATTGTAACCAGGGTTATTACACATACGGCGTTGCAACATCAACCGCAACCGGCAAGACATACGCGACTGGCTGTGCACAATGTCCGGGTGCAGACACACCATCGGGAACCAAGGCATATGGCACAACACCGGCCACAGGACTTTATTCCAGGTATCAATGCTATATGCCGGCGGGCACTTTATTACAAGACGAAACCGGCACATACAAATTCACCCAGAACTGTAATTATCAAAAATAACCATCTGAAAATTCAAAGGATTTATCATGGCGCGCCAAATTAAAAACTTTTGGTTTAAACTGGGCACAATGTTCATGACATTGTATTTTATGCCACTGTCCAGTTTTATTTGCAACCTGTTGGGCCTGCACAGTAATGATGCACACGCCGGCACAATCAAATGCGGCCGCGACACCGCCGAATGCATAGGCGTCGACAGCAAGACAATTGGAGCCGGCCAAACAGTTGAATGCACATGCGCCACAAATTCCAACCTGGTCACAACACTGACATGCACCAGCACCACATATAACGAAGATGTCTGGAGCCCCGAAGTCAGTACTTGGATTCCCACAGAAACAACAATCGTCGGCCTGCGCATAGACGCATGTCACGCCGAAGAACCATGCACCACCAACGGCGCAACACGGTCATGCACGACCAGCGACAACTATAACGGCACACAAACATGCACAAATTATTATTGGGGGCGATGCGTTCGCGGCAGCACCTGCAAGGCCGGATACGTAAAAACATCAGACAATCAATGCGTTGCATCATGCGCACTGGCCAACGGTGCCGGATACGAAATGCAAACCAGCGAGAGCAGCAGCAGCAGCAATGTCTAACTTTATACATAGTTTTTTATCGCGCCAGTTCCCATACGTTAAATATAACGACAGATTGGAACCGCATATTTGGGCACCAAATGGCGACATGAATACGCTGGTATCAAATTCGCTGAAAATGATTGCATGGGGATATATTGCATACCTGCAACGCGTCGGCTTGCCGATTTCAGACGATATGATATTCGACATATTCGTCCACGGATCAACCACAAATTATTATTACAACGATTTCAGCGACATTGATATATGCATCGTCGCCGATTTAAACCGCCTGCAGGCATTATTGCCGAACGTCGATTTATACGTGTTGTTAAAGGCGATGTTGGGTGCATGGCTACGCAACTATCGTATTCGCGTTTGCGGACGTGGCGTTGATATTGAAATTGTGAACGCCGCCAATCCAAAATACGGCCCCGGTGCATACAAGGTCGGCAGCGCGTATTCAATCCTGGCCGACAAATGGATACACGAACCAATAAAACTGTCGCGCACCGAATTACGCGACATCAGACGATCGGCCCGCAAAAAATACCGCATGGTGTGCAAAATGTATCGCAAAATCAAACACGACAAAATGGCGTCGGATTTTATCGAAACATTTTTAATGCGCATGATGCACGATCGCAAAGCATCATATGCAAAAAACAGCCGCCAGCCAATCACCGCCGAAACGATGGCTTTTCGCCTGGTGCGCCAACGCGGAATACTGCGAAAACTGAACGAACGCGCAGCCAAGCAACGTTCCAAGAATTTTAATTTATCCGCATAACACAAAGCGTTACGCAAATAACATAAAGCATATTTGCAACCCACCGTCCTGAATTGACCCCGAAAATCAATCAGGACGTCCTTTTTTTGCTATTTTTATTGCCACGCAACCCGAAATCCACCGAAAAACCGCAGAAATCCGCCATTTTTTCAATTTTTACGGGTAAAAGCAGGGCGATTTACGCATTTTTCAGGCCACAACCACACCAAACAGGTCACAAAACGTTCAAAGACCATAACACACTTTATAACACAAATATCAAAATGCTATTCAAATAACATAATAAAGCAGTTTAGTTTTTTAATGCGTTACACAAGGGCCACCACATACAAACTTTCGTACACCACGAACGACACGACCAAGCAGACACAAAAATATTTTAATTACCGCCACAAAACTAATTCGAATAAAAATAATCGCAACCACCATAACAATCCCTATAACCATCAAAACACCAAATCACCCATTTCCCGCCCCACCACAACACTAAACTATACATAATATACATTATGCGCCTACGGTGTGCCGTTATACCCCGCCGCGCAACACAACAAAGGAACGACAAAACACGAACGAACAAACACACAAATAAAAGGATAAACAAAATGATACACATCATTTATCATAACATTTCTTACACAATAAATGCACCCGATCGCCACGGCCACGACGATACTATCGCCGCGATACTATTTTATGTAATATTACGCACTTTCCTGCACACATAAAAAAACAGGGATTTCACCCTGTTCTTTTACTTTATTCGTTTTATTGCAAACAGCATTTAACGCTTTGAAATCTTTTTAATTTTAGCAACAGACGAATTTGTCACAGAATTCGCAACCTTGGTCAAATTTTTCAATCCTTTTTTAAAGTCACTTTCCTGATCAGAACCAGCATCAATTGGCTCAACCTCCGAACAGCAATTCGGACATTTGGTCGCCGCAATACTAATCATACTCTTGCAATACGGACACGCACGCGTTGTCGCCGCCTTTTTATCACGCATTTTGCCAACCGCACGCACAATCAAGAATACTGCAAACATTGTAATCAAGAAACTGACGATTGAGTTTATAAACATACCGACATTCATCGTTGTTGCGCCCGCCGCCTGGGCCGCCGCAACCGTTGGATACGTCGCCCCCGGCGCGCCACCCGACAACACAATAAACCATTGCGAGAAATCAACGCCACCCACCAACAAACCTATGGGCGGCATAATCACGTCTTTGACCAACGAATTCACAACACTGGTCATAACACCACCAACGATAATACCGACCGCCATATCGATGGCACTGCCACGTTCTATAAACGCGCGAAAATCCTTTACAAAATTACTTTTTCCCATTGCTCTCCCTTTCGTTTTCATTTGTATATTGTTCTATGGCACGAATAACCTTGCCCAGTGTTTTACGCAGACTCTCGTCACGCGTTTCAACCGTGATATCGGCCAAGGCATACGTTGAATAACGTTCGTTTATCAATTGCGCCAGGATTTTACGACTGTCTGCATGCAATAATTGCGGACGCGTATCACGAAAATTTGTCCTTTTAACAAGCAAATCCAGCCCCGCTTTCAACCAAATTGTTAACGCGCGCCC
This sequence comes from uncultured Alphaproteobacteria bacterium, assembly GCA_934276735.1. GTDB lineage: Bacteria > Pseudomonadota > Alphaproteobacteria > Rs-D84 > Rs-D84 > Enterousia. The sequence continues at coordinate 67,279 of CAKQTG010000002.1, read as the reverse complement.
TGTCACCATTTCACGAACCGCCGGGGTGATAAATGCTCCCTCGCCAGTGGAAATAACCTTGACCAACGGTGGCGTTTCCATCAGGCGCGCGATAATCCGCTGTTCTACGCGACGAAATTCCGCTTCGCCATACATGGCAAAGATATCAACCACGCTGCAACCGGCCGCCGCCTCTATCTCTTTATCAGAATCAACGAACGGGACCCCCAGTTTGCGTGCCAACGCGCGACCAACACTGGTCTTGCCCGCCCCCATCAGACCAACCATCACAATCGGACGGTCTAAATCAAGTTTCAATTTATCGTTCATGCAGAAAATCATACCTAAAAACACCCGCCCAGACAATAAAAATCTGCCCCCGCTCCACAATGCTTGACAAATCATTGGTTTTGTATTACATTGTAATCAATAATTACCAAAAGGACATACACATGTCAGGAAATCTTGAAGGACGCGTCGCAATCGTCACCGGTGCAACCGGGGGCATGGGCCGCGCAATTGTTACAGAATTTTACAAGCAAGGCGCAACCGTTATCATGACGGGGCGTGATATCGACAAGTTAAACACCTTGCGCGACACGATTGTTAAAAAAGTGTCCAGCACGTCGCCAAAAACCCCAGCACCAACAGGAATTTCGTTGGATCTGACCGCGACAGACGTTGAAAAAACACTGATTGATTACACAATCCGCACTGCGAACCACCTGGACATACTGGTCAACAACGCCGGCAACACCGACGGCCAGATGTTTTTAAAAACCAGTCACGATTTCTTAAATCGCGTAATGCACATCAATTTTACAACGCCGTATTTTATTATGCGGGCCGCCCTGGCCCAAATGCTAAAAAACAGATACGGTCGTATTATCAATATAACATCCATCGCCGGCTACAGCGGTGACGCCGGTCTGTCGGCATACGCCGCGTCCAAGGGTGCACTGGCCGCCGCGTCAAAATCAATTGCGGTTGAATACGGACGTCGTAACATCACCGTCAACTGTGTTGCACCTGGCACAATTGACACCGATGCCGTAGAAAAAATCCCCGAGGCACGCCAGGCAGAAATAAAAAGCGCGATTCCCTTGCGTCGTTATGGCAAACCCGAAGAGGTTGCCGCCCTGGTCGCATTTCTGGCATCAGAACAGGCGTCATACATAAACGGCCAACAGATTTTAATCGATGGCGGTTTAATACGATAAATAACGCCATTCGCACAAAATCACCCGCACCGAAATTGGTGTGGGCTTTTTATTTTCAAATATCTAAAAAATATGATATAATTTTTGTATACCAAGAATTTATCCGAGAGAGAATATCCATGAAACAAACATCACTATTCGCATTATCAACGTTCGTTTTCGCAATGATGGCAACCAGCGCGACCGCGGGCAGCCTGCCGATGCATGCGGGCGGGATTTCGGCACATAATATTCGCGCAATGCAGCACACCATCATGAACAACACAATCCAAACGTTCGAGGGATCTGTTGCCGCAACGCTAGGCACGCGTGGCGAATTGGTCACAACGCCAGACGCCGCACAGACGCCGCAAAATCCAGCCGAATTATATGGCCGTATGCCAGTCTATGGCACGATGCCCATGTATGGTGAATACGGCGATGATGGCAGTGTATTCCGCGGTCGCAACGGTGGTGATGAATTTGGTCGCCCCACCCTGCACAGCACATGGTTAAACTGGCAGCATGTTGATGATGATGCAAAATTTCATCACACCGAAACATTGGATTCTGATTATGACCTGATAATGTTTGGACTGGCGGGCGGCGACGCCCAATTCGGCCAGGGAATTTCCGATTGGGGGCTGTTTGCCGGATACATCAGCGGCACCCAGAAAAACAACATCATCAATATTGATGAAAACGGCGGATATGTTGGCTTTTACAGTGGTTACAGCCTGGGCGGCGCAAACATATCACTGGCCGCAAACGCGGGTGCGTTGTATAACAGTGCAGAATACGACATTGGCACCGACGAATACGCAAATTTGTTTGCTGGCGCGGCGATAAAGATGACATATAACATCGCACTGGATCCGACATTCACATTGCAACCGGGCGTCTATGGCGGTTACACGTGGGTCCGTGGCGCAAACTATACAATGTCAGACGGCACGCACGTCGAAAACAATAACTTTAATATGTTCGAGGTTGCGCCCGGCCTGCGTGCGATTAAACACATTGGTGATAACTGGTTTGGATTTATCGGCGCGAAATATGTGTTTAACTTTGCACACGGTGGCGACACCAGCGCGGCAGGCGTGAAACTGGCCGATTTAGATTCCGATGATTATTCCGAATACGGTATCGGCATCGAAAAATCAATTGATCGGTTTAACATGTCAATCAACGTTGGCCGCCGTGATGGCGGGCGCACCGGATGGATATGGGGAACCAGTTTAAAGTATATATTCTGATTATGCGCAATAAAAAAAACACCGGCAAACGCCGGTGTTTTTTATTCCATATTTGCCAATCGTTCCAATTGGTCGGCGGCAATCAATGCATCAATCATTTCATCCAGTGCCACGCCACCCGCCAAAATATCATCCAACTTATACAAGGTCAATTTGATACGATGATCGGTCACGCGTTGTTCTGGAAAATTATACGTTCTAATTTTTTCACTGCGGTCGCCACTGCCCACCATGGTCTTACGGGCGGCATTGCTGGCCCCCTGCTGTTCGGCACGTTGCTTTTCATACAACTTTGAACGCAGAACCGCCATCGCCGCAGCCTTGTTCTGGAACTGGCTACGCTCGTTCTGGCACGTAACAACAATTCCTGATGGAAAGTGCGTAATACGAATCGCACTGTCAGTTTTATTAACGTGTTGACCGCCCGCCCCCGACGCACGGAAAATATCAATACGAATATCCTTGTCATCAATGACGACGTCAATATCTTTGGCCTCAGGCATAACGGCGACCGACGCCGCACTGGTGTGAATACGACCGCCGGCCTCGGTTTCAGGCACGCGTTGCACACGATGAATTCCAGATTCAAATTTCATACGCGCATACGCCCCAACACCGTCGATTTTAAATACAATTTCCTTGTATCCGCGCAATGATGTTGCGTTTTCTTCGATAACTTCGACCTGCCAACCATGACGCAACGCATACGATTTATATTGGTTATACAAATCACCCGCAAACAGAGCCGATTCTTCGCCACCAACGCCCGCACGAATTTCCATAATCACACTGTTATCGTCGGCATCGTCACGTGGCAGTAATGCGATTTGCAAACTCTTTTCAATTTCAGGCAAGCGGTGATTTAATTCCGCCAACTGTTCCACCGCAATCGCATGCAGTTCTGGATCATGTTGCATTTCTGTCGCGTCGGCAACGCCCGCCGTCGTCTGGAAATATTCATTTATCAGCGGCAAAATTTCCGTCAGACGCGAATACTCTTTGGACAGTTTGGTCAACGCATCACCCGACACGTCACCCGAATTCATTTGGGCTTCTATTTCCGCCGCACGCGCCTGTATGTCTTTTAATTTTTGTTCTATAATCATACGGTTGCACCATTACTTTAATATTTTAATTAAATTGTCCAGATTCATTGTTTGCTGGTCACCAGATTGCATATTTTTAACTGCAACCACACCCGACGTGCGTTCAGTTTCACCAACAATCACACTGTAATCTGCGCCAATTTTGTCAGCGTATTCAATTTGATTTTTGAATTTTTTATTTGTATCCAGATACGACACCGACGCAATACCATTATCACGCAACGCCGCCAAAACAGACGACGCATATGCCAAATTTTCATCGCCCATTACCAAAACCGCCGCGCGAATCGGCGCGTCAAAACGCGTCAAATCAATCTGGCCAGATTCCAATAACGCGACAAAGATTCGCGAAAAACCAATCGCCGCACCAACACCGATTATTTTCGTCTTGGAAAATTTTCCGGCCAGGTCTGCATAACGACCACCACCGGCCGCCGTGCCCAATTCCGGATGATTTATCAATTTGAATTCGAACACCAGTCCCGTGTAATACGCCAAACCGCGTGCAATCGACAAATCAATTTCCGCATTGTTCACACCCATATCGCGCAGCACCGCAACAAAGTGCGTCAATTCATCAATCGCCGCATCTAGTTCGGGTGTGCGACCGGTAAATTCAGTGTATCCGCGCGTAAATACAGATTTAATTTCGTCTTCTTTGGCCACGTCGTTCAACGCATCACGCAAACCAGATGCGAATTCGTCGTCGCCCATCGCGTCCTTTTTATCAATTAAAACAAACACTGATTTCTTTTGCGCATCATCCAACCCCAAGTGCGCAAACATTGCATCCCAGAATGGACGCGACCCGACCAGCACACGCGCCGGTCCAACAAATTCGGCAACAGATTTCAACGCGCGATCAATCACAGAAATAATTTCTGCATCATAATTTGTGGACAGCGCATTGATACCCATAATATCCATGTCCATTTGGTAAAATTCGCGATAACGGCCCTTTTGCGCGCGTTCCCCGCGATAGCGTTTTGAAAATTGCGACGCACGAAATGGAAACACCAAATCGTTCAAGTGCCCCGCAACATAACGCGACAGACCGACCGTTCCGTCATAGCGCAGGCCCATTTTCGTATCGCCTTTTTGAAACAAGAACATCTGGGTTTCAATTTCGTCCCAGTTGTCTTTATCGGTCAAAACCTCGGCCCGTTCGATGGCTGGCAAATCCAGTTGCGAAAACCCCGCCACACGCAGAACATCTTGCATACGACGTGCACATTCGTCAAAACAGCGCTGTTGCGCCGGCAACAATTCTATAAAACCTGACAATGGTTTAGTTGGCTTTAATTCCATCTTTTTATTCCTGTGGTTTATATGGAAATTCGTGACATATCAATGTCAATTATATCATAAAAAATACAAAACGCTAATACCCACGCCGCACGGCGTGATGATGGACATAAAAAACAACTGCGTTTTTAATCATACTGAAACCATAGCTGAAATTTGCGCATTTTCAAGCATTTTATCAAAAATATTGGTGCAGTTCTGCGCCATGCACGGCCAGCCATCGCTTTGCACGCCCCACCCCGTCACCATATAATTGCGCCACCGTCGCCCAGAACGCCGGCGAATGATTCATATGCACACGGTGCGCCAGTTCGTGCATAACGACATAGCGCATAACGTCTGTGGGTGCAAACGCCAGACGCCACGAAAACGAAATCGTTCCCGATGACGAACAACTGCCCCAGCGACTGGTCGTATCACGCACAGCAATGCGCGACGGCCACAATTCGCGTGGTGCAGTTTTAACCATTGCACGCACCGTAGTCAAAAATTCAGCCTTGATAAAATCACGAACACGGCGTTCAAACATATCTGCATCGCCACCGACGGCCAATGTACAAACCCCATCTTGGCAAACAAATTTATTTGACCGTTGCGATGGTGCGTGCACTAACGTGACCCGCCGTCCCAAAAATTCAATCACATCGCCCGGTCCTACACGTCGCTGTGACGGTGCGGCAGCAAAAACGCGTTCAACCCACCGGCGTTTTTGTTCCAAAAATCGCAACGCCAACGCCGTCGTTGACAGCCACGGTTTTGAAATATGAATTTCGCGCACCGGACGCGTTTTTGGGCGCAGTGTAATATTACACAACCCGCGGCGCGTTTCAATCACCACCGGAATACTTTCACCCCATGATGTAATAAATTCTGTATCAGCCGACATGCATACTATTTCAATTTTTTCATAATATCGGCGGCAATTGCATCCGCATCAAAGCCCATTTCACGATAGACCGCGTCCCCCGGCCCCGACAGACCGAATCGATCAATACCAACAACCGCATCGGCAAATTCAAACCACGGTGCAGACGCCGCCGCCTCTATTGCAACGACAAATCCACGTAAAATCTTTTTCTTGTAATCATCATCCTGGGCGCGGAATCCGGACACAGACGGCACACTGACCACCTGGACATCTGGGCCGATAATTTGCGCAACCGCGACCGCCAGGGGCACTTCGCTGCCGGTGGCCAAGATGGTCGCACGCACGCGGCGCGACGCCGCCGGATATATGACGTATCCCCCGCGCGAAATATCTGCATCGTCGGGCGTCGGAATTTGCTTTATCTTTTGCCGCGTCAGAATCAAACACGTCGGACAGTTTGTATCAGACACCGCACTGCGCCAGGCGTATGCAACCTCGGCCCCATTGCACGGACGAAATACGTTCAAATGTGGCACCATGCGCAACGACGGCAATTGTTCAACCGGTTCATGCGTCGGACCATCCTGACCCACACAGACACTGTCATGCGTGAACACATAAATCACCGGCAACCCAGACATCGCCGCAATGCGAATCGCCGGACGCATATAATCACTGAACACCAAGAACGTCGACCCATACGGCCGCAGGCCAGACGCCGCCATACCGTTCATAATTGCGCCCATCGCATGCTCGCGCACGCCATAGTTTATAAAATTACCACTGAAATCGTCTGGCGTAATGTCATGATGTGCCGACGTTTTGGCGTTCGTGCTGTGCGATAAATCCGCACTGCCCCCGACCAGACGCACGCCCGCCGCAATCATTGATTGCAAATAAATTCCCGACAGTTCACGCGTTGAAATATCCGCATCGCAATCCAGTGTTGGCATATCAGCAACACTGACGTCCGGCTGATTAAAAATATATTTCGCATGCGCGTCCGCGGCGACCGTTGCCCACAACACATCACCATCTGGCGACGTGAATTCAGAAACCAAATTTTGCAGTTCGTCGTCCGACAACGCCAATCCATGTGCCGCCGCCGCGCCCGCCAGGCGCGATCCCGCGCCAATCACATCACGACAGCGAATAAATGTCGGCGCATCCGCATTTGCCGTCGCGCGCAACGCGCGATCCAGCGCGTTAAAATTATCACCCGCCACCGCCGTCGCGCGCCAGCCCGCCGCACGCATACGCGCCGACGTATCAACATCGGTCAGTGCCGCACCATCAATCGTGATTCCGTTGTCATCCCATAATAAAACCAGATTATTTAATCTGTATCGTCCGGCAAAGGCGATTGCCTCGGCCGCGACACCTTCGGATAAATCGCCATCGCCACACAGACAATAAACCATTTCGTCCGAACCCTGAATCTTGGCCGCCAATGCCATACCGACCGCGTTACCAACACCCTGGCCCAGGGGACCCGTTGTCGCCATCACACCATCAATTCCATATTCTGGGTGCCCTGGCAATCCACCAATCGTGCGAAAAGATTTCAAATCCCCAACATCATATCCCGCCAGTTTTAATGTGGCATATAACATCGCGCTGCCATGTCCCGCCGACAGAACAAATCTGTCGCAACCCGGGCGCAAGAAATTCGCATAAATTGTTGTAATAATATTTGCCGCCCCCAGAACAATTCCGACATGTCCCGAACGCGCAGTCCGCACCGCGTCCAACGCGTATGCGCGGACACTGCGTGACATTTCTGCTAATTGTTTGGCATCAAATCTCATTTTATGATATTATATCACAAAACAAGGTTAAATAAAATGTTAAAAATTTGGACAGACGGCAGTTGCCTTGGCAACCCTGGCCCGGGCGGATGGGCATTTGTTGCAACAGATGATAAAAACGTCGCAGAACGCAGCGGGGGCGAAGCGAACACAACCAACAACCGCATGGAATTGACGGCGGTAATTCGCGCACTGACTGCGGCGCGCCGGCACAGTGAAATTGAATTACACACCGACAGCCAGTATGTAAAAAACGGAATGCAATCCTGGATAAAAAATTGGAAGAAAAACAATTGGCGCACGGCGGATAAAAAACCGGTCAAGAATCAAGACCTGTGGATGCAACTGGACGAATTATCAACGGCAATAAAAATACATTGGCATTGGGTTCGCGGCCACAACGGGAACGAATTTAATGAACGTTGTGATGAATTGGCCCGCACCGCCGCCGAACGCCTGAAATAAAATTCCAGGGAATAATAAGCCCCCCCCCCCACCCGCCGCACCTACTTTTTTGTTCTCCTCTAGCCAGAGGGGCGGTGCAAAGCACCGGGGTGTCGTCCATTTTAGAGAGCAGAGAGCAATGAAAAGTGAGTAAGTGAGAGAATGATAAAGTTTTTAAATAGAACACTTAAAAACTTGTCATTCCTGCTCCGGGTCCCGCAAAATCGCAAGATTTTGTGGGTGGGCAAAGGCAGGAATAGGGTCTTTAAAATTACTTCTGTTCACTGTCGCACAATGTCCGTAAAATATGGTCCCAACCATACATCTCCGTCATACCGGCGCAGGAGGGTCACCATTGCCCTGCAGGGACAAAAAGACCACCCCGGCACTTCGTGCCACCCCTCCACCGGAGGGGAACTTGGTCCGTTTTTACTCTTGTCATTGCGAGCGAAGCGCGGCAATCCATAAAACGACACCCCGCCCTGCGGGCACCCCTCTAGCCAGAGGGGAACAAAAAAAAACGAGTGCGCCGGTGGCGCGCAACATTGCTCTCTGCTCTCTACACTCTGCACTCTCTAAAAAAACGCGCCCAGGGCGCGTTTTTTTTAAAATGGGATGTCGTTTCGCACGGCTACACGTAACCTGCGCTGACGCTTGGTTTCATCACCGATTGATTTTGCATGCGCAAAATCCGGTGACGCCACCCATTAAAATGGGATGTCGTCACCGATGTCGGCAACGGAAATCTCTTCGCGTGGGGCCGGGGCCGCCGCTGGGGCATCACCCGCTCCCTGGGAATCCAGGCTCTTGGCACCAGACAGGATAACCATCTGACCTGCGAATTGATTCAATACAACCTCGGTCGTAAAGACGTCTGCGCCCTGTTGATTTTGCCATTTGCGCGTGCGCAATGAACCTTCCAGATACAGTTTTGTGCCCTTTTGCAACATGCGTTCTGCGACATCAACCAGGTTAGGATTGAAAATCACAACACGATGCCATTCTGTTTGTTCCTTTTGTTCGCCAGTCGCGCGGTCGCGCCATCTGTCCGACGTCGCCAATGAAAAGCTGACGACTTTTTGTCCGCTCTGCATTGTGCGCACCTGGGGATCTTGGCCAACATTGCCAACCAATATCACTTTATTTATGCTACCTGCCATGTTTCTACTTCCTTTGTTTTATTATATAGTTAATGAAAGCAATTACACGCCTAAAAAGCAAGTAAAAATAACAAATCTTGACTTTTACGGATAAAAAGCGTATAATACGTGGGCTAAATAGATAAACACAGGGTGCAAATTCTTGCATACCCACCCCCACAAAAGGATTTATTCATGCATGTGAACGAGCTAAAGGCGAAGTCGCCCCAGCAGTTGCTGAAAATGGCCGAAGATATGGGCATTGAAAACCCATCACAGTTAAATGTGCAACAGTTGCGCTTTGCCGTGATGCGCGTGTTTGCCGCCGACAATAAAATCACACTGATTGGTGATGGCGTTCTGGAACGGATGCAGGACGGTTTTGGATTCCTGCGCGCGCCAGAGAGCAACTATCTGGCCGGGCCGGACGATTTATATGTGTCACCAAATCTGATTAAAAAATACGGTCTGAAAACCGGCGATTATGTCGAGGGTCAGATTCAGGCCCCGCAAAACGAATCCGAACGCTATTTCGCGTTGGAAACGATTGAACGCGTCAATGGTGACGTGCCGGAAAAATTGCGCCACCGCGTATCGTTTGACGACATGACCCCACTGTATCCGGACGAAATGCTGCGGATGGAGGTGGCAGATGACAAAGACAAGGGGCGCAGCCTGTCTGCACGCGTGATTGACCTGATTTCCCCAACGGGCAAGGGCCAGCGCAGTCTGATTGTTGCGCCACCGCGCACCGGTAAAACGGTTATGCTGCAAAACATCGCACATTCCATCGCGACGAATTATCCGGACGTAAAACTGATTGTATTGTTGATTGACGAACGTCCCGAAGAAGTTACTGATATGCAGCGCAGCGTCAAAGGCGAAGTAATTTCGTCCACATTTGACGAACCGGCCGCACGCCATATCCAGGTTGCCGAAATGGTCATTGAAAAGGCCAAACGTTTGGTCGAGGCCGGCCAGGACGTCGTCATCTTGCTGGATTCCATCACACGTCTGGGGCGTGCATACAACACATGCGTTCCATCCAGCGGCAAGGTTTTGACCGGTGGTGTTGATGCATACGCCCTGCAACGACCAAAGCGTTTCTTTGGTGCCGCCCGTAATATCGAAGGCGGTGGCAGCCTTACCATCATTGCGACCGCGCTGGTTGATACTGGGTCCAAGATGGACGAAGTCATCTTTGAAGAATTCAAGGGAACAGGTAACAGCGAAATCATTCTGGACCGCAAATTGTCCGACAAGCGCGTGTATCCAGCGATTGACATCACAAAATCTGGCACCCGCAAAGAAGACCTGTTGGTGGGCAAAGAAACATTGTCAAAAATGTATGTCCTGCGCCGTATCATCAACCCGATGGGCACGTTAGAGGCCATGGAATTCTTGCTGGACAAGTTGCGTTTGACCAAAACAAACGCAGACTTCTTTGGTTCAATGAATCAATAAAAAACGGGGCATTGCCCCGTTTTGTTTGGAAACAACACAATGAAAATATATCCGATTGCGGCGGTTGCCGCATTTATTTTATTTGCGTTTTGCGCCGGGGTGCGCATTGGCACACTGGGGTGCGAACGCGGCGCATCGCGCGACGCAATAACGCAACAAAACCGCATTATTCAACACCAGGAACAGATAAATGAAAAAACTATGCATACTGGCATGCGCGATATTCGTCGCATCCTGCGCGAAAAATACACCATTGCCGAATAACACCTGTCCACCCTGCACACCAATTTATGGACGCGCAAATGACTGGGGCCAAATCAGTGACGATTTGGCCCGCAATATTTACCGACATAATCTGATGTGTGACGAAATTTAGTCCGCCATCGCAATGCCCACCAATTCGCGAACAATTTCCGCACTTTGCGCGTCATCGTCACGTGGTGCATATTCCACAAATTCAAAGCTGTGTGCGTCCGGTGCAAACGCATGCACCAACTGGCGCGCCGCATCCAGGGACAGACCGTCCGGCTCTGGCACCAGAACGGACCTAAACACATTTGCATCAATCGCATCAAAATCAAACGACACAACGTACGGCCGGCCATCAATTTGCCGAATAACTTCGCCTATGACGGCGTCAACTTTTTCCGGCGTGTCTAAATCCAGTGGCGTGCGCATAAATATATTATTCTGGTTCACGCATTCAATTTCGGCCGGTTCATAAGAGCGCGACCCCAAATAAAACACATTTTCCGGACGCAGTGCCGGCACACGTGCCTGCAGTCCCAGCCAGCGTTCGTCCCCCTGGCCCAGCAACGCCCGAACGTTTGTTCCATGTGGCGCACCAGACGCCTGGACACGGGACGATTCTGGCGTATGAATATCCAAATGCGCATCAATATAGACCAGGCATAAATCAGAATTTCCCATACGGTCCGCCAGTGCCGCGAAATGCCCAAAATTCACCGAATGGTCACCACCAATCAATACGTGTGGCGTATGCGGGGTCGCCGCATAAATCTTGCGCTGAATCAAGAAATTTTCACCGAACCTATCGGTTGACCACAATTCGGCATCGTATGGATCGGCCGCGACCACGGTCCAGTTTGCGTCTGGATACATTTTACGCACCGCCGCCGGTGCCAACGCCGGTCCACCCAGCACCAGTTGTGCGGTTGCCCCGCGGCCATATTCTATTCCAAATAAAGATTTCATTTATAAGACTCCACTATACTCTGGGCGGCATTTTTTATTTTCTGCAGCGATTTTTCATACGTTGCACAGTCACGTGCAATCTCTGAACGATACACATCACGCAGGTTTGCCGCCATATAAAAGCACCCACGTAAATGCTGCACACAATAATCATGACCGGTTACAAATGCGTTTTGGCCACGCACCCTGCTCTCGGTTCCGGCCCAGTCAATGTTCAACGCATTGTCCAGGTTTTCCCATGAATTTTCACCAGAATATTTCCCGACCGCATCCATCCAATACTGACTCATTTCTGCATCTGTCCAATGCTTCGTGGTCCGCATGGTCAATATTTGCTTTATCAGTGCATCAATATCCGTCTGGTATTGCGAATCGATTTGCGCCAGGCGTGCACTGCAATAACAACGATTATACGCGGTATTTTCACGCTGGCAATATCCGTTCATGCATTCCGTATAGTCGGCCAGGCACCGCACCGACGATATTGCGTCGCCGTCAGTCGTGATTGTATTTGTCGTGGCCGTATCAGTGCGATCCACCGTTACCGTGTTGCCACGCCCACTGCGCGCGACGACGTTACGCGTTGACACACCACGCGTGGTCCCGGCCCCGGGTGCGACACTGCCAGTGCCCGCCGATGTGCGTGTTCCCATTGATGAATTTGTCGCACTGCGTGCGGTCGTGCGGCGCGCGACAACGCGGCGTGCAGTCTGGCCAGATGCACCGGACGACGAAACATTTGTGTTCGTGGCAACCGCACTGCGCGCCGATGACGACGCACCGCGCGCAACCACGCGACGCGATGTTGTGCCAGATGTGGTATTGGCCGGCACGGTCCGTGTTAAAACGTCAATCTGGTTTGTGGATTGGGACGGCGTTGTCCCCGGATTTAAATTAGTGCGCATTTTATTGTTCATATACGGATACAGGTTGTTATATGTATTCGCACTGACGTAATTTGATGCGGCGGTGCCACTGCGCGTGGTGGCACAAATCCCGCCCCCCGTTGCCATGGCAACAATAACAAAAGCGGCAAAAAATCGGACCAGCCTGTTCATATATCACATGATATAAACTTTTACCCCCTGCGTTCAAGCACAAAATAATATAAACATTTGCAATTCAAAAAATTGCTGTTATAATTGCAGACGTTTCGGGGCGTAGCTCAGTCTGGTAGAGTGCTTGCTTTGGGAGCAAGATGTCGAAGGTTCGAATCCTTTCGCCCCGACCAAAATAACAAACGACCACTTTGGGTCGTTTTTTATTTTTTCCGCGGGACGCGGATTCGAACTTGGTTCTCATCTTTCCCTCGTTGTGGCACGCCACAACTGCGGGGCATTCGTGATGGTTTGGTCGCGCTATGCACGCCCGCACCTACTCATTGTCACCCCGACCAGAAAATAAAAAACGACCGCTTTGGGTCGTTTTTTATTTTCTGGTCGGGGCGAATACGCGGTTGCGGCTAGACATCTAATTCCAATCTGATATAATTATATGGACAATACATACGGTCCTGATGCCTGTTGCGGCTAGACATCTAATTCCAATCTGATATAATGCCAACTGATTGCTGGTGCTGGCGTTGCCTGTTGCGGCTAGACATCTAATTCCAATCTGATATAATTATGTCGTTTAATTTCTGGTCTGCCTCGTGTTGCGGCTAGACATCTAATTCCAATCTGATATAATATTTTCTCTTTAATAGTGTTAAAATTTGCTGTTGCGGCTAGACATCTAATTCCAATCTGATATAATATAACCAAGCGCAGGACGACGAGAATTTGAGTTGCGGCTAGACATCTAATTCCAATCTGATATAATTACATTTGGTCCTGTTGGTGTTGTAACACCGTTGCGGCTAGACATCTAATTCCAATCTGATATAATGGTGCTGTTCTTGGCACACGAAACGGAAGAGTTGCGGCTAGACATCTAATTCCAATCTGATATAATGAGTGGCATTATAAGTCTTAAATGAGTATTGTTGCGGCTAGACATCTAATTCCAATCTGATATAATATTCACCGCCATTGGCTTCAACCGCACCCTGTTGCGGCTAGACATCTAATTCCAATCTGATATAATAATTTTAATCCAAATAAATGACTTGACAGGTTGCGGCTAGACATCTAATTCCAATCTGATATAATGTATTCCGTGGAACGCAGTTGTTATTCGTGGTTGCGGCTAGACATCTAATTCCAATCTGATATAATCACACGTTTGTATTCCTTTCAATTTGTGTGGTTGCGGCTAGACATCTAATTCCAATCTGATATAATTTTGCCCACTCGCCAATATTGCCCCCTTTAGTTGCGGCTAGACATCTAATTCCAATCTGATATAATAGAATAATTAAAGGTGTTTATAATATGGGTTGCGGCTAGACATCTAATTCCAATCTGATATAATTGCTGGTTGGAGACTGGACGCTGTATTATGTTGCGGCTAGACATCTAATTCCAATCTGATATAATCCCGGTTTAAGAAAGTCGCAAAGACATACGGTTGCGGCTAGACATCTAATTCCAATCTGATATAATACATATCAACAAAAGCCCCGATATTCGGGGCTTTTTATAATTTATTTCAAAATAAAAAATACCTTATTTTTCGCACGAAACGATTCGTTATCGTTATTTTTTTCGTCTTTTTTCCGAAAACACGTATTGACAAAACTAAAAACAGTCCTATATGAGCAGTATGCAAACCAATATAATAGAAATTTCCAGCGACAATCGCGAACTGTCGGTTCGACGAGGATTCTTGTGCGTCACAGAACACGGAACAACTATCGGAGAAGTTCCATTAGACAGCATATGCGCCGTTATGGCCACTGGACGTGCAATTGTTTTTACCCAGGCTTTGATGTCCGCCATGTGTGAAAACGGAATACCATTGATAATAATCGGGGATAACTATAATCCAATCGGTATAATGACGCCACTGGTTGGTCAAAATCGCCAAATGGCCGTGCAGCAAATGCAAATAAATACATCGCGCCCACTAGAAAAGCAGTTGTGGCGACGCATCGTCCAAGAAAAAATTCGCAACCAGTCCCGCGTTTTGGATAAATATGGCATAGACAATCGTATCAAACATATCCCATCTGCGGTATTATCTGGCGACAGCAATAATATGGAAGGTATTGCCGCTAGAATGTATTTCACCAGTCTGTTTGGCCCATATTTTTTACGCAATCATAATGCCAAAGGAATCAATGCGTTTCTGAATTACGGTTATGCTATTTTACGGGGCGCAATGGCACGCCTGGTCGTTGCCAGCGGTCTGAACCCATCATACGGCATAGAACACCACAATCAACTAAACCCAATGTGCCTGGTGGACGATTTGATGGAGGTGTATCGTCCAGTAATTGACGCCATTGTATACGACATATTTGATGGCACCGATAATCCGTCACGCGAATTGACCCCAGACGACAAACGCATGTTGTCGGGCGTCCTGGAAACCAATATTCCAACCCGGGGTGGTGGCACATCACCATTGGCCACCATTATGCAACGCGATGTTTGGAATTTTGTAAATTCACTGAAAGAAAAGAAAAACAAATTGGACTTTGAAAATGTCATTAAAAACTGATGGATTAAAATATATGTGGATGATGGTTATGTTTGATTTGCCAACCGATACAAAACACGAACGTCGCGAGGCGTCACGGTTTCGCAATTTTCTGCAAGACCTGGGATTTTCAATGGCGCAATATTCAGTCTATATGCGTTTTACCGGAACGCGGGAAAATTCACAAAAATACGTTCACGCTGTAAAACGCAACAACCCACGGACAGGCGACGTAAATATTTTATTTTTCACCGACACACAATTTGGCGATATAATTCACTTAGACAAAGCAAACAGCCCACGCGCATTAGCATCGCGTCCGGGCCAATTACAATTATTCTGAGCATTGCAATTTTCCAGATGGGCTGACATACACCTTGTGCGCGTTATGCTCTTGCAATGACGTAGCGCTGGCGGCCCATGACTTTGTATCGCCCTCTTCCTTGGCAATAAAATGCGGACGTAAATATATCGTGCCATTACTGCTGATTTTTTTAACACGAAATATCACATTGACCGTATCCGTATTTTCTATTGCGCATTGGTGCATAACCGTTTCCACCAATCCCTTGGGCAATTTTGGGTCATCTTTGGAAAACGTCGCCATAACCATATCGTTTATTCGCAGCCGCATTACCCGCCCAGCCGTCGCATATTTGCGTCGCCACAATGGCGAACCTGCATCTAGTTGCGCATTATAATTGGACAAGATTTCAACTTGCCACCGGCCACGCAATTTTGGATATCTTTTATCGTCATCACGCATTTTAAATACATCGGCACAGAAATTATTACCACCAACATACCACTTATAGGCCAACTTTGCCGCATTTTGAAATTCTTGCAGCAAAGCCTTTTCTTTTTCTTGCTGGGCCAAACGCATTTTTTTATCGGCAATACCGCCAGCAATTCCACTGGCAACATACCAATTCAAATACGCCGCACGATATGTATCACGTTGCCGTTTTGTTCGAAATACAGGAACATATGTCGTTACATCAACACCACGCTTATACATACGAACTTTGCGGATATCGCGCAATGTACACCAATCTAAAAATTTATTTGCGATATTCGGCTCATCATTTGTAGTCCCTGTGTCTTTCAAAAACATCTGCAGCGTTTTTGGATTTACATTGTTAAAAGCCTTAGCAAAGTCCTTTTTATCCTTGTCCGTGGTTGGCAACGCGTCGCGTCGCGACATAACCGCAGTTGTTCCGCGTTCAAAAAATTCCAGGTTATACGCCGTGTCTTCATGCAGACAACCAATTGTTCCTTTTGAATCTTTGGGTGATTTCTGGGATTGACGATACGAAATAATCGTATTTTCGCACCGCATTTTGAAATCATAATAATCAAAACCGTCAAACGGCACATTCATATCAACGAACCACTGTCTGCGTTTTTCTTTCTGGGGTTTACCAAACAATTTATCAGTTTCAATCGCGTTTTGCGACAAATGCCGCAACGTTCCCGCCCCGGTGCACGCGACAACAAACGCGTCAATGGCATGATGGATATGATTACCACGATATTTTGCCTCGTCCGCTTTGTCTTTCCACCAGTCTAAATGCCACGCATCGCGTAACATCGCCGTCATACGTCCGGGCATCCCAGTAACACGGTATTTATCGGCACACACATGTTGCAAATACGTGACGGCCATACGCGTCATAAATCGCGTATCATTCAACGCACGTGCAATACAGTCTTGGTCACGCAAGAACGCATCCATCGCCCCACGATTGAAACGCCACTTTGTCGCATCAGGTAAATTTTGTGCCCGCGCAAAGACATCATCATAATGCCATGGCGACTTAGGATCCGTAAACGCTTCATCTGGGCTGCGATTTCCTTTGAACCGGTTTGCCGCCACCGCAGAAATTGTCTTATTCGCCATTGAATCATCCAATGTGCGCGAAAATGGCAATATATGTTCTATCTCAAATTCAGGACTAAATAATTTTTCTTTGCTGATAATTTCACCAGTATAAACACAACGACGGTCTAATGGATTCTTACCCAGATTTTCCCACAGTTTATATTTTTGAATATTTTCACGATTGACATGAACACCCATCGCAACCAATTCCGACGCAACACGATCATTTTCACGTTTATTAGCGGCCTGCTGACTGTCTATCTCGGCCCGTTCCCGCGCCCCCGCACGAACATCGCGCCCCATTTCAATATTTATCGCATACGGCACACCACCAAAACGCGCAATCAAATCGTTGACAACCGCACGCAACTGGTTCAATGCAATATGCACGGTGGCGTTCATCGTGCGATATACACCATTTTTATCCGGAACCAATGACGGCTTTAATGCCACAACATCGCCATAGTATGGCAATTGTGCCATCTGAACAACACCCCGGTCAGCATGGTTATATCCGGCCTTGTCTGCTGCAACGTGGTATAAATCACCCTGCTCTAAAAATGGCAACATCTTTTGCATGGCGCAAACAGATAAATTCGCAACCCCATCTTCAAACGGGCGTTGTATCAATTGTGCCGCCACATCTGGATTCAGGCCACAATTTTCTACCAAATATTCGACCAAATCATCATCACCCAGCGTATCATCATTTATTCTTGCCAGGATTTGCGATTTTTTATCGTCTGGACACGCATACCAGAAATCAGACAAGCCGCATTCCGAGAATGCAAACGCCGTCGTATCAACGTCCATTTCCTTGCGCTTTTCCGTTTCCAGATTAAATCGAACACCGCGCGCCAGCCCCAGCATTTTCCGCACCGCAGCAAACGTAATCTTTACACGTCCAGACTTATCGCGTTTGACACCATCAAATGTCCGTAATAATACATCTTGTAATTTCTGACGCTGGTCACCTGATAATTCCGTTGCGACACCATTATCAATTATTCGCAACTGATTTATCTGTTGCAAGACGCGGAACCGTTGAAACACCGGTTCAAATTTATATGCGCGCGCCTGTCCCAATTCAAACATGCACGTTCCAATAACAGGCGGCAATAATGGCCGTTGATGAAATATTGCACGTTCAAATTCTTCTCGTGCGTTATCTGGCAATTCCTGGACCGCGCATATACGGTTAAATTCATCCAGATACATATCGCGTGTCGGATAAAACGCCCCATCTTTGATTTTATTTCCATCAAATTGGTCTGCAAATCTATATCTGTGTGATTCAAACTGAAATTGCCCCAGCGTTTTGTCACCCATTGCCGCCTGTAAAGACGCCGTTGCGTTTTTTAACTTTCCCCCGGCCTCACCCCGGGTTTCTTTACGATTACTCTTGAATCCACGACGCAACGCCAAATGAAATAAAACACGTCCCAATTCCTGGGGTTGTAATTTTTCAACAACCGCACGGGCACGCAATGCATACGGATCAGCCAATGTTGCATCCACGCGAATATCAAAGTCCATGCCGTATTTATGAATCAGTTGCAAGGCGCGCTTTTTACGCAAGGCCACGCGATCCCCACGCCGCCGCATCTGGCGATGTTCACGACGAATAACATTGATTGGCGTGTGACTTTGGGCATCGCGACCATCTGGAAATATACGCACCCCCATATCGACCAAACGGGTTATATTATCCACATCGTTTAATTCTACGACCGCCCATCCCAGTGATGTGCTGCCTAAATCCAAGCCTAATTTATATTTCACGACCACGTCCCTTTATATATCCCACATGATACAAAACATAACACACAAATGCAAATCAATTGACTTATTATTTTAATGTTGTATAATCACGGTGGTGAAAGAAATAACACTAAAATCAAGTTGGAATTAGATGTCTAGTCGTTAATAAGAACCTTTCACACGAAAGGATTTTTCACCATTAAAAAACGGGCACTTTGGTGCCTGTTTTTGTTTTATTCTTCGCTGGGTAATGGCAAATCCGGAACGGACAGCGTGCCTGTAACATTATATTTCCCCGCCATTGATTGATCCGCCGCAGATGATGTGCTGACGCGTTCTGATACCGCCGAATAAACCGCCAATGCCGATGGATATTGACTATCCGTCACACTGGACGTCAGACTGTTGACTTTGTTAGTCGTATTTTCCTTGGTTGCAACACTATCATTGACATACGAATAAACCGACAATGCTGATGGATATTGACTATCAGTGACGCTAGACGTCAGACTGGTAACCTTGTTCGTTGTGCTTTCCTTGGTCGCGACAACATCCTTGACATAACTGACCCCCGCAATGCCACTGGTTGTCGTTGTTGAACATGGCACCTCGTTCCCCTGCACATCATAACACTTGGCAACCGGTTCCCTAACAGCATATAAATCCGAAACGCAAAAAACAGCCGCGAAAACGCAACCTAATACCCCCGTCCGCAAAATACGACACGACAAAAACATGCGAAATTCAACCTCCCCCTGGCGAACTATTTCTGCATAAAATTCCTTTCACGGTAATAATACTAAAATAGGCGTTTTTTATCAAGGGGAATTTTAGTCAAAAATACAAAAAAAACGCCGGGGACACAAAATCCCCGGCATAAAATAGATGTTTAATACGGCACAAAAACTACTTCTCGCTCTGCGGGCCATTGTGCAAATTCACACCGCGCGCCATAAATTCGGCCGCCAAATTTACCGCCGCAATACCCTTCTTGTAACCTGCCCCATTCGCCTTGTTTGCTACGGCGTTTGACGCGATACTAAACTTACTTACATTATCAGTCATATTCAATGCCTCTTGTCAAAACATCTCTCTGACAGTGGTCAGATTATACCAACAATCCTTTTTTGTCAAGTATAATTGTCAACAATTTGCTTTATTGATCACAACCATACATCCCGCACGGTTCATTTGCCGAATATTCTTCGACGACGATTGGCGCGGCCTGGGCCTGTTCGGTATAGTGCGTTTCCTTGACCACGCGCACACGGCGGTTTGCCGCATTTGCAACACCATCTGGGGTTGGAACCGCCAAATCTTCTTCGCCCGACGACACCGCAACAATCTGGCTGGCCGGGATGCCGTATTTAATCAGCATTTTCTGGACCGCGTCTGCGCGACGACCGCCCAATGCATAATTATAATCCTTGCTGCCCATTGTGTCGGTGTGACCAACCACAGACACCTTGATGTTCTTATTCTCTTGGGTCGCAGTGGCCAATTTTTTAATCAAATCCTGGTATTCTGGTTTGATTGTAGCCTTGTCAAAATCAAAGCGGATTTCCAGCACTTCTTCCATAACATGCTGTTTTGGTTCCAATGGAATCTGTTGCACCTTGATAATGGTTTTATCACCAGATGCCGCCTGAATCTGGTCCAAGCGTGCATTTATCGCCGCCAACTCAGAACGCATTGCCATCATCATATTGATAAATTCCTGGCGCGTGACCAATTCATCACCAACCATCGGGATTTCTTCGTCCTGGGTTGCATTGGCACAATCCGCCATACCCGGATTTGCCGCACATTCCGCCGACATAACCGCCATGTTATTGCTGTCTGAAATCGTCTTGTCCCCGCCATAGATATTCTGGTTAAAGACCAACGGCTGGACCGGAACCGGATTTATCAAGTGTTGCGGAACATTTACATTATTTACAATAATCACGCCATCACGCGCACGGCCCGTGCCACTCATCGCCTGCATAGTGCGGGTCTCTGGGTAATAATCGGTTGGACGATTGCTGGCGTTTGTAACCGGACGACGCGACTGAACCGCAATCGTTTCGGCCGTTGTTGTCGTTGTTGTAGACGTGCGATTGTTATTTACAATCTTGCCCCCCTTGCAGTCACGCAATGCGGTCATGGTTTTCAGATATCTGTCACGACATTCACGTGCCGTGCCGTCTTGACCGCTGGCCGCCGCAGACAACCAACAGTCAAATTTTGCCTGGGCCTCGGCCGCCAGTTGTGGGTTGGTTTCACTGGCGTCGTTTTTCAACTGGTCCATTAAATCGTTATACGCCGTGTATAATTCAAACGAATCCTGTTCATCGTCAACAGGCCAATTTTCCAGGGATTCTGGGAACGGCACTTCGCCACTAAACGCGGCAACCGCCTTTTGTGCGAACAACTCGCCCATTTCGGAATACCCACTGGTCCGTGCATTATAAATTGCATAAGAGCGATAATTCATCGCCAACTGATTCAAAAATGAATCCTGGTGTGGTGCAGAATACACATCCAATTGTTCCACATAATCAACCGTTGGCGTATCAATCGGCGCATATTGGGCGTTATCATTACTGCCCGCGCACGCCGTCAACGCCACAACAGACGCCGCCGCGATTACGCGTGATACAATCCATGTCGACACACAAGATTTATTTTTCATCAGAAATCCCTTCTCTTATAATCCCCTGTATTATACGATTTTTTGTCATATGAGTAAAGTAAAAAAGTGCGATTGCGCATCGCACTATTTATTTGTAATTTGTTGCACAATTGACCCCAGCGAGCCCAATCCGCCCAGACCACCGCCACTGTTGGTCATCTTGCCCACAGAATCCATAATTGCACCGGTGTTCGTGCTCTGTCCCATGTTGCTGACCGTACTGGTCAAGAATTCGCCCCACATCGCACGTTTTTTCGCACTCAGTTTCGCATAACTGCAATTTTCAATTTTTGACATCAGATTTGCCGCCATCGTCCGATTATCACCATCGGTATAGTCGGCCTCGGCAAAATCAATCAGATTGAATATTTCATATATATTCGAAACGGTCGCCTCCTTATTCTTGCACGGTGGCAACGATCCATCTGTGCAGTATGTGGCGGTGCTGGCCATTGGAAAGTTCGCCCAGACCATTCCATCATTGCCATCGCCCGAAAAATAGTCATAGCAAATTTCCATTGCATCGGTCCCCGCCGCGATACGCACCGCCTGGGCATAGCCACCACGTGCGGCCGTGCACCGACGCCGACCCAGACGGGTCTGCGCCTCGTCCGCGGTCATTTCGCCGACCTTGGCCCACTCTTTCATCATGTTATTTACGAACGTAATTTCCTTGGACGACGGGAGGCACTCTGCCGTCAACGCCTTTTGCTGGGCATTTAACTGCTGCACACTGTTGACCAGCCCCAATACCGTTCCAACCAAACTAGCGGTATCCGTGGATGTGGCAGACGTCTGGGGTGCAACCGGCGCAGCCTTTTTAACCGTGACCGCCGCCACAGCATCAGATGTGACAGCAAACAACGCCATACATAAAAAGGTTAGCAATTTTTTTATCATCTCTCTTGGCGAACATTATAACATAAAAAAACAATTGAATAAATATAAAAATTGCTTTTTGTCATCTGACGCGCTAAACTGAATCACGTGCAAGGCGACAAACGCAATTTTATTATATTTACTAAACACAGACGCTTAAAACGCCTGTGGCAGTTTTTCTTTACCGGCTGGGGACTGGTAATGGTGGCGGCGTTGGTCGCTGGTTCTTTGTTTACCAAACAATTACTATGGACGCCAATCACCGCGGTGAACATGACCGACATTGTCAGCAATCAATTCAAGATGTCTGGCGCATCATTTGCTGGCACCGACACAAACGGCGAGCCGTTCAAGTTACGTGCCGCGTCCGGTCGCCAGGAGTATGGCAAGCCTGACATTATATTTCTAGAATCTGTATCGGGGACGATTGTCCGCCGCACCAGTGGCGAACGCATAACCGACAATATTCGTGCAAATCGTGGTCGATATGACCGCCGTGCGCAAACTGTGACACTCAGTGGGAACGTCCGCATTGATTCCAGTAACGGCGACAAAATACTAACTGACGAATTGGTGGTAAAATTATGAAACAATCCGTATTACGCATTGAACACTTGTCAAAATCATATGGCAAACGCATGGTCATTCGCGACATTTCCATGGTCGCACGTCAGGGCGAATCGGTCGGCCTGTTGGGGCCAAACGGCGCAGGCAAGACGACGGCATTTTATTGTATCACAGGCCAATTAGCGGCCACTGGGGGTCAGATTTTCCTGAATTCCCAGGATATAACCCACCTGCCGTTTTACCAGCGGGCACGCCTGCACATCGGATACCTGCCCCAGGAAAACAGTGTTTTCCGCGGTCTGACGGTGGAACAAAACATTATGGCAATACTAGAGGTCGTAGAGCCCAGCCGCAAGAAACGCAAGATGAAACTGGACGCGTTGCTGGATGAATTTTCGATTTCGTCCCTGCGACACAGCCCGGCAACCGCCCTGTCGGGTGGCGAACGTCGCCGTGTTGAAATTGCGCGCGCATTGGCAAATGACCCAAAGTTTATATTGCTGGACGAACCGTTTGCTGGGATTGACCCAATCGCTGTGAACGAAATCCGCAGTCTGGTGTCCCAGTTAAAGAATCGCGGTCTGGGCGTAATTATCACCGACCATAATGTGCGCGAAACATTAGGCATTACGGACCACAGTTATGTTCTGCACGATGGCACGATTTTAAAGCACGGCACCACTGACGAGATTATACGAGACGAAATGGTCAAGAAAGTCTATCTGGGCGAAGATTTCACAATGTAAAGCTTCACTTAGAGAACAAAGCGCAGAGAGCAGAGAGCAATGAAGCACGCCGACGGCGTGCTTGTCTTTTTACCGTCGCGGTATGAAATTCCCCTTCGCTGGCGAATGGGTGGCCGCCCCAGGCGGACGGTGCAGTGGTATGTATCGGTCCCTGCGGGGCAATGGATACCGACCTTCGTCGGTATGACGACTTAAAAAATAGTAAATAACATAAACCTGAACAATGTTCGTAAAATAAAAACAAATAAACCGTCCTTGTCATTCCTGCTCCGGGCCCCAGAATGAATCCAAGCGAAGCGCAGAATGCGGCAAGGACGCAGTCCGCAACATAAATGTGAACTATGTTCATAAAATATGACTCCGACCACATCCCCTCCCGTCATACCGGCGCAGGAGGGTCACCATTGCCCCGCAGGGACAAAAAGCCCCCCCCGGCACTTCGTGCCACCCCGACCCAGGCCCCACGGAATTGTTAAATTCCGCGGGTGGTTCCCGGATGGGAACTTATCCGTTTTTTACTCTTGTCATTGCGAACGAAGTGAAGCAATCCATGGAAAACCGACACCCCGCCCGCTGCCGCGTGCACCCCTCTAGCCAGAGGGGAACTTGGGCTGCGACGTAAAAAACGCGCCATGGGCGCGTTTTTTACTGATAATTACATACCCCATCGCCGTTGTCTGAATTGGTCCGCCAATAAAATGTTCCAGCACCATCAGACAGATACCCACGCGAATCATTATCGCCACTGTGTGCGGCACAACCGGTAATCGCCGTTGTCCCCGCGGGCGACGATACACGAACAACGCCGTTTTTATCCTCGACCACCGTCAGATTCGATTGCGCCAATGTCGGGCACGCGTTGCAACCGCTCATACTGGAACCCGGATTACCATAATATCCATAATTGCATTGATAGATGTTCTGGGCGACATCTTGACACTGGTAATTCGACGAACCTGGTATCTGTGAAAACACATATTTATACTGTTGCTGATACGCATTGTTACCACTTATGTTATTAAAGTGCGTAAGGCCATCATTGCACTTGCGACACCCACTGCAATTACGTGTACCGCTGGTTGGTGACGAACACGTCACGGTATTGCCGTTTTCATAGTATTTGTTGTCGTGATTACATGAATACTGATACGTTGTGCCATCCACGCACGAACCCGTCTTGTAATCGCATGACGACGTCAGTCTGTATTTATACCACCCGTTTGACATTGCGGTCCAGCTGTTCTCGCACGTTGAACTGCACGTCTTTTTATAGCGGCAAATACCGTTCGATGAACTGCTACCATACGACAGATCACAATACAAATACTTGCCTGAATCGTCACTCTCGCCCTGGTTACAGTTATAATCATCCGCGGTTGTTGAATTACACCACAGGCGCACAGCCGCCGTCTTTAACGTGGTTACGCCACCACTTTGCGTGGTTTCCATAACGCATGTGCAAAATGGAACCGTGCCACCTGCGCCCTGACTTGCGCACGTTGTTCCACCCGCCGCCGCGGTAAATTTACAGTTCCAGTCGCGACATGTCCCGGCCGCGCATTCATCACCATTCACAAATTCGGGATCGTTTGTAATAGAAACAGTCTCTGTTTCGGTGCTGCATTTATAACCGGTGGATTTACCACAAAACGTTCTGGTTATCCTGACAGATGTGTCACTGCTATCGCTGTATGTTATCCCTGTAACACAGTCCGCCGGACACGATGTAGATGTGCTTTCGCACTTTCCCTTGTATGAACAGTAATCCTCTGCGCTGGACCACTTGCCCTGGTGATAGCCATTACAATCAGATGTATCTTTCTGGTAACCGTAACTGGTGCACATGGACAATTCATTACCAGAAAACCCCATACATTCCTCTTCCATCTTATCGGTCCACCGATTTTCGTCGCAATCATCCACGACGTCGGCAACGTCCTGTATTATTTGCCACATTTTATTCTTGCAGAATTGGCATTCCGTGTCTTCTTCTGCAAATGTTGATGAATTTATTGAAATAACAGACAGAGCCGATACGACCAGTATCGTCATTAAACGTTTCATGTTTGTGCCCCCCCGATTGGCATTTACATAACTGTTTAGATATTACCTAATTTTGCCATTATGTGTCAACAGCATTTTATGCCCCGCCGTATTTTTATTTTTCCCCGGCATAAAATTTATCAATTTCACATACCATCGCCAGAATAATGATATAGCGCATTGTCATTGCTCTCTGCGCTCTTTATCGCGACGGAGCGTAGCGGAGACGGATGCTCTCTAAATAAAAAACGGGGTGTGCTCCGTTTTTTATTCCGTATCTTCTTCGTCCATATCGTCATCGTCATCAACACCGGCGGCGTTCAGATCAATTTCCTTGGGCACCCCTAAAATATCTTCTATTTTTTCAGACGCAGCATCCAGGTCAATTTTATGCAAAACAGCAAATTCCTGGGCCATGCGTTCCAGCGCACGCAAATACAACTGACGCGCAGAAAACGTCATCGTGTCCGCCGCCGTCCGACGTTGCAGATCACGCACAACCTCGGCCAACTTCATAGGATCGCCAGAATTTATATTCTCTTCATATTGGGCGGCACGACGCGCCCAAATCATACGCTTTGCCCCCGCCTTGCCCTTGGCAGACGCAATTGCCTCGTCCATTTTTTTGGCAGTGGTCAGTGGACGCAGTCCCGAGATTTCGGCACGCTCGACCGGGACGCGCAAAGTCATGTGATTGCGTTCAAAATCAATGACCAACATTTTAATTTTTTGGTCGCCGATTGTTTGTTCTTCGGTTCGGACCAGCTTTCCAACGCCCTGGGTTGGATACACAACATACTGGCCAGTTTTAAAATCTAATTTCTTGCTTGGCATAATAGCGTTACCCTTTGCGGTTGCCATTCTCTCTGACTCTCAGGCAGTATACCACAAAAAAACCAAAAAAACAAATAATTGACCATAAAAAAATACCGTCCCATTCAAGACGGCATAATATTATTTATTTATGCGACGAACCGCGCCAGTTCGACGCACCGCTGACGCACGATTGATAGACGCCCCCCCTTCGGCCTTGGCGCAAACCCATTTATGATTTTGCAATATCGCGGTCAGCCCATCGGCACAATCCGGTTTTTCTAATTGCCATGCAAAACACCCACCTTTTTGATACGATTTATACGTGCTGTCGTCACCACCACGCGTGTATGCACCATATTCTGGATTCCAGTTACCTGCTGGTTCCCCATTGCACCATTTACGCTTGCCAAAGCATTCAATGCGATTTCCAGACGCGTCAATCAGTTCCACTGGCGCGGGCGTATCAACGTATCCCGATGACGCCACACGACCATTGCCCATTACGTGACCTGTTTCCAAATCGCGGCACCACAACTTTTGACATTCAGCCGCCTTGATGCCATCAACTTTTGCGTGTTCTGCCAATATATACCCCGCCCCGCACGACGTGAACGTCGCCGCATGCGCACACGTTACCATCGTGGCCAGCACAATCACAGAACAAAACAGTTTTTTCATCTGCATCTCTCTTTGGACATTATTTTACACAATTTACGGCAAAAATCCAAACGCTTTTTATTGTCCCAGTCCCGCCGGTGTGAAACGACCGATATTGTTAAACAATTCCTGGATTGCGTTCAATTCAATCGCTGCCGGGATTTCTGTTTCGCCATCAGCAACCCGAACTTCAGGTAAATCGTCATCACGCAAAACCTGCATTCGGGTAACGCGATTGCCTTTTATCCACGCCAACAATACCGTCCGATTATCATATGTCTTTTTCAATGGGCCGCGATAATTTTCATCTGCACCATAATAAATCCAGACGTCGTCACCATGGATTGTTTTTACCTGGGGCGCACCAATCTGCTGTTCCAGTTCATCGGTCGTTTTAATTTGCGCCACGCGTGCATCCAAATCCGCTGGGAAAACATATCCTCGATGTTTGGTCTGGAACGTGCAGCCGACCAGTGCCATTAAACAAATCGCGATTATTTTTTTCATGTTATTTATCCCTCGCCATTTTCTTTGGTTTCGTTTGCTGCGTGCATCATTGCAAAATGCGCAATATATTTTTTCAGTTCCACCTTGTAACGATTATTTTCCTTGGCAAATTCGACCAATCTGTCAAAGTTAGGGTTGACCGCGCGTGCAGCGCTAAAACGACTCTCGGTTTTCAAAAAGTCTTCCAATGCGGTCGGATTATCAATATTTGAATCCAGCGTCAATGGATTACGCCCTTCTATCACCATTGTCGGATCAAAACGATACAACGGCCACGCGCCAGTCTGGACAACCTGATTCTGGTGCTGAACAGCATTTTGCAACGCGAACCCGTGCGCAATACACGGCGCATACGCTAATATGATAGATGGCCCAGGGAACGCTGCCGCTTCGCGGAACGCACGAATCGCCTGGGCAGGATTTGCCCCCAACGCAATTTGCGCAACGTATGCCCCCGACATCATCGCAATCATACCTAAGTCTTTCTTGGCATGTTCTTTACCGCCGATAGCAAATTTCATACTGGCACCAAATGGCGTCGATTTTGACTGTTGACCGCCAGTATTGGAATATCCCTCGGTATCCAGAACTAAAACGTTCACATTTTCGCCACTGTGCAAGACATGATCCAAACCGCCATATCCAATATCATACGCCCAGCCGTCGCCGCCGATAATCCATACAGATTTATCAATAATCGCGTCAACTAAACTTTCCGCCAGGCGAGCACGTGGCCCATCAATTGTCGCCAATTTTTTGCGTAATGTTTCCGCACTGGCACGCTGGGCATTTATGTCGCATGTATCAAACATTGCGTCAACATTTGGAATATTTAATTCGAACAGCAAACTGCGCAATGTGTCGCGTTTCTGATTCAACGCCAACCGCATACCCAAACCGTATTCCGCGTTATCTTCAAACAACGAATTAGACCACGCCGGTCCGCGCCCAGACGCGTCGCACGTCCACGGCGTCGTAGGCAAATTTGCCCCATATATAGACGAACACCCCGTCGCATTTGCAACCACCATGTGGTCACCAAACAAATGCGCCAACATCTTGATATATGGTGTTTCCCCGCATCCCGCACAGGCCCCTGGAAACTCAAAGTAATGTGGTAATAATTCTACATGTTTTGGTATATTCAAGTTCAGTTTTTCACGCGGAATATCAGGCAATTTTACCACTGCGTCAAATGCGCGTTGATTTTCGTCGGCAACATCGCGCACGTTTTTCATCGCCAACGCCGCCACTGGACAATTTTTCACACACACGCCACAACCAGTGCAATCTGCTGGTGAAATTGCCAGTGTGTAATACATATCCGGCCCCAGTTCTGGGGTTTTCATCGGAACAACTATTATTCCCGATGCACGTGCAGACGCCACTTGGTCAGCGGTCAATGCACGGATACGAATTGCCGCGTGCGGA
Source organism: uncultured Alphaproteobacteria bacterium (assembly GCA_934276735.1). Lineage (GTDB taxonomy): Bacteria > Pseudomonadota > Alphaproteobacteria > Rs-D84 > Rs-D84 > Enterousia. Next base: position 37,951 of record CAKQTG010000002.1, on the reverse strand, counting down.
CACAGCATAGAACATTTACCGCACTGAATACATTTTTCCAAATCGCACGTTGCAACACGCTGAGAAATCGAACGCTTTTCATACTTTGATGTGCCGACTGGATACTGGCCTGCGCCAAATGCACCATCAGTGCGGAAACGCGACACCGGAATTGCGTCACCACGCTGTGCCGCCATTTCACCCAATGTCCCCGCAATCTCGGCCGGGGCATCCGCAGTCATCGCCGGGATAAAGTCTGGCGCAAAATTTGACACCGACGACGGCAACGTATATTGATGTAGATAGCCCGCTGCTCGATCAACCGCTGCCCAGTTTGCTTGAACAACATCCATACCCTTTTTCTTGTATGTTTTTTCAATTGCCGCCTTGGCCGATTTGGCAGCAACCGCTGGGTCAATAACCTGGGTCAGATTAAAGAAATTCAGCATAATAAACGTGTTTATACGATTGCCTAACCCCAGTTCATTTGCCGCACCATTTGCGTCCAAGAAATACACATTTGCACGCAATCTGATTAAATGTTCCTGGGTTTCTCGCGGCAGATTTGCAAACGCCACATCAGGTGCCATTGACGTATTTATCATAATCGTCCCACCTGCACGCAGGCCGCGAAACACATCAAAACGCTGTGCAATCATAAAGTTTGATACGCTGATAAAATCTGCCACTTCTATCAAATACTGGCTTTTAATCGGTGCATCAGAAAAACGAATATGCGATGCGGTAAGTCCCCCTGATTTTTTGGAATCATATACTGCGTATGATTGCGGATATAAATCAGAATTTTCCCCAACGATTTTAACGATATTTTTAACCGCCCCAACTGTGCCGTCCGAACCAATGCCATACAAAATTGCGGTCTTGAAATTTTCTGCCTGGACTGCGAACGCAGGGTCTGTTTTCAGCGACAGCCCCGACAAATCATCATCAATCCCCACGGTAAAGTTATGATGCAATGTATCGCGCATCAGGTTTTCATACACAGCCTTGACATCGCGCGGTTTGAATTCTTTGGACCCCAGTCCATAACGTCCACCATATACCGCCGCCGCATCGCCCACGACCGTTTTAACATCTTGATATAACGGCTCACCGATTGCGCCTGGTTCCTTGGTTCGGTCCAGAACCGCAATACGTTTCACTGTTTTCGGCAACGCAACGCGCAACGCGTCAACCGGGAACGGTCGATACAAATGCACCTTGACCAATCCCAACCCACGTGGCAGGAACGGCAACGTTTCTTCGATTGTTTCGCATGCGCTGCCCATGGCGACAATAACGTTTTCGGCATTTGGATCGCCGACATAGTCAACCAGATTATACTTGCGCCCCGTCAGTGCCGCAAATTCGTCCATACATTTTTGAACAATATCAGGCGTCGCAGCATACAGTGGGTTTGCCGCCTCGCGTCCTTGGAAATATACGTCCGGATTTTGGGCGGTGCCACGAATTGTCGGATGTTCCGGCGACATACCACGCGCGCGATTTTCACGCACCAGGTCATCTGGAATCATTTTACGTAACACCTCATCTTCGATTCGAATCAAACGCGATTCCTCGTGGCTGGTGCGGAATCCGTCAAAGAAGTGCAAAAATGGCACACGCGCCCGTAACGTCGCCGCATGCGCGATTGCCGCCATATCAGATGCCTGTTGCACATTATGGCTGGACAGCAATGCAAAACCCGTGCTGCGCACCGCCATAACGTCACTGTGGTCGCCAAAGATGGACAGCGCGTGTGTCGCCAGCGCGCGCGCCGCAACATGCATGACAAACGGTGTCTGTTCGCCCGCGATTTTATACATATTCGGAATCATCAGCAACAGCCCCTGGGACGCCGTAAATGTCGTCGCCAGCGCACCCATCTGTAACGCACCATGCATTGCGCCGGCCGCGCCACCCTCAGATTGCATTTCAATTATCTGTGGAATTGCGCCCCAAATATTTTTCTTGTGCTGGAACGACCATTCGTCCGCCAATTCACCCATCGTGCTGCTGGGGGTGATTGGATAAATCGCCGCGAAATCAACGCATCTGTATGCGACGTCGGCCGCCGCCCAGTTACCATCAACAATCAAATTTGCCATTTTGCCTTTTCCTTTTACAATTTTTCATTGATGCCGAAATCATACCGCGATTTTTATTACAAGGCAAGATGATACTTGTAAAACGGCTTGACAAAACCAATGATTTGTATTACACAAAAAAGAAAAATAAATTCAGCAATGGGGGATTACATGTCTGATATAGAAGCCGGCGAATACGAAGGATACCAAGAAATTGACACAACCACCGACGATGACACGGTCGGATACGTCAGTGCCGAATTGGGCGCATGCCTGTTTGGACAAATCGGTCCCCAGTCGGAAACACTGCGGCATATTGCAATGCATATCCAGACAATGCCACATATGCCGACAATATATACCCCGGTAAAATTATCATCACCATATGATATCAAGGACCGCCAGGTTTTTGATTTATACATCAATGGATACGGTCGCGATTTAACAACGTTTTCATCGTTTGCGGCACTGTTTGCACTGATGCGTGCCCGTGGTGCGATTGTCCGCACAAACGTTATCGGCACCGCGCGCGACGCGGCGGCACTGTTGGCGATATCGGGGACACCGGGATTTCGGATTATGTATGAAACGGCAACCATGGTCCCATATGCCAGCACACATCCGCACAATTTGGGCTTTTGTGACCCATCAACCGCGCGCACCACAAACAGCGAAATAGAATATATTCGTTCGATATACAAAAGAAATACAAAACTGACCAATGATGAAATCACAGATATCATGCGAAACGGTCATCCAATGACGGCAACCCAGTGTTTGAAACGTGGCCTGTGCGATTGGATTCTGCAAAACAATGGCAAAATGCGCGGCCGCGGCCGTTAAAATAAAAAACGCCCGATTGGGCGTTTCTTATTTCTTGTCCGTGGCCGCGGACTCTGCATCATCGGCGGCGTCATCCACCACCACCACGTCACAGACCGGCGCACGCAGTTTTAATTTAGACATTGCCCGCACCATATCCATCGCACGTTGCAATTGATAATCCAACGCATCTTTTTCTTCATCGGTCAACTCGGCATCTGCGTCATCATCATCAGATTTCTTGTCGGCCTTTTTCTTGGCATTTTCGTTTTTCAGTGCGTTTTTAAACGATGCCTCGGAATACAGGCTTTCCTTGCGCTCAATTGTTTCAATCTTGCTCTGCAGAACCTCTACGTCTGGGGTAATCCCCTCGTTCTGAATTGAACGGCCACTGGGCGTGTAATAACGCGCAATTGTGATGTGTATCGCCGTACCATCGCCCAGGGGCTTTTGCTGTTGCACACTGCCCTTGCCGAAACTCTGAGACCCCATGACCAACGCGCGGCCATTATCCTGTAGCGCGCCCGCAACAATTTCAGACGCCGATGCCGACCCATGATTTATCAGCACCACCACCGGTTTGCCGTTTGTCATATCGCCCGGTTGTGCAAAACTGCGTTCAATATCCGTCTTGGCCTTGCCACGCGTTGACACAATTTCGCCCCCGTCCAAGAACGCATCTGACACCTCTATGGCCGCCGTCAGATATCCGCCCGGATTATTACGCACGTCCAACACGTAACCAATTACGTTTTTCTTTTCCAGTTTTTCAATCGCGTTTTTCAATTCCTTGGCCGTGGTCGCGCCAAAGTCAGAAATACGAATATATCCGATTTTTTCACTGGAATCTTCGTCCGCGTCGGCAATTGATTTCTCTTCGAATTTTACCGATTTCACCTTGATAATTGCGCGTTTCAGCGTGATATTGCGCGGTTCTTTGCCATCAGATACAACGGTCAGTTTAACCTTGGTTCCCGGGCGGCCCTTCATCTTTTTCACCGCCTGATTTAACGTTAAATCAAATACCTGTTCGCCATCAATGTGCGTGATATAGTCGCCCGCCTTTATCCCCGCCTTGGCCGCAGGCGTGTCATCAATTGGCGAAATCACGCGCACCGCGCCGCGATCACTGGTAATCTGAATCCCCAGTCCCCCAAATTCGCCATACGATTTGTCATTAAATTCCTTGAAATCATCCGCCGACAAATACGATGAATGCGGGTCCAACGCCCCCAGCATGCCGTTCATTGCAGCCTCTAGCATTTTTTTCTCGTCTGCTTCTTCGACAAAACTGTCACGGGCGGTTTCGAACACCAGGGCCAGTTTTTTCAACTGTTCGTAAATCTGTTCATCCGTCAGATGGACAACCGGCTCTTCCTTCTTGGCCTTGGACGCGCCGGCCGCAAACGACGTGACCGGCATCAATAAAGCAACAAAAATCAGTAACTTTTTCAGCATAATGTTCCCTTTCCATAATCCACTATTCTCTGACAAGGCTCAGCATAAAACAATTTCCGCGCGCCCGCAACACGATTTTTCATCACACCGCCATTTTTTATGCGCCAGAATTGACAAATACTTGACAAATTATCTTTTTGGGCTATATTTACAGTGATGCATGGGGGATAAAACAATGAGAACGAACAAGATAAAATTACAGATAGAAGAAAACCGCGAAACAATTTCAAAATTGTTATCTGGTCGCGACACGGTAAAGCGTCTGAACAATTTGAATTGGATTACACACGAATTGACGGTTGAAACCCAGGTTTTATTCCAGTGCCCCGATGGCATGCCCAAGGCCGAACGTGACGCATGTCTGGATTATACATCAATGAGCAACCTGGCCAAAACATGGGAATATATTTTAAAACACCAGAGTCCAAAGCACGTCATTGACAACATGGCAATTCGCAAGATTCACGCGCTGTTGGCGCACGGCACCGATATCCCGGGCGGCCAGTATCGCCTGGTTGACGTGTATGTTTTACGCACATCGGCCCCCGATTTTAACGATATGTTATACAAGATGGACGATGTTCAATACAACCTGGGCGACACGAATACGCCGGTATTGACGCGCGCATTTAATGCACACTATGACATTATTGCGGCCCAGCCATTTAATGACTTTAACAAACGCACGTCACGCATGGTAATGAACTGGTTCCTGGTCCAGAACGGATATCGCCCGATATTGTTCAATCACCCATCGGACAAACACGAATATATGAACGCCCTGCGTGCGCGCGCAAACGGCGATTGCAAGACATATTCACACTATATGTATTCATGCATGCTGCGCACCCAGCACGAGATAATCAGTCTGTTAAACAAATCACGGATTTTATAATGAGCAACACACCAAAAATAAAAACTTTGATTCATGGTCGCGAAACATACGCCGTATATTACGGCGATGAATTCGTGCTGAAACGTCCATTGCCGACGTTTGGCGATGATGCACGTGACGCGTGGTTGGCCAAACAGCATAGAACCAAGGACGCCATTGACCGCATTCGTGCAGTTGGCAATCCATTGTATAACGTGCCGGCAATGCGTTTCATCAATGATGATGAATATCAAATCTTGGAAGAACGCGCCCCCGGCGTTCCACTGACGGCGGATGTATATCGCACACTGTCGCGTCGCCAGCGTTATGAAATCATAAACAGCCTGGCCAGTTTCCTGGTTGATATGAACGAATCGCAACCGATTGGCCCGGCCCAGCCACATAACATCGCATCAGAATTAAAATTCTCGCGTCTGGATACGTTCGTTGGCACCAAGATGTCACATTGGTTTAGCAAGAACGAGGTTCGTCAAATGTCGCGCATCCGTGACGAAATCGGTTCATTTCAATACCCGACACGCCTGGCGTGGTCACACTGTGATTTAAACCCGGGCAATGTGCTATACGACGCCAACACCAGCAAGATATCCTTTATTGATTTTGCCGAGGCCGGATATCGTTTCATCTATCGCGACATATTTGCATCACTGCAAATTGAACTAGGCATCTGGAAACAGGTATATGACGCATACCTGAAAATGCACGACAAATCATTGTGGCAAATGCCCAGTGCGAAAAACGAAAGCCTGCGCAACATTATGAAATATCGTTTGATGACGGTCGTTCTGAAACGCTTTATCAAGGCGTCTGATGATCTGCGTCTGAATCCGCAAAACGAAAAAAGCATCCGCAACAACGTTGACAAGGTTGCATTTATGCGCGATTTGATGCAATACCTGCAAAACCTGGAACGCACATTTCAGAAATAATTTCACCAGAACAAATATGCACGGCCGGGCTTTGCATAAACCCGGCCGAACATCATCGTTATGATAAACGGATATTATTCTGTTGGTCCAGAATACACACAACTGGCATTTCTACCCCCCCAGTCATCTGGGATTGATGCATTATCCGCCAGGCACGTGCCCCTGTACATGCCAGCAACCTCGTCCGTTGTTGCCGTCGGGAACACGTCATACAGAGGCGTGCCATCCGGATTTCGCGCCGATTTCCCAGTCAGGCCAGAACAATTATAAAATGTATAAAAAAACATATCCTTCACCGGTCTTCCCGACAAATTACCGAACAGCCCCACCGGGATTTCACCGGTCAAACCATTGCAACCATAAAACGTCTCATCAAACATACTCTTGGCTGGTGCACCGGATATCCCCGCGAATAATTTTTCGGGAATTGAACCGGTCAGACCACTGCAATTCCAAAACGTGTCGCGGAACATTTCCTCGGCTGGCGCACCGGATATGCCCGCGAATAAATTCTCGGGAATCGAACCGGTCAGATTCGTGCAATTATAAAATGTCTGATAAAAACTTGGTTGCGTGCCATCCGCCAATGTTCTGAATATTTCACCCAGGCTGCCGCTGATTCCCGCCAGTTTGTCATTTGAAAGGCTCTGATACCTAGTTGAAGCAAATGAGATTGCAGCCCCAGTCCCATACCTCGTTGTATGACCACCCAGGCGCACCGTGTATGCACCCGCGGTGGTGTATGTATGGCTGATCTCTTGTTCGCCGGTATCGTTTTTTACATATTCATCAAAATCGCTGCCATCGCCCCAATCGACGTAAAATGTGCCCGATGCACCTATATTAAAACTGAACGTTTTGGTATCCGGCGTTGTCGTCATAAAGAACGAATATTCTGGTTCAGCGGATACACAATCGGGGTTTTTGCCCCACGCCTCAGGAATAAAAGCGTTATCATCCAAACACGTGCCAGTGTACATACCGCCAACCTCGGACGTTCCTGCCGTCAGTAACACGTCATACAACGGCGTGCCATCCGGATTCCGCGCTGATTTCCCGGTCAGGCCACTGCAATTATAAAACGTTTCACGGAACATACCGCGCCATGGCCACCAGTCCGACAAATTACCGAACAGCCCCACCGGGATTTCACCGGTCAAACCGCTGCAACTATGAAACGTGGCACTGAACATACCGCTCGCCGGTGCGCCAGATATACCCGCAAACAAACTTCCTGAGATTCCGGTCAGGCCAGAACAATTATAAAACGTGGCATCGAACATACTCTCGGCTGGTGCACCAGATATCCCCGCAAATAAATTCTCGGGAATTGAACCGGTCAGACCACTGCAACCACTAAACGTGGCAGTGAACATAGCATACGCTGGCGCACCAGATATACCCGCGAACAAATTTTCTGGAATTGAACCGGTCAGACCACTGCAACCCGAAAACGTGCCGTTGAACATACGGGTCTCCGGTGCGCCAGATATACCTGCAAATAAATTTTCGGGAATCGAACCAGTCAAACCGCTACAACCACCAAACGTGGCACCGAACATATCGCTCGCTGGTGCGCCAGAAATCCCGGCGAATAATTTTTCGGGGATTGAACCGGTCAGATTCGTGCAATTAAGAAACGTGTCGCCGAACATATCGATCGCCGGTGCGCCAGATATACCCGCGAATAATTTTTCCGGGATTGAACCGGTAAGTCCTCTGCAACCATAAAACGTTCCGCTGAACATACTTTTCGCTGGCGCACCGGATATACCCGCAAATAAATTCTCGGGAATTGAACCGGTCAGACCACAATACTGAAACGTTCCGCTGAACATACTTTCCGCTGGCGCACCGGATATGCCCGCGAATAATTTTTCCGGGATTGAACCGGTCAGCCTATTGCAACCATAAAACGTCTCATCAAACATATACTCGGCTGGTGCGCCAGATATACCGGCGAATAATTTTTCGGGGATTTCACCAGTCAAACCTCTGCACATGTAAAACGTTCTGCTGAACATATTGCTCGCCGGTGCACCGGATATACCCGCAAATAAATTTTCGGGAATTGAACCAGTCAAACCGCTGCAACTACTAAATGTGTTGACAAAACGGGGTTGCGTGCCATCCGCCAATGTCGGAAATATGGCACCCAGGCTACCATCAATACCCGCCAGCTGCATATTCGTATAAAAACTGATTGCGGCTGTACTACCACTACTTGCATACCCCGTTGCACGACCACCCAGGCGCACCGTGTATGCACCCGCGGTGGCGTATGTATGGCTAATCTCTTGGTCGTTGGTATCGTTTTTTACATATTCATCAACATCACTGCCATCGCCCCAATCAACGTAAAACGTCCCCGATGCACTTATCCTGAAACTGAACGTTTTGGTATCCGGCGTTGTCGTCATCGAAAATGGAAATTCAATTGGTTTCTGAATCAGTGTTTCAATCGCCCGGGTTGTTGTGTTTTGGTTGGCCGCCGCCGATGTGGCGTATTCGCCCGTGCCATAGTTCGTTTCAACACCGAACCGCGCGTTTGCACGATCAACCATCCCCAATACATACCGCATATTTGCCGCCGCCGATGGACTGGACAAATTGGGATTATATGGAATATCCAAATTCCATTTTGTGCGTATTGCATCATGCACATATTTAACGTTCACAATCGGCGATACACCGGCCGCCGACGCAACAACTGGCATTGTGAATATTCCCAATACGCATAACAATAATATCGCAAACAAACGCCGCATTACACACTTCCCCCAAATGCAAAAAAACAAAATACTATGGCAATAATTGGTCTGGCACGTTCAATGTCCCCGTCACAGTGTATGTTCCACCCAATTCCTGGTCCGCTGTTGTTGCGGTATCAACGCGCGACGCAACCGACGTATCAACATATTCACGGGTTGCAAAATCGCCATCCACAGTATCACGCAGGCCATCAATTTCACTGCGAATATCACTGATATCTGTGGTGACATCGGTAACGCGACTTTCCACCGCGTCGATTCGCGAATTTATATCCGCCGCCGCACCCGGGGTCATATCACCGTCCGACGATGGTGTGTCCGATTTGATTGTGCCACCACCACTGACCGATGTGCCGTGTTTCAAATATTTACCAATGGACAAACGCGGGTTTGACGCGGCACGACCCGCCGAACTGGTGCTGGCATTTTTACTGATTGATGCGGCCGTTCCAGATTTTGTCACCGCACGTATCGACCCGGCGCGTGCAACCCCCGACGTAGTGCCCGCGGCATTTGACGCCCCATCAAACGTGCCCGCACCACCCAACGCACGAACCGACGGCGCGGCGTTTGCCACACAAAAAACGGACATACAACACACTGCTATAATATACTTTCTCATTTCCTAACGTCCCCCCGTATTCAGGAATAAATCAGATATGACATATTATATCCTACTTTGTGATGTTGCGCAAGTCAATCTTCGCGAAACAGGCGCGCCGGATCAACCGCGGCGTTGCCACGTCGAACCTCCAGATACATTTCAGGCTTGTCCGGATTCATACGCCCAACCGGTTCCCCGGCCAAGACGTCTTGTTCCACCATCACATCAATATCACCTAAATTTGTCATTACCGTGTTGTATCCATTTTTGTGCGATATAATCAGCACGCGTCCAAATCCGCGAAAACTGTCCGCGAATTTCACCGTGCCATCTGCCGGTGCCATCACCAACGCCGCACCACGCGTGCGAATCCGCCAACCGTCTGACTTTAACCCCAATGCCGTTTTTTCGCCGAAATGCACAACCACACGACCGCGCACAGGCTGGTTTAATTTACGAAATGAAAAACGTGAATCACCTGACATCTGTGAACTGCCCACGCCGGCGGATAATTCCGAGATACTTTTTGCGCGCGCCGACAATTCGCGCAATTTTTTTTGCAACGCCGCCTGTTCGGTCTTTAACTTTTGATTTTGCGCCGCGCGACGCTGTAATAACTTATCCAGCTCGTTTTTTTCAGCGGCATATTTTTTTGCAGTGCGGTCCAATTTTTCTTTTTCAACCGCGCGCGCGTCACGAATTTTTTCCAGTTCGCGAATTTTTTCCGTGGCGTCACGAATTTCATCATCAAAACGCGCCGCCGCCCCCGACAGCACCGCCGACGTTAAAACATATTCACGCATATTGTCGGTATCAAAACTGGGGTGCGATGCAACGAACAAAATACTGGCCGCCGCATCAGAAATGCGCGTCCGATTTTCATCCAACGACCGCGTCAGACGGTCACGCTGGGCATCCAGATCAGCAATTTTACGAACGACAACGCCGCGTTGTTCTTCCAGATTACTGACCTGTTCACCCGCCGCAACCAGTTTCTTTTTGGTCTTTTCAACCTCGCGCTGGGACGTGCGAACCTGTTGACTCAGTTTTTTATTTTCCTGTTCGGTCTTGGCAATCTGGGCATTGATACGTGACAATTCGCTGGTGGCCCGCACGGGTCCCGTCACCAACATCAACCCCAGAAAACCAATCAACAGTTTTTTCATTATTTCTTTACAACGCGCAAGAACGTCTTTTTACCCTTTTGCACAATGATTTCGTCGGCCGGCGCAACCATATATTTCGGGTCGGTGATTTTTTCACCATCCAGCTGGATACCACCCTGCTCTACGTTACGGCGTGCCTCGGACTTAGACGTGAACAGTCCCGCCGCACACAGGAAATCCAAGATACCCATTGCCGCACCAAATTCAATTTCTGCCGTTGGCATATTTTCAGACTTTGCCCCGCCACCGAACAATGCGTCGGCCGCATTTTGCGCCGCAACCGCCGCATCATTCCCATGGGCGATTTCGGTCGCATTAAACGCCAACACGCGTTTAACCGCGTTTAATTCTGCGCCACGCGCCGCCGCCAGACGTGCGATTTCATCCAATGGAATTTCTGTAAATATCTTCAAGAATTTTTCCACCAAATCATCCGGCGTGTTGCGGAAATACTGGTAATATTCATATGGCGATGTTTTATCTTCGTTCACCCAAACGGCATTGCCGGCGGATTTGCCAATCTTGTTGCCATTGGCATCGGTAATCAACTGGGTCGACAGGACAAAAACTTCCTTGCCCAATTTTTTACGCACCAGTTCAACGCCCATAACACTGTTGCCCCATTGATCGGCACCACACAATTGCACCGTGCAATTATATTTTTTATACAGTGTCAAGAAATCAACCGCCTGGAACGTCATGTAATTAAATTCCAGGAACGTCATACCATTTTCCAAACGACGACGAACACTTTCCATACCCAACATACGCGGCACGGTAAAATCCGTCCCAAATTCGCGCAAGAAATCCATATGGCTGTATCCACTCATCCAATCGTTATTGTCAACCATAACCGCGCCATCGGCACCATCATCAAAGTGAATAAATTTTGAAATCGAGTGGCGCAATCCCGCACAGTTGTGTTCGATTTGCGCATCAGTCAACATTGGACGCCCCTTGTCCCGACCAGACGGGTCACCAATACGCCCCGTTGCACCACCAACCAACGCAATTGGACGATGACCATATTTCTGGAACCAACGCATCAACATCAACGACGCCAGGTGCCCAACATGCAGCGAATCCCCGGTTGGATCAGTGCCCCAATACACGGTCACGCGTCCCGCATTCAGCGCATCGTTCAGCGCGTCCATATTAGACGCCTGGTTGATAAAACCGCGCGCGTCCAGTTCCTGTAACAATTCATTTCTCATCTGATTATTTCCTTATGCCCACAATGCTAGCAGAGTTTTACCCCCCGCGCAAATGTTTATTATTTGAACTTTGAACTCTGAACTTTGCACTCTAAAAAAATACCGCCGGGTGGCGGTATTTTTTCGTATCGGCAATGTAAATTATGCCAACATCTTTGCAACCTCGTCCGCCAGGTTGTCTTCGCGCTTCTGGATACCTTCGCCCAGAACGTAATACGCAAAGCCAGCCAATTTGCCACCGTGTTCGGCAACAACGTCTTTGACGGTCTTGGATGGATCCATAACGAACGGCTGTTCTTCCAGAACGGTTTCCGCATAGTATTTGTGGATACGGCCCTGGACCATTTTTTCAACCACGGCCTCTGGTTTGCCAGCGGTGGCACCGGATTCAATGAACACTTTCTTTTCGCGTTCAACCGCGACCGGATCAACATCGGCAATTGTCATAAATTCAGGTTTGTTTGCCGCGATGTGCATTGCAATCTTGTTGCCGATTTCGTCGATTTTGTCGGAATCGCCATCAATTGCAACCGCAACACCAATCTGGCCCATACCAGGAACCAATGCGTTGTGGATGTATGTGTAAATATGCTGGCCAGAAACCTTGGCAATACGGCGCAATGTCATATTTTCACCAATTGTGGAAATAGTTGCCGCGATGTCATCTTTGACCGCCGCCATTGTCGCGTCGAAATCACCGCCCAGTTCCAATGCCTTGGCTGCAACATCGGCAACCAATTTCTGGAACTTGTCGTTTTTCGCAACAAAGTCTGTTTCAGCGTTCAATTCAACAACGCAACCCATATTGTCGCATTTTACAACGGTCACCAAACCAGACGCCGCAACGCGGCCGGCCTTGGATGCCGCCTTGACAATACCCTTTTGGCGCAACCAGTCGGCCGCCGCTTCGATATCGCCATTTGATTCAACCAATGCTTTCTTGCAATCCATCATACCTGCGGATGTTTTTTCACGCAGTTCTTGAATCATTTTTGCGGTTACTTCTGCCATTGTTTTTCTCCCATTTATTAAAGATTTAATTATTTATCCGCCTTGTCTGCCAATTTGCCGCGACGTTCTGCGCGTGCTTCGGATGTTTTTGATTTCTGGCGTGCTTCTTTGTCTTTGACACCCGCTTCGAAATCATCGGCCGCAGACATGTCTGCTTCGACCTTTTTACCAGCCGCGCCGCCCAAACGTTTTTCAATACCAGACAAGATTGCGTCAACGAACAGGTCGCAATACAACTGGGTTGCACGTGCGGCGTCGTCGTTACCCGGAACTGGGTAATCAACCAATTCTGGATTCGCGTTTGTATCACAGATGGCGATTGTTGGGATATCCAGATTGCGCGCTTCGCGAACCGCATTGATTTCACGTGGAACGTCAATGACAATCATCGCCTGGGGCGTGCCGTGCATATCCAAAATACCACCAAAGATTTCACGCAGTTTTTCAACTTCTTTGGTCATGACACCGACTTCTTTTTTGGTCAGGCCCAATTTGTCGGCGTTTGCAATGTCCGCTTCCATCTTTTTCAGACGGCGAATAGACTGTGAAACTGTTGTCCAGTTTGTCAGCATACCACCCAACCAACGGTTGTTGACATAGTATTGACCGCAACGTTCGGCGGCGTCTTTGACAATGTCTTTGGCCTGGTGCTTGGTCGCAACAAACAGAACCTTGCCGCCGGCGGCCGCGATTGCTTCCAATGCAACCAAGGAACGATACAGCAACGGTGCAGTTTTGTTCAAATTGATGATGTGGATTTTATCCTTGACCCCATAAACATACGGTGTCATCAACGGGTTCCAGCGACGTGTGTGGTGACCGAAATGGACGCCCGCTTCCATCAACTGTTTCATAGTAAATGTTGGCAATGCCATGATTTTATCCTTTTTTCTGTTGTTATCCTCGCCGTGGACCCCAGACCAGATTTTTCAAATCCGGACAGAAATCTTGTCCAACGGTTGTGTTATTCACGCACCAGCGTGTAGCCCGATGATAGAACAATTGCTCAATAAAATCAAGCAGAAATTAAATTTTTGCCTATATTTATATTCATAGAAATTATATTGACAAAATATTTTTATGTGCTAATCTTTTGGTATGAAATCATTGCCAGGAATCATTACCGCAATCGTATTTATATCCACTGTGTGCACGGATTCACTGGCGGCCAATAATTGCACAAATCCAACATATCGCAAAAATAACCCTGACGAATGTAACATGTTTTTCGGCGGCGCAACAACACTAATTGGCGGCACAACCATTGCAGCCAGTGCGTTGGCCCTGATGGGATTGGCATCAAGTGGTGGTGGCAGTGGCAGCAGCAGTGCAACAATACCCACGTTGACCACCAATATATTTTATGTCGGCAACGACGTAGATTCTGCACATCTGGCCGGGATAATGGGCACAGACGCGTTTTCAAGCAATTTTGACCAATATACCAGCATCCGCCTGGCCTGGTCATTGGGACGCGGATGGCGCGGGGCCGGCACAAATATTGCCGTGCTGGATGCAGGTTTGGACACATGGCACGGTCGCACGGTTGCATCATTTGCATCGGGCGCGGTCGCCCCAGACGCCAACGTCACAGAATATAAAATTACCAACGAATATATGGACTTTCTGTCATACGCAGAAATCGCAAACGTTATCGCCAGCACACACGACGCGCACGTATATAACGCCAGTTGGTCCGTCGGTATGCGTGCAACAGAATTAAAATCACGCGCACAACTGGAACGACTGACCAACACTAGGTTTGTCGCCGAAATTTCTGATGCAGCAAACGTACGTGACGCAATTTTCGTCTGGGCTGCCGGAAACGATGGGGCGAACCAATCCAGCATGCTGTCCGCAATGCCGAATGTTGTTCCGGAATTACGCGGTCATTTCATAAATGTCGTTGCATTTGATAATGTCACAGGGCAACTGGCCGATTACAGCAACGCGTGTGGCATCACACGCGACTGGTGCATAACCGCCCCAGGCAGTCTGATTACAGATGACGGCATGCACGCCGATGGCACCAGTTTTGCTGCCCCAATCGTATCGGCAGCAATCGCCACCGTGCGCCAAGCCTTTCCATATATGACCGCCGCCCAGGTAACGGCTTTGTTATTCGAAACTGCACGCGACTTGGGCGCACCTGGCATTGACGCAGTATATGGTCACGGGATGCTGGATTTGGAACGCGCAACGCGTCCCGTCGGCACCGCGTTAATTCCAATGGAAAACGACGTAATGCAACCATTGCGCACTGCACGCGTATCAGGTCAAATTGCCCACAGTATAAAATCCACAAAACCTAAATTTGCCTTTTTTGATAAATACGGCCGCGCATTTGCAGGAAATTTGGACGACAATATCTCTATTCAAAACTCATCAATGGGGTGGCGACACTTGCGCGACGGACGTGGGGCCACGACCATTACTGCTGGCAACATCAAAATAGGAATGCGCAGTGCAGATTTCTTGCCAGCCAGCGAATTTTTGAATACAGACCACCAAAATTTCATCAGCTTTATTGGGACAACCAACACGTGGGAATTTATGGACGCCGAAATATCACAAAACGCAACAATTGGATTTGCACGTCCGCAAACGACAACTAATTCGTTTGTCGCCGGATTTTCGGACATAACGACCGCATCATTTTCCGTCGCCGCCCGCGTTCGCGATTGGACGTTCAGCGTTGCCGTCCCAGACACCGTGATTTCAGGCAACATGACAATGCGCCTGCCCACGGGACGCGCACCAGATGGCACGATAATATACGGCGATTATACCGCCGATCTGGTCACGCGCCCATCGATTGATATTTCAGCAAAATATAAATTCATAACCGTCGGATTTGTTGACAATCCATACGGCACCGATGAATTATACATGTTGGGAACATGGCGTTTGCAGTTCTAAATCTCTTGATGGCTCAGCGGTTGCAATACCATGCTCGCTGATGAATTTGTTCAGCGTATCCCTGTGAACATGCAAATTCCGCGCGATTTCATATCGATAACGACCATCATTTAATTTCTGGTGAATATATCGTTCACGTCCCGCCAATTTAGACGCATTACGACTGCCCGATGGGCGACCAATATGGCCCCCCTGGGCTTTGACACGGGCCAGTGCCTCTTTAGTGCGCTGGGATATCAAATTGCGTTCAATTTCCGCCGACAAGCCAAATGCGAATGCCAGCACCTTGCTGGTAATATCAGACCCCAAACGATAATTATCCTTTATCGTCCATATTTTTGCCCCAACATCCATACAGTGGTGCAAAATACTCATAACCTGTAACAAATTACGCCCCAGACGCGACAATTCTGACGCAATCAACAAATCATCTTTCTGTAATCGTTTTATCAATCGGCCTAATTTGCGCTTTGATAAATCCTTGGTTGACGAAATTGTTTCTTCTATCCAACAATCAATAGATATATTTTGACTTTCGCAAAAGCGTTGTATTTCAAACCGTTGGTTTTCTGTTGTTTGGTGGTCTGTCGACACACGTATATATCCGTATATCAATTTACACTCCTGTGGTGGTTAAATTATTATTACCTCCTTTTTTACCCATCCCCCGATGATAAAAAATACTAAAATTTAGGTTTTTTATAACATAAAAAAATCATATTTGGACTTGTCTTTTTATGTTTCACCTTTTAGAATAAACACATATTTCTGGGACAAGGGGTTTGAAACATCATGAAAAAGAATCAACGCACACGCAAACCAAACAAAAACGTCCGTCCACATAAATGGCGTCGCATTGTTATTGCGACGGCGGTTGCCATTGTTGCGGCAATTGGCGGAATTGTCTTGTGGCGCGCTGTTGCACGCGGGTCTGAAAATATAACCGTTATGCATGTTTCTGTTCCTGATGTGACGGCGGCAAAATTTAGTGATGACAACACGGTATTGTTTGGCGCAAATGACATCCCAACCGTCAACAATAATCGCACGATGTCCGGTATTATGCCACTGACCATTTCTTATAATTGGTATTCTGGCCCATATCAACAGGTATTAAAGCCCACCCTGACCCAGTCTGACATTACAAATGGCGTAAAAATCACACCGACGGTGCGTGGCACGTTCCGTATCCAGGGTGGCGGCGATGAAATCGTATTTACGCCCGCGGTTGATTGGCCCGCCGATACTGATTTTACGGTCCGCATTGATAAAAAATTATTTAATGACGATGTGTCTGTGGATAAAAAGACAATATCGTTCACAACGCCCAAAATCACCGCAACGGTATCCAGTTTCAATCTGTATCCGGCACCCAACGCCGATAAATCCGTGATAGGTGTTGCGGTTGTATCGTTTAACTATCCAATTGACACAAAAAACTTTGCTGACAAGGTTTTGGTTAAACTAGATGACAAGAAATTGGATTTTGACATAAAACTGGACAAATTCCACCGCACAGCCGTCATAACAACCGCACCAGTAAGAATCACAAATGCAGCACAAACAATGCGCCTGAAATTAAATCGCGTATCGCCAGCATCGGGTAATGGTGCAACCCAGAAATTGACCGCGCACACAACCGTTGAATCTGCGGATAATATATTCAAAGTTGCGTCTATCACAACAACGGCAGCAGATGACACTAACGGGAACGCACGTCAACTGGTTTTGATTGACATGACCGCCACAGCACAAAACAAAACAGACTGGGCAAAATACGTTGAAATATATCTGTTACCGGAATTCAAGGATAATGATGAAAAATCAGACAATCGCACACACCACTGGGCGGCTGACGAAATCACTGACGACGTATTACATAGGGCCGAAAAACTGGTCACTACGCACACAGATTTCGTTACACCCGCAGGCGTTTATCAGTATGCGTTTCCATATTCAGTATCAGACACACGTGACCGTTTCATATACGTCCGCGTTTTAGCGGGCTTGACGTCAGAATCTGGGTTTACGGTCAAAAACGTGGCGTCACGTGTTATGACGGTGCCATATCCACCACGCACGGTCCAAATTGCTGGCAGCGGTGCATTACTGTCCCTGGGTGGTGATAAAAAACTGGCCATCATGGCGCGCGGTGGCGTCACGGCAGCGTATGTAAATCTGTATAAAATAAAATCGTCCGAAATCAATCACCTGATTTCCCAGACGTATAATATCTTTTCTGAAAACATAGAATTCAAATCGTGGTCATTTGGCACCGATGATATGTCAATTGTTTTTAACAAAAAAATCCCATTTGCAGACGCATCAATGACACGCACAAATTACGCGTCGGTAAACCTGGGCGACTATCTGAACCGGACCCAAGATAAAACAGGTATCTTTGTCATTCAAACCGGTGCCGATGAAAATGCCGCCGACGTCAGTGATCGTCGTCTGATTTTGCTGACCGATTTGGGAATTATACGCAAATTATCAACCACCGACGCATCTGCATTGTTTGTCGTGCAATTATCTGATGGCGCGCCCGCCGCCGATGTTGAAATATCAATTCTGGGGCGCAATGGCAACGCCGTGTGGGCGGGTCGCACCGATGAAAACGGTCGCGCAGATTTGCCTGTGCTGTCGTGGGACGAATATCGTGGCGCACGCGAACCGGTTGCAATCGTCGCACGCCGCGGGACCGACGTGTCATTTATCCCATACAATGCAACCGCGCCGACAGTTGATTATTCCAAGTTCGATGTTGATGGCGTGTATTCATATGGCAACGCGCCACTGAACGCATTTATATTCACCGACCGTGGAATTTATCGCACAGGCGAAAACATGGTAATCGGTGGCATTGTCAAGAACAAGTCGTTCAAATCCCTGGCGGGGATTCCGGTGCGACTGGAAATTCGCGACCCGCGCGGCCGCGACGCATATGCAAAAACATTTTCCGCCGCGCACGACGGTATGTTTGATGTAAAATATGATATCCCGGCAACCGCCCCAACCGGAGAATACCAGATTCACCTGTATTCACTGGACGCACGCAATAATATTGACAGCACATTGGGCAGCACAACATTTCGCGTTGCTGATTTTGTCCCAGACAACCTGAAAATAACGGCGACAATCGTCGACGCATCGGACAACGGATGGATTTCACCAGACAACATGCGCGCAAACGTTTCATTGCGTAACCTGTTTGGCACACCCGCCACAGATAAACGCATATCGGTGCACGCATCATTGCGCCCGACGAATTTCACTTTCCCGGGATATGCCGATTACAAATTCACAACAAATTTTGTTTCTGGAACCGGCCTCAGTGCCAGCACCGCCCGCGACGCACAAACATTTACGATTGATTTGCCCGACGTTCGCACTGATAACGACGGCGCGGCCAGTTTTGACATCGCATTTAACGACACAATTCCAATGGGAACATACACGCTGTCCATCACCGCCCAGGGGTTCGAGGGCGATTCCGGTCGCAGTGTTCGCGCCGCCGCAACAACCCGCGTATCTGGGGCAAAATATTTGGTGGGATATCGCGCGACGGGCGATTTGGCATATGTTTCACGTGGTGCGACGCGTAATGTTCATCTGGTTGCGCTGGACCACACCGGCACACCAGCCGCCGCCACGGGGTTGCGTATGCGCCTGGTGCGTCGTGAAAATTTAACCAGCCTGGTCAAGGATTACAGCGGATATTACAAATACCAAACGGTCACCCGGGACAAGATTATAAATCAAAGCCCGATTGATATTCCAGTCACCGGTCGCACACTGCGCCTGGATACCGACGCGCCGGGAACATATTTCGTTCAAATATTGGACGTTGCGGACAAGGCACTGGCCAACATAGAATATTTTGTTGCCGGCAATCAAAACACTGAAATGAAATCCGACACAAATGCGGAATTAAAGGTTAAACTGTCCGCCCCAGAATACAAACCTGGCGAAAAAATCGCGGTCAGCATTACCGCACCATACGCCGGCACGGGACTGATTACAATTGAACGCGATCGCGTTTATGCATACAAATGGTTCCACGCCGACACCACCACATCGGTGCAGCACATAACAGTGCCTGATGATTTTTCCGGAACAGGATACGTCAACGTTTCATTTGTGCGCAGTATCACCAGCCATGACATTTTCACCAATCCATACGCGTATGCAGTTACGCCATTTTCGGTCAACCTGGACGAGCACAAAATAAATATCAAACTGGCTACACCTGATGTTGTTCGCAATCATACCCTGGATATAAAATATACCGCTGACCGTGATGCGCGTATGATGATATTTGCGGTCAACACGGGAATATTACAGGTTGCAAAATACACCGTGCCCCAGCCACTGAAATATTTCTTTCAGAAATCCGCATTACAGGTAACGACATATCAAACGCTGTCGCTGTTATTGCCTGAATATAAAATCCTGCGTGAATTTGCGAAAACCGGCGGTGGTGATGTTGGACCAGACGCAATGGAACAAATATTAAATAACCCGTTTGCGCGGCGCGCCCTGCCCCCGGTGGCGTTCTATTCCGGTATAATTGATGTGACCGCAAATACCCCGGGTGAAATAAAGTTTAATTTGCCAGAATACTTTAATGGCGCGGTCCGCGTATTTGCCGTCGCCACAAACACCACCGCAATGGGCAGTGCGGATACCACCGTTACCGTTCAATCACCGGTTGTTATATCAATGTCTGCGCCAACGGTTGTCGCACCGGGCGATAAATTTAACATCAGTGGCGTTATTTCAAACCTGACCGATGGGACGGGTGCGGACGCAATTGCACACGTTTCTGCGCGCGCGTCGGATAATTTGAAACTGGGCAATGCGACCGAAAAAATTGCAATTCCTGAAAACACTGAACGCCTGTTTGTAACAAATGTTTTGGCGGGCGACAAACTGGGCAATGCGCAAATCACATTAAACGCCGAAATCATGGCCGATGGCGCATTTAAATCACGCGCGTCAGCAACGTCTGATATATCCGTTCGCCCGACAACCGCGTTCCGAACCACGGCGCGCACCGGGATTATTGATGACACAAACATCCGTATTCGCACAAAACCAACCCCAATGTATCCAGACAACGCATCACGCGAACTGGTGATTTCGGGCAACGCCTCGGTGCTGATGCGGCCACTGGTTTTATATTTGGAAAATTATGATTTTCCATGCACCGAACAAATTGTGTCTGCGGCAATTCCATATGTTATTGCGCCAAATGATGCTATTCTTGGCACGCGTTATTCAAATTCCCGCACCCATATTGATGACACAATACGCACACTGCAATCGCGCCAGGCATCCGACGGTTCATTTGAATTGTGGCCCAGCACCGCGTCGGTTGACGTTGCCGCCGCACGCAACACTGCCGACGATGCGATGGTTGCCGAAACAACCGCATACGTGGCCCAGTTTTTGACCATCGCACGCGCCGCAGGATTTACTGTCCCGCGCGACATGCACGAACGCGCAATTGATTTCTTGCGCGATTACGCTGGTGGCACAATAACAGATGACACCTCTGCACGTGCGGTTGCACACGCAATCTTTGTCATAACCCAGAACAATTTTGTCACAACTAATTACATAAATCTGTTCCAGGAATACGCCGATAAAAATATCAAAAATTGGCAACGTGATTTAATGGGGGCATACATTGCTGCGGCTTATAAAATTATGCACCAAGACGCCCAGGCCGACGCACTGGTTGCGAAATACCGTACATCTGATGATGATTTTGAATACGCCGGTATGTTCACCAATAATGTCGCAAATGACGCAATGCATAATTACATCGTGCGCAACTATTTTGCAATCACACCAGATATAACAAAATCCATGCAAAAGTATCTGGACGGTGGCAATTACGATTCATTTACAGCAGCCACAATGGTGATGGGCCTGCACGGAATGACATCTGATGGCACAATCGCTAATATAACAGTCAGTGCCGATGGCGAAAAATTGTCTGGCACCATTGCAGATTCCGCACTGCACATAACAATTCCGCAAAATGCGGCGCGCATCGAAATTAAATGCCCGGCTTGCACCGACACCGCCGCGCCGTATTATTCGCTGATTGCGCGCGGATACCCAATAACAGATGTTGACGCGTCCAACGGCATGACGGTTTCGCGCGAATATCTGGACAGTGCGGGCAATCGCATTACATCGGCAAAAATTGGCGACATTGTGACCGTTCGAATTTTTGCCCGCGCGCGTGGCACAGATTTTGTTCCAAATGTCGCAATCACTGATTTATTACCGGGCGGATTTGTCGTCGACGGCGATGTAAATGGTGACGCAAACTTTACCCAGGTGCGCGATGACCGCGTTGTCATATTTGCCGACATATCACGCAGTGGCGAATTATTTGAATACACGGCCCAGTTGACCACATCGGGCGAATTCAGTGTTCCTCCAATTCATGCAGAATCTATGTATAATCCTGGCATTAACGCGACCGGGGATATGTCAAAATTCACCGTGACAAATGAAACGCACTAGTTTGATTATTCATCGCATTTGGCAACATATACGTCGTCATCGCGTGGCGTATGTCTGTGTTGCCGGCGTGCTGGTTGTATATTGGACGGTGCGATTGTTTTTTACACCACCACTGTTAGCGCACACACATTTTTCAACCGCATATTACGACCGAAATGGTAATTTAATGCGGCTGACCCTGGCGGCCGATGACAAATATCGATTGTTCACGCCACTGGACAAAATCAGTCCAGACATCATCCGCGCCACCATTTTATACGAAGATAAATATTTCTGGTATCACCCAGGCATAAACCCAGTATCACTGGCGACCGCCACCGTGAATTGGGCGCGTGGCGCGGTGCACCCGGCGGGCGCATCAACCATCACAATGCAGGTCGCGCGTATATTATACAACCTGGACACGCGACGCCCGATTGGCAAACTGGAACAAATTGCCGCTGCGATTTATATTGACGCATTTTATTCCAAGCGCGAAATTCTGGAAACATATTTAAACCTGGCACCGTATGGTGGCAACATAGAAGGCGTTGGTGCGGCGGCACTGGTGTATTTTCATCATCGCGCCCAAGATATGCCAACCATAGAATCAATTACCCTGGCAACAATTCCGCAAAATCCGACGCGTCGTGGTCTGAACACGAACATGGGTCTAAACAACATTATGAATATGCGTGGCGATTTGGTGCGACGTTGGGTTGCCGCAAACCCAGATGACGCCCACCTGGTGACATTGGCCGAAATGCCATTGAACACATATAACGTGCGCGATTTACCATTTGACGCCCCACATTTCACAGATCGCCAAATTGCCACGCGACAAAATTATTGGGCTGACATTGGCGCGCGCAATTCAGAAATCAGAACGACGCTGGACATAAATCTGCAAAAACGATTGACCCAGACACTGCGCCAGCAAATTGCGCGACGAAAATCCCACGGCGTCAATAATGCGGCGGCGATTTTGGTCAACTATAAAACTATGCAGGTTTTAGCGCACATCGGTTCGGTTGATTATTTTGATAAATCTATTTTTGGCGAAAACGACGGCGTCACCGCACGACGCAGTCCAGGTTCAACCCTGAAACCATTGATATACGCCGCCGCCACCGACCGCGGTCTGATTCACGGTATGACATTATTGCGCGACGCGAAAATCAGTTTTGGGGTATATGCCCCTGAAAATTCAGACAGTGAATTTTACGGCCCGGTGCTGGCGCATACAGCATTGACACATTCGCGAAATATCCCGGCGATTGATTTACTGCGTAAAATAGGCGTGCGAAATTTCTATCAAATGTTGTCTGATTACGGGGTTGAAAATCTGAAATCGCCCGACCATTATGGCATATCAATCGCCCTGGGTGGGGCCGAGGTTTCAATGTCCGAACTGGCCGGAATATACACAGGCATTGCGAACCTGGGCCGGCATTATGAAATTCGCACAAACCTGGACTCGCAACTGTCGCGTGGGGTGCAAATCCTGTCGCCCGAGGCAAACTTTCTGACGCTGGATATGTTGGCACGTCAATCTGCGCCCAGTGCCGCATTACCATTTGAACGCCGCAAAACATCACAAATCCGCCACTATTGGAAAACAGGCACATCATCATCATATCGCGACGCCTGGACGGCCGGGATATTTGGCGACTATGTTTTAATCGTCTGGGTTGGAAATTTTGACGGCACACCAAACAACGCGTTTTCAGGGGCGCACACGGCCGCACCGATTTATTTCGCATTGGCCGACACCGTCGCGTTATACGACGCAGCCCGTGGTCACCCGATACAGAACAATAATTTTCTGCGCGATGATATGAACGTCGCATTGGTACCTATGTGCGACGGCGTTGGCGGTTTGGCCGGGCAACATTGTCCGAAAACTGTTTATTCATATTTTATCCCAGGCGTATCGCCCATTGACACATCGCCAATTTATCGTGCGATTGCGATTGATAACGCGACCGGATTGCGCGCGTGCGACGCATCGCCAGACACGACGCATACGGCGGTCTATGAATTTTGGGACGCAGAATATCTGGATATGTTCCGACGCGCCGGCGTCACGCGCAACACCCCACCCCCATTTATGCCCGGGTGCAATCTGGACGAAATTGTTGACGCCAATCCAACAAACGTAATTATATCCCCAATCGCTGACACCCGAATCGTAATTACCGACAATCGCGACATTGCCGACGTATCGTTCCAAGCAATTTCTACGCGCAACGACGCAACAATATTTTGGTTTATTGATGATGACTTTATCGGCAAAACCCGGTCGGGCGAAATTATTTCGCGCCCAATAAAAATGGGGACGCACACCGTCCGAACATCTGATGCACTGGGCAACGCCGGCCGCACAGAATTCAGCGTAATCAAATAAAAAACCAGCGCATTTTTCGCGCCGGCATACACTACATCAAATCAAATTTTGTTATATAGTTAAATGATACGCCAATGATGAAATTGCTGCCATATACATCGGCGGCACGTGCCTTGGCCAGACGATATTGCAGATACGGTCCCATCGTAAAACTGGACCACAAATTCGTATCCAATCGCAACACCGCCGACAAATCACGTTCCAAATCTGTGCCGACATAATCAGAATAATGCAAGTATTCACGATAATAACCATTGCTGGAAATTTTCACACCATCGCGCACCGCGTATTCCAGACGCCAGCCGGCCTCTATACCGGTTTTGCTGGTCTGGGCGTGTCCGTATGTAAAATCATATTCATACAGGCCCGTTGCATATAAACTTTTCAGAATCTTGTGGTCAAACAGGGACAAACCAGCACTGGCACGAGCAATTTGTTGGCGCGGTGCGTCGGGGTTATCTTCGAATTGGGTGTCATAGGCACCACGAACCGTCGGCCCGAATTTCAGTCCCGAAAAATCCCAACATGCGTGCGCCACATCACTGGTAAATTCAATTTTATCAGCATTTTGATCAACCGTCTTGGGGCCATTATATGGTTTCAGTGTCGTTTTACCGTATTCCATAAACAGGCCGTTATCCCATTTGAAACGACCGTGATTATATTCCAACACGACATCAGATACGCCCTTGATATAATCCTGGCTGGACGCATTCAGTGCCGACACCGGCGAATCCGCATATTGCCGTGCGTTTGTAACCGTTGTTTTAGACAACTCCAATCCCATACGCCGAACATTTAATTTCAACGTTTTTGGTGCCGGTTCCATATCCAGCACATCATCTGCATGCGCCACAATTGGCGATAACGCCATGAATAAAAACAGCGATAATTTTTTCACGATTTTCTTTCCTTGTAGTGATTGGAAATGTATAAAAATTTTATACAAAGTCAAGGGATTCTTGCCGACAATTTATCGTGCGATTCGCAACGTGCCATTGTCGTCAGAGGCGCGCCATCCCGCACTGCGTAATGCAGCAACAAAATCACGACGCACCGATGACGGCAATTCCATTGTGACCGTCCTTGCGTTTATATATTTTGTTCCCAAATCAATTTTTTCTGTGCGTGCGATGTTGTATAATTCAATCCAGTTCGCCATTGGATCTGACAGCGTTGCAATAACAACGAACGCATCCCCAGACGCACTGTTTGGCAACCAATTTTGCACACCGTTTGCGTTCAACCAATTTGTCGCCGCCGTCGCGTCAATCGTCATAGAAATCGTCGCCGAATATGTTGTATCCGATTGCTGTTCCCCAGAAATTTCTGTTGACACAATCAGGTTTTGCAAATCAGACGGTTTTGATTCCGAGATTGCTGATTGCAGTTGGTCTGGCAACGCATATTGCGACAGCGCATCATTGATAATTTGACGACGCGCAGACGCCAACGCCATATTTTTTGCGGTGGCGGCGGTATCACTGGTGACATTCACCGTTGCCACTCCACCCAGGTTTGCGGCATTTGCCACCCCGGCCACAATCGCCAGAACCGCACCAATAAATAACGAACGAAACCTTGCCAACATTACGCAACCTTTATCAGAACCGGGCATTTACGCCAACGCGAATTCCCAACGAACGATAGAACGAATCGATTTCCTTGGACGCACTGCATTTCCAACCACTACACTGGGATTCCAGATTTTTAATACTGATTGCGATTTCATCACCAGCAGTTCCGGAAACTTGTCCCAACATGCCCGCTTCGGATTTAATTTGTTCAGAATCCGATGCATGCTCTGTTCGCCATATTTCAAATCTTTTATTATACAAATCCGTATAATACGCGCCGTTCAAATATGTTGTCGCGTCCGCGTCGCTGACGGTATAGTAATCGTATGTCAGCCCCAGCGACAGCGACACTGAATTTGTTATCGCGGTCACCCAATTTGCACCAAATCCAAAGTGCATTGCACTGCCGATACTGGCCTTGTCTTCTACACTTTTTGGATGTGCCCAGTCAAAACGATACGGCTGGTCACCAACGGATTTATATCCTGGCAATCCCAATTCCACGCGCCCATTGACCGAATTATTTGCGTTTATCAGATAATTCATATCCAACGCCAAATATGGCCCTGACCATTCAACCTCGTATGAATGGGATACGCCTGGCTGTTGATAATAATACGTTCCCTGGCTGTCAATATATTTTGCATTTGACGCGACTTCCATTTTCCCAGTCACACTGTCGCGCCACAAAACCTGTTGCGAACCATCAGACAATTCAACAACTATCGCTGGGTCACATTGGATTTCATCACTGCCTTCTATTTTAAAGCACGCCGCCGTATCAACTGACAATCCATAATTTTTTTTGGTTTCCAATTTATATTTGAAATAGCGATACCCCAACGACGGTGTCACACGCATATTGCCCCACTTAAAGAAATCAGTCAGGCCAAATCCGGCGTTAAATCCATACATATCACCGCCATTGCTGGTTCCGACCGACAATGCGTGACCAATTTGATCACCAATAACCTCGTTCGCTTCATTCACCCAGCGTGTGACAAAATACCCACCATCGGAAACATCGTCGTCAACCATACTGCTGTCGCCGTATTGCATACCGTATTTGAACCCGGCGTCAATTTGCATTTTTGTGTTGCCTGCGTCAAAAACGTATCCACCACGCAAATCCAACACGTTCCAACTGACATTATCATAATGCAGTTTTGACGATGATTCCTTCATTTCAAATTGCCACATCGCATTTTCGTGCGAAATCCCGGCGTCCAGCCAGAATCCATTTTTACTAGACGCAGTCGTTGTGGTCGGTTGCGCATTGGTGCGTGCGACGTTCACCTGGCCCGTTCTGGTGCCGACGGTTGGCCGCGTTGACGAATATGCCGAATATCCCGTTGTGTTATAGTTGCGCGTCTGG
This sequence comes from uncultured Alphaproteobacteria bacterium, assembly GCA_934276735.1. Lineage (GTDB taxonomy): Bacteria > Pseudomonadota > Alphaproteobacteria > Rs-D84 > Rs-D84 > Enterousia. The sequence continues at coordinate 10,215 of CAKQTG010000002.1, read as the reverse complement.
GTCGTATTTGCACCGTATCCGCGCGACGCATACGATTGCGTGTTATAGCGCATCTGGGGCGACTGGTAATTCCCGGTATAGTATGTCCCAGCGGCATTTGCGGCCACCGGCAACATCGCAATCAGCGACACACGCAATAAAAATTTCGGCAATTTTGTCATATTAAAAATCCTTACCTTTACGATTTCACCTATATGGTATCACAAAAACGGTTGAAAAACAAACCACATATTGATAAGAATATAGACACACTGTGCGAGCATGGCGGAATTGGTATACGCGCAGCACTAAGGATGCTGTGGTGCAAACCTTGGGGGTTCAAGTCCCCCTGCTCGCACCAAGAATTTCTTATTTTTCCCTTGCCCGGGATTCTGTAATTTTGCTAACATTGACATATAAAAGAATGAAAGGAATCAAAGTTTTTTTTGCCACATGCCTGATGTTGGTATCTTTTTTGCCATCATGGGCGACCGATGGCGACGATGTCGCACGCGCTGGGACGCGTCGCACGCCGGGTGCTGTTGCATCAAATAATCGTGGCAATGCGACGGGATCTGCGCCGACAACATCGGTGGCTACATCACGAATTGCAACGGGCCTGGGCGCGGCAAACGCCCCCACTGTGCGTAATCGCAATACAACGGGCGCAAACATAACAACGCGCGGTGCCGGGACAACAAACGTTACATCACGCACCGCGGTATCACAACGCACCGGTGGCACGACCGCCGCGCCTGCGCGCGCAACCGTATCGCGCACCGCCGCGCCTGCGCGCAGTGTGACCACACAATCCCGCGCCGCCGCCACCGCGCGCAGCGGGACCCTACAATCACGCGCCACATCGCGCAGTGCGACATCTGCGCGCGCCGCCATATCACGTGCGGCGACAACCGACACAACAAAATCACTCACCGCCGACGATGTTATCAACCGCGATTACAAAAAATGTCGCGAGGTTTATTATAACTGTATGGACGAATTCTGTGCGAACAAGGACAGCCAGCTGAAACGTTGTGCATGCTCGTCCCGTATGAACGAATTTGACAGCGTGAAAAAAAACCTGAACACGGTCGAAGACAAAATGTTGGATTTCAACCAACGCCTGTTGACCGTCAATATGGACAAAGAAGATGCCGCCGCATTAAACCAGGCGACCGAGGGGGAATTGGCATTTCAACAAAAAGACACATCAAAATCAAAAAAGATGCTGGACGAAATTGCAAAAAAACTAAACACCAGTTTCAGCGACAGCAATTTTGACAACTCGCTGACGGCGATATCATTATCATTGGATACCGACGCCGCATTTGACAGTGTGGATTCATTATCTGGGGCGGCGAACACGGCGAAATCCGGCACGGCGTTGTATTCGGCGGCCCTGCCCGTGTGTCGCGAAATGGCGACCGAGGTTTGCACCGACGACGAACTCTCTATTGCCGAGAGTGGATACCAGGTCACGATTGAACAGGACTGCAACACCGTCGCAAAAACATACCAGACCCAAACGGACCAGGCACGCGAAAAACTGCGCGAAGGCAGCGCACTGTTGGATATGTCGCGCCTGGATATTTACCAGAAACGTAATTCTGACGACATATTGACCTGTAAAAGCAAGATGTTGGCAATGCTGACCGATTCGACCGTGTGCGGGGATAACCTGGGCAAATGTTTGGATACAACGGGACGTTATATTGACCCCACCACGGGCGAGGCGTTCTTGACCGTTGACCTGGCGAATTTGAACAATTTAATCACACGTCCGGACACCGACCAGACCTGGACATCGGTCCCCGGGAACCAGGTGTTTGTCACATACCTGAATTCAAAAAAGAAATTCTTGGAACCCGCAATGGAAAATTGCCAGGACATCGCCGACACGGTCTGGGACGCATTTATCGAAGATGCGCTGGCCCAAATCAAATTGGCCCAGGAATCTAAACTGGAAGATATGCGCCAGGCATGCACCACGCTGACCACACAATGCCTCAGTGACACGGCAAAATCGTTACAGGATTTTGATGCGCGCGCACTGTCAACCTTTGGTGTTGCGGCGGATAAAACCGTCAACGCCATGTGCGCCGATGTTCGCACTGCATGCACAGCATTATTGAAAACCACGGGTGGCGATACCGACTGGGTCGGCGGCATGACCACCATCGCCACAGACAAGACGTTTGACACCGTAATGCAAACCTGTCGCGAGGTTGGACGCGCCTGTATTATCCAGGCGTGCAAGTCTATTTCTGGCAATTTCGGCCTGTGCGAAAATATCCAGACATCGGTCAATCGTCATGCGATTGTTGACCGCACGTCATGCTGGGGCGATGTCAAGGCTTGTGTTGCATCTGCGGGCGATGACGCAATCAAACAAATCTGGGGTCGCCAGGAAAACCAGATTAAAAATGATGGCAATTTCTATGGACTGCTCTATGACAAAAATTACTGTATTGATAATACAACTAATGAGGACAAAAAGTGTGACAAATCAAACACTGGCGACGACACGGATGGGGACACCGCCGCCGATACAACCACCAAGAATCGGGTGTATGACATTTGCACCACCGAATGCGCCAACGCATCATCAATCGAATGCTATACATGCCGACTGGCGGAACGCCTGTGGGGCAACTGTGAACAGAATACAAAAACGCCATTGCCGAACGTCACCGACACCAACAAAATCAAAATACCAATTACTGGCGACACTGATACACTGATGGCATGGTTTGCGAAAAACACCGGCACCGCCGATGCGCCCAACAGTTGCAGCAATACCCAATGCGGCGTCGGCGAAAAAATGGCCAACGATGGGATTTGCACCCCAAGCGAGAATTTTAGCGACGACGGCAACAAATGCAACCCCAAAAAACGCATCACGGTATTTGAGAGCCTGTCTAACTGTTGCGTGGCCGAACCCACCGACGATGACCAAGTCCTGGACGTGTTCGGCAACTGTTGCAGTGATGCAAAGAATAAACTGGTTCCACTGGCCCCGAACCACCCAAATGATTATACCGGCAAACCACTGGACATGTTGTTTAACACGAACAGCAAAAAGTTGTGCCTGGGCAACACAAGTTCCTATGGTGTGGCCCAGTTCTATATGCCGGACGCAAACAGTCCATACGGCACGGACACCAATAACAAAAAAGCGATGTTGGTATGCGTTGGCGATAAGAAGCTCTCTGCCACCGGCACAGTCCGCGATGTTTTCCCCAGTGGTGATGAATTGCGTTGCGATGGTCACTATGTAATCATCATATATGACGATGCGACTGGCGCGTATTTCAACCCGCTGTATAATGGCACCACATACGGCACAACGTATGAAAGTTCATACAATACAAGCGCACCAGACAGCATAACACGAAAACGCACGTATTATGAAAAAGGTCAATGGGCGTGGCTGGGCACGGGCGAATCCGTCGATGACAACACAAAGAAAGAGCCCCAACACTGCACAATCACTGTGACTGGACAATAACACGGATAAAAATCCTAATTATTTGATATTGCACAATTTATACTTGACAAACAATCTTTTTTGGGCCACAATTTGCATGAACTAAACCGAAACCAGACACAAAAACAAATGGGTCACGTTATGTTCCGAACAAATGTATTTATTTCGCATTTTTGCGCCACGTCGCCATCGGGCGGCGTGGCGATCGGGATTGGCGCGGTCACGTGTGGGATTGTGTCTGGTTTTATGATAAATGGGTAATTGGGTCCGTATTTTTACGGACCCTTTTGCTTTTATGCGTTTTTCAGGAAAAAATTCCGAACAAACGCACAACAAAAAAACAAAAGGGGTAACAAAAATGAAAATCCTGCAAAAATTGCCATATAAATTAAAGACGGCGTTGCCGATACTGGCGTTGGCGGGCGCATCAATGGTCCCGGTGTCATGCAGCGACGATGACGAAAAAGATTTAAAACACGACGTTGAATTGGAATGGTTCAGAGGGTATTATGACGAGATTGGCACCCACAATATTCAACGGCAATTGGATGACCCCCTGGTAAATATGGTTTATTTAAAATATGTAAACAAAGGCTACACTTTTCCGGTTGATGCTATTCGCCCGACGCTGATTCCGTACCTGGATGGGTTGATGTCCGCAAATCCTGCCCGCATTCGTGGTCGTGGTAATTTTCAATGGCCCGCCGGTAAATGTCAAAAAGAAGACAGCCTGTGGCTGGTATCCAAGGGATGGACGGTGAATACCCCACCCGCCCAGAATCAACGTTAAAAATTAAACCGACCGCACGGTCGGTTTTTTGTTGATTTGCCCCCCGATATTTCATACCATTATCCCCAGGATGAGAAAAAAAATCGCAATCTTTATCGCATGCCTGATATTACCACTGGGGGCTGTCCGCGCCGACAACGGCAGCGTATGTAAATATGGGAATGCTGATATAATCGACGAAGAGTTGTGTAAAAAAGTCGGTGGTTGCGAATATATTGGTGATCGGTGTGAAAAATGCCAAGATGGAACATACAGCGAATATGCTATTTGCGTGCCCTGTAAAGACGATTGGCCCAACTCACATTTACTAGACGACGATGGCCATATATATCTGGGTGACTTGGCCCCAACCGGCGCAACCAAGCCACAACACTGTTATCAAGAATGTAAAGAGCATGGCGTCCATATCCCCGGAAAGGACCATGCTTTTAAGGAAAAAACCAGTGAAACGGCATATTATCCCAGCACGTGTGTGTACACCCTGGGGTGCGATGTTAGCACGACCACGGTCAATGGCACGGAGGTCACGAACGTATGCAACTCGTATTTTGCATACCCAAGTACAAACATAAATAATGGTTCATGCCAACCACAATGGTGGAATCCACAGAAGACACCAACGAAACCACCTTATGTTGGTGCCACGACTGAATGTGACAAATTTACCAAGGACAAATACTATATATACATATCCGATGAAAAAAATATCAATCATGGCAAATTTAAATGTTATGCCAACACATGTGATGATAAGTATGTCGTTGTTCCTGATAATAACATCGTTTGCGACATCAACAACAACGGCACACCCCTGACACTGGGACAATGCGAACCACGGGTCAAAGATTGTAACGGAGATACTAGTTTGTCAAACGACTGCACCGATCTTTTAGGAAGAACTGCCGCTGTTGCCGGCCTCATAGAGTGGGATGATACCACACAAAAATACAACTATAATAAATGCACATGCACCGTCATGCAGGATATCACAGATGATTTCGATAAGGAAATCGGTACGCGCCGTTTTCAATATGGAGCCATATCAAATACCGACGGGAACGAAGCCTCATGGAACACTAATGCGCCAACCACACAAGTAGAAAACTGTTACGCCGGGTATTATGAATCCAAGGACCCATCTGGAAACACAGCCAAAGACACATGCAAACAGACGGAGCCGGGATATTATTCCCCCGCCCCAAACGTTGACAAAGACGACATGGGCGGGAAACAACGGTATCCTTGCCCGGCGGGACGTTCATCGGCCGCGGGCGCAGGAAGTGAAAACGAATGTGGCATCAAACGGGGCACCGATGGCACAAAATTCTGTGATAATGATGGTTGCTTTACCCTGCCGCCACCGCCGGCCTATGGCGATGAAATCATCAAATTTGTTGGTGACAAAACAAATTGATTTCTGAAATTGCGCGATTTATTTCCGCCATTTGCGCATCATCAAATTTCCCCAGCACCCAATCCGCCGGATTTATTGGCAATCCCATATCACGGGGGTGGCCGATACCGATTCGGATACGGTTATATTGATTGCCGACCGCCGCATCTATGGATTTAATGCCATTGTGACCTGCACTGCCACCACCAAGTTTAGTTTTTATACGACCGACCGCCAAATCCATATCGTCGTGAATCACGATTAAATTTTCCAGCGGAATTTTATAAAACGCCATCAGTGGCTGCACTGCGTCCCCCGACAGATTCATAAACGTCTGGGGCATTGCGAATATAACGCGATGTCCGTCAATATTCCCAGATGTGGTTTTGGCATTTTTTTCGTTGCGCCACGTGGCATCTGCCCCGGCCAAATGTTGCACCGCCATAAATCCAACATTGTGGCGTGTGCGTGCATATTGCGCCCCAGGATTGCCCAGTCCGACGACCAAAACAGGTTTATTTTCTTGCATATCAATATCTCTTTTTTCTATTATAATATCACACAAAGGAGAAAAATATGAAATTAAAAACTGCAGGCATTTTAACCATGGCGTCTGTCCTGTTCACTGGCGCAAATGCCAATGCAAGTAATGTCTTGTATGATTTCTATGCCGGTGCGACAATCGGCGTTGGCGCAGCCAGCCAGTTTGGCGGTCACGACAACAAAACCGAAAACGCCCAATCATACGGCGCGGTCTTGGGGGTTGATATTCCCGTCCTGCGCATAGAAGGCGAATACAGTTATCTGAACAGCGATTTGGTAAAAATGCACGTTGGTATGGCGAATCTGTATTTAAAAATGCCGTCAACAGTTGTGCACCCATATTTGGGCGTTGGTATTGGTGGCGTGTTTGGTGGCGATGTTGATATTCCATCGGTTGACATTGAACACGGTGCCGCATATCAAGGAATGCTGGGGCTGACATTTGATGTGCCGGCATTGCCAATCAAAATTGATGCCGAAGCGCGCGCCCTGTATGCGCCAGACATCTATGAATTTGGCAATAAAAAGCCAGACATTTTGCAATACGAAGGTCGCCTGAAATTGCGCTATGTATTTTAATTAAATACCGGGGGGGGGGGGCGCAAAATTTGCGTCCCCACGTTTTATAAAACAGTTATATGGAAAAATTCAAATGCTGACACTGATTGATGGAAATTCGTTGTTATTTCGTGCCTATTACGGCGTGCACAGCCGCCTGACGCGCAGTGATGGCACACCTGTGGGCGCAGTGTATGGATTTTTCAATATGATGTTACCTATATTATCGGCAGCCCGCCCCGACGACGCATTTGTGTGCGTGTTTGACGCGTCGCGCATTTCTTTTCGTCAGGATATTTATCCTGCATACAAGGCCAACCGTCCTGAAACCCCAGATGATTTAATAACACAATCGCACATGGTGCGCACCGGCGCAGCAGCAATGGGAATGCCAGTATTATGTATTCCCGGGGTCGAAGCAGACGATGTAATCGCAACCCTGGCGCGGCAAAATTGTTCTGCCACCGACAGCACACGCATCATCACCGGCGACAAGGATTTAATGCAATTGGTATCCAATTGTGTGTTCTTGTATGACGGTATGAAACAGCGCGAAATCCGTGCGCCCGGTGTGCTGGAAAAATTCGGTGTCACACCCGATCGCGTGGTTGATGTCCAGGCACTGATGGGCGATTCGTCTGACAACGTGCCAGGCGTGCCGGGCATCGGCCCGAAAAAGGCCGCCGAATTAATAAACCAGTTTGGCAGTCTGGACGCACTGTATGACCACCTGGACGAAATTCAAAATGAACGCACGCGCAATCTGTTGCGCGACAATCGCGAATCGGCATACGTATCGCGCAAACTGGTGCAATTAAAATCAGATGTGGATTTGTCTGGCCTGGAAATTACACCTTTTCGGTTTAACACACCAGCAGCGTTGGATTTTGTCCGCACAAAATTGGAAAGTAATTCACTGGTGGCAAAGATTGAAAAACTGTTCCCGTTGGAAAAATTTGACGCGTCACACGCGGTGCCAGAATTCCAATTTGCCGCGTCACAATGCCCGGTGGAAATTACCACCACACCCCGCACCCCGGCCCCCCGGCCCACCCCTGTGCGCCCAATGACGTTCGAAATAATCCAGGACGCCGCCGCATTGCAAAAATTTTTATCACGCATAAATCACGTGGTCGCAATCGATACCGAAACAACCGGACTGAATCCAATTGCCGATAAAATGGTGGGGATTTCCCTGGCCGCCGACGCGACACACGGCGCATATATTCCATTGCGCCATACGGCACCCGCGACCGATTTGTTCGGCACCGACGCGCCCGCCCCGCACCAGTTATCGGTTGCCGCGGTGTATGACGCCCTGCGCCCGATACTAGAAAATCCGGGCATTACCAAGATTGGACATAACCTGAAATACGACCTGCACATAATGGCGAACGAGGGGTGGGATATCGAAAAAATTGCCCCAATTGATGATACAATGTTGTTGTCATATGCGCTGGACGGGACGCTGCACGGACACGGTCTGGACGAACTGGCAATGTTGCACCTGGGGCACGAAAATATCCATTTTGCGTCGCTGTTTCCGCCCAAGACACGCGATGCCGACATGCACTTTGCACACCTGGATATATCCGTCGCCGCGCCCTATGCGGCCGAAGACGCAAGCGTTTGTATGGCACTGTATGAAATATTACGACCACGCCTGGACGCAAATGCGAAACTGCGCGAATTATACGAAACCTGCGATTTGCCACTGATGCCGGTCCTGGTCCAGATGGAACGCGCCGGCGTTTTGGTCAACCGCACAGGACTGCAGCAACTGTCAGGTGCCTTTCACGACAGCCTGGGCAAACTGGAATCAGAAATATGGGAACAGGCAGGCCACGAGTTTAATATCGCCAGTCCTAAACAACTTGGTGCTGTTTTGTTTGATGAATTAAAATTGCCTGCGAACAAAAAACGTTCCACCGATGCCGATGCCCTGGGCGACCTGTCTGACGCACATCCTATAATTGATAAAATTCTGTCATGGCGTTCTATCGCCAAGTTGGCTGGCACATACGCGGACACATTGCCGCGCCAGATTGCATCAGACGGTCGTATTCACACCACCTATTTACAAACCAGCACGAACACCGGACGTCTGTCCAGTCGTGATCCGAACCTGCAAAATATTCCGATTAAAACCGAACTGGGGGAACAGATTCGAAAATGTTTTGTTGCGCCGACGGGTCGGTTGTTGATTTCTGTTGACTATTCCCAGATTCAACTGCGTCTGTTGGCGGACGTCGCCGATGTCGCAACTTTCAAAGAAACGTTCCACGCCGGCACTGATATTCACGAACAAACCGCGCGCAAGATTTTTGGCATTGCACCCGGCGCGCCTGTTCCGCGTGAAATGCGTCGCGCGGCCAAGACGGTAAATTTCTCTATAATATACGGAATATCGTCATTTGGCCTGGCGGGCCAGTTGGGCATATCCCGCGCAGCGGCCGCAGAACTGATAAATTCGTATATGGCCGGCCTGCCAGAAATTGAAAAATACATCACCGAAACGCGCGATTTCGCAATGCAGAACGCGTGCGTTTATACCCCGTGGGGTCGCCGCATAGAACTGCCCGAGGTTCGTAATCCCCGTCTGCGCGCATACGCAATGCGTGCGGCGGTCAATGCCCCAATCCAGGGGTTCGAGGCTGACTTGATGCGGCGTGCAATGGTGCAAATATACCGCGACATTGTCCGTCCCAATGCCGACAAAATAAAACTGATTATGCAGGTTCATGATGAAATGGTATTTGAATGTGACGCGGCGGTCGCTGCTGAATTTGCGACGCAAATTCAGTACGCGATGACTCATGTAACAGCATTGACCGTGCCACTGGCGGCCGAATACGCCATCGCCCCAGTGTGGGGGAAATAAAAACGCACTAAGTTCCCCTCTGGCCAGAGGGGTGGCGCAACGCGCCGGGGTGTCGGATTTTCAGAGAGCAGAGAGCAATGAAAGTGTCCGCAAATGGCGTGCTTGTCTTTTTACCGTCGCGGCCTAAGTTCCCCTCCGGGAACCACCCACGGAATTTAACAATTCCGCGGGACCCGGGTCGGGGTGGCACGGAGTGCCGGGGTGGTCTTGAGAGTTCGTAATATTGTAAAAAAAGACCACCTCCCCGCTACGCGGGACTCCTCCACAGGAGGAGAACCTGGTTCGTTTTTAATCTTGTCATTCTGGGGCTTGTCCGAGCCCCGCGGAATTGTTAAATTCCGTGGGTGGTTCCCGGAGGGGAACTTGCCCCGCGGCTAAGACATAAACAATGGTCATAAAATAAACACAAATACACCGCCCTTGTCATTCCTGCGCAGGCAGGAATAGGGACTATACAGTGCGAGCGGACGCGAGCCGTATCCGAGCAATCGCGGATTTTATTATTGTGGACCATGTTTTACGAACATTGTGCAACAATGGGCGGGAGTAATTTCTTAGACCCTATTCCTGCCTGCGCAGGAATG